>CAZFPQ010000009.1:0-50786 GCA_964521065.1 uncultured Bacteroidia bacterium | reverse complement strand
GTATTGCATAACCTTGTTGTGATAGACCGGAGTGCGGAGCATGCGGTTATCAGTAAAGTCTAGGTTATCAAAGAAGTGGGCCCGATAGTAGTTAAAGGCAAAGAGGGAATCAAGGGGTTTGCCATCGGCTCCTTTGGGTGCTTCGGGAATTTCTGGCTCTTTCATGGCCATGATCACCTTGGAATACAGCATATCTGGATGATCTTCTACCAACTTCAACCGCTGGCTTTGTACATCCTCATTGATTTGATCCAATTGCCCCTTGAGCTTCTTCTGAGCAGAAGAGCCTTCCTCGGCTGATTTCATCTTGGTTTGGATCTCATTGGCCTTGGTTCTCATGTCGGCAAGGAAACGAATGTCATCCAAGAAGAGCTGGTTTTGCTCAGAGCCCTGCACCTTCATGTTTTTGACGTAGTCGGCGGTGTCGGTTTCAACTACAAAGTGCTGGTCATCGTCCACCATGATCTCAAAATACTGGTTGCTGGGAGGCATGACGACCAAATAAATTCCCCCGTCCAGCCTGTCAGCTCCTTCAAAAACAAAATTCCCATCTAACACCGAAGCGGTGTCCTTGAGATATTGCTTGTCTCCATAATAGTGGGCCAAATAGGCTTCACTTTCTCCAAAGCCAGCCACTTTTACCTCAATCCGGTGGCCAGGAGGCTGAGGTTGGGCTTGACTAGGCGCAGGGGATGCGGCACATCCGGTCAATACCAAAAGCAGTAGCAATTCTTGTATGAATCGATTCATGTGCATCAAAATTTCTTCTTTGTGATCAAAACTACGCGACACTTCCCAGACTTATAAAGCATTTGCCGACAAATCCTTATTTATCGTCGTCCCAAAATGATGGGGGGTGCTCGCCTAACTTAACGTCTGTATGGGTAATATCGTTTTCCCTCCAAAAACCCTACTTTCTGGGGACAATTAGAAGCGAGATTGCTGCGCTGCGAGAAGTTAGAGGCCGATTAATAAGAAATACGTAGGAAGAAAGTGATCCTATCTCCACGAGGATCATCCCCATATCTCACGTCTCAGTATCTCCCTAATCTGAGGCTAGGCTAATAAAGATATTCTTGATCTCGGTGAAGAACTTCAAAGCTTCAAAGCCACCTTCACGGCCTACCCCAGATTGTTTCATGCCTCCAAAGGGGGTTCGTAGGTCTCGGACCATCCAACTATTGACCCAGATAATCCCAGCTTCTAAAGATGCAGCTACTCGATGAGCCCGTTTCAGATCCTGGGTCCAGAGGGTAGCCGATAACCCATACGGGGTTCCATTCGCCAAAGTCAAGGCTTCCTCCTCAGAATGGAAGGGTTGAATAGTGGCAATGGGACCAAATATTTCTTCTTGATTTACCCGACAAGCTCCATCTAATCCTGCCACCAAGGTAGGAGATAAAAAATATCCCTGTTTGCATCGATCAGGCAATGCGGGCACTGTTCCTCCCGCCAATATTTGCCCCCCCTCTTCTTGAGCCAATTGGAGGTAATATTGATCCTTCTCCCATTGGGCTTGAGAAACGATCGCTCCTACTTGGGTATCAGGTTCTAAGGGGTCTCCTACTTTGAGCTTGCTTACCAGGTCGGCGAGATCTGTAGCGAATCTTTCATAAATAGACCATTCCACCAGGATACGAGAGCTGCACAAACAGATCTGACCTTGGTTGGTATAGCTGGAACGCAGCACTCCCTTCAAGGCAGCATCGTAGTCGGAATCGGCAAATATCAGACTGGCATTCTTACCTCCCATTTCTAGGGATAACTTTTTGAAGCTAGGACCAGCTACTTCGGCAATTCTTTTTCCTACTCGGGTACTCCCCGTAAAGGAAATGGCAGACACGTTTGGATGCTGGACCAAGGCTTCTCCTACCTCATCTCCTTTGCCATGGATGATGTTGAGTACTCCTGCGGGAAGCCCTATTTCTCCACATACCTCTGCCAAAAGGTTGGCGGTCAGAGGAGTTACTTCAGAAGGTTTAGCCACCGCCGTATTGCCGGCAGCAAGAGCTGGGGCAATCTTCCAAGTAAATAGATACAGGGGAAGATTCCAGGGCGAGATTAAACCCACCACTCCTAGGGGACGCCTCAGGGTATAATTGAACCCCACTTGGCCCATATCATGGGACTCGCTGCTGAATTGCGTGATAGCTTGAGCAAAAAAACGAAAATTGTCTACCGCTCTAGGGATATCAACTTTTCTGGCTAACCAGACGGGTTTACCATTGTCTTGACTTTCGAGCCTTGCAAATTCCTCAAGTCTCTGCTCGATTCCATCTGCAATTTTCCAGAGGAACTGGGATCTCGCCTGAATACTTAAGTTGGACCAGATTGGAAACGCAGCTTGAGCCGCATCTACGGCCTGACCTAGGTCAGTCTTATCACTAGCTGGTATCTCCGCAAGGGCTTCGCCCGTGGCTGGATTGATGGTAGATAAATATGCTCGACTATGAGGCGATTGCCACTTCCCCCACAGATAGTTTTTGACCTGCTCCATCAATTGTTGAGATAGGGGACCATCATCATAAAGGGAGGTATTTTCACCTTTAGTCGGGCTCCATCAGTTTGGCGCTCCATGATGTAATGCCCCCACATCTCGCCAATAGGTGTCTGAAAGTGAGAACCGCTTACGTAGGTATGCTGGCCTCCTGGTGGTATGAAAGGCTGCTTGCCTACCACCCCTTCTCCAGTCACGGTTCTTTGGCTACCTATTCCATCTAGGATGTGCCAACATCGCGAAAGCAACTGTACTTCGTAGGGCGATTCGTTGATGATTTCTACTCGGTAAGCAAACACATAGTAGCTGTGTTTGGGGGAGGATTCATCCTGAATGTAGGTGGACCCCACATTGACCCTGATCCCTTCGGTAACTTGGGAGTAAACTTTAGACGGCATAGGTGATAGAGGCGTAAGACCCTGGAAAAATCAAAATAGTAATTCTCCAGAAAAAATAAAATCCTCCTAATACTGTCGCGTACTTAGCATGACCAATGTACAGGCCTCTATGGTCTCGATATCTTGGGACTTTAAGGCTTTGGCCAAAGGGGGATTTTCTGTTCCAGGGTTGAAAATAACTCTTGATGGTTTGAGTTCAGTCAACCAGTCAAGCAGTCCAGCCTGATTTTGAGGTCCTACGTAGAGAGTCACCGTATCGACCTCTTCCGAGCTTATCTCAGCTTGATCCGTATGAATGGATATACCAGCTACCTCACCTGCCCTTAGCCCATATGCTTGAACAGGGTGCCCCGCATCGCTCAACATATGGATTGCGCGGTTAGAATAGCGCTGGGGTTTATTAGAAGCTCCTATTACCAGGGTATTTTTCATTTTCATAGGCTTTGAAACGCACTGTTACAGACAATGTTACAGGTAATCTAGTCAGCTAAAAGACCATTCTTCACTTTTTTTAAGGCGTTTGGACAGAAAATTCGGGGTGTGGTATATGGAGGGGTGCTTATAAGAATGGATAATTGCCAGAACACAGTCCGTACCCCGACCGATTTTTCTTTGGGTCTCTTGCCTTAGAATAAAAAAGGGAGCCCATTTTGGGCTCCCCACATTCTATTTCCTGAGTAGAAGATCAATCTTCAGCTTCTTCTGAAGGCTCTTTTTCTTCTACCTTGTCGTCATCATCATCGTCATCTGACTTAGCTTCCAATAAAGCTGGCCCAGGACGAGTTTCAACCGTGATCTTCTCTTCTTCTTCTAGGTAGTCTACATAAAGGGTATCTCCCTCTTTGGTCTTCCCTTCCAAGATTTCATCTGCGATGGGGTCTTCCAAGTACTTTTGAAGAGCACGCTGTAGAGGTCGAGCACCAAACTGCTTATCAAATCCTTTCTCAGCGATGTATTCTTTGGCCGCATCTGACAACTGGATATGGTATCCTTTTTCTTCGATCCGAGCAAACACTCCACGCAACTGAAGATCGATGATCTCCATGATGTGTTCTTTCTCCAACTCGTTGAAGATGATCACTTCGTCGATGCGATTGAGAAACTCTGGGCGGAAGACTTTTTTCATCGCTCCCTCAATGGTATTACGCATCATATCCTGAGTCTGCTCTTCGCGAGACTTGGTGGAGAATCCAACTCCAGTACCAAAGCTCTTGAGTTCGCGTACTCCTACATTGGAGGTCATGATGATGATGGTGTTTTTGAAGTCAATGCGACGACCTAATCCATCCGTTAACAAACCATCATCCAAGACCTGGAGCATGATGTTGAAAATATCGGGGTGAGCTTTTTCAATCTCGTCTAACAAGACCACAGAGTATGGGCGGCGACGAACGCGCTCGGTCAACTGGCCTCCTTCTTCGTATCCGACGTAGCCTGGAGGCGCTCCAATCAAACGAGAAACAGTGAATTTCTCCATGTATTCCGACATATCGAGTCGGATAAGGGCTTCCTCTGTATCAAACATGTACCGCGCCAGAGCCTTAGCCAGTTCGGTCTTACCGACCCCAGTCTGTCCCAAGAAAATAAAGGATCCGATGGGTTTGTGAGGATCTTTCAGGCCTAGGCGAGAACGCTTGATGGCTTTGACCAACTTATCGATAGCAGGATCTTGACCAATGATGACATCCTTAAGTTGATTGCCCATGGTCTTAAGCTTCTCGATCTCGGCCGCTGCGATTTTCGTCACTGGCACACCGGTCATCATGGAAACCACTGCTGCTACATCTTCTTCGCTGACCGTGTAGCGCTTGTTTTTGGTTTCTTCTTCCCACTCAATTTTAGCCTGCTCCAGTTCTTCGAGTAGGCGCTTTTCCTGATCTCTCAGTTGGGCTGCCTCTTCGTATTTCTGGCTTTTTACCACTTTATTCTTCAGTTCCTTGACCTCTTCGATTTTAGCTTCGAGGTTCAAGATACTTTGAGGTACGTGGATATTGGTAATGTGAACTCGGCTTCCAGCCTCGTCTAGCACATCGATGGCCTTATCTGGGAAATAACGGTCAGAGATATAACGGTCACTCAGTGACACACAAGCCAATACGGCCTCTTCGGTGTAGTTCACATTGTGGTGATCCTCATATTTGCTCTTGATGTTATTCAAGATGGTCACTGTCTCACTAGGTAAAGTAGGCTCAACCATTACCTTTTGGAAGCGACGCTCCAGGGCACCGTCTTTTTCAATGTATTGACGATACTCATCTAAGGTAGTCGCACCGATACATTGGATTTCGCCACGTGCCAAAGCCGGCTTGAAAATATTGGATGCGTCTAGCGAACCAGAGGCACCACCGGCACCAACGATGGTATGTAGCTCATCGATGAAAAGGATGACGTCTGGGGATTTTTCCAGTTCGGCCATCACAGCTTTCATTCTTTCTTCAAACTGCCCGCGGTACTTGGTACCAGCTACCAAGGAAGCGATGTCAAGAGTAACCACTCGCTTATTGTAAAGTACCCGGCTCACTTTGCGTTGAATAATACGCAGAGCCAGTCCCTCGGCGATGGCGGTCTTACCCACACCGGGTTCACCAATCAGCACAGGGTTGTTTTTCTTGCGTCGGCTCAGGATCTGGGCAACACGTTCAATTTCCTTCTCTCGTCCCACAATGGGGTCAAGCTTGTTGTCTTCGGCAGCTTTGGTAAGGTCCCGTCCAAAATTGTCCAGTACCGGGGTTTTCGATTTTGATGATTTTCGGGGGCGATCTCCAGGTGTACTCATTTCAGATGATTCAGGTGGTTCACTCGATACGGACATGCGAGGACTTTGTGAGTCGTCTTTTTGCTCAAGTTCTGAGCGTACGATGTCATAAGTCACGCCAAATCTGGCTAAAATTTGGGCCGCCACGTTATTCTCTTCACGCAAAATTGAAAGCAACAAGTGTTCCGTTCCAATCATGGAACTCTTGAGAAGCTTGGCTTCGAGGCGGGTAATTTTTAACACCTTCTCTGCCTGACGAGTCAGGGGAAGGTTGGTCAGATTGACAGTGTTAACGGTTCCACGGACAGCGCTTTCGATGGCTCGTTTGAGCTGAGAAAGATCTATGCCTAGGTTTACCGCTATTTTAATAGCCAAGCCTTCTCCTTCACGGATTAGTCCGAGCAGCAGGTGCTCAGGACCAATATAATCGTGAGAGAGGCGGATGGCTTCTTCTCGGCTGTAAGAGATTACGTCCTTGACGCGATCGGAAAAATTAGATTCTCCATTCATATGTATAGCTCCTCTGAATGAATTGCCAAGCCGTGCCCTGTGAGTCAAAGGATAATAAGTCTTACGCTCGACCGGGTAACAGTTCCTGCAAGGAAAATTCACTCAGTGGATGTAGGCCTATGGCTCCCGTGAGACTCCATCGACACAGTTCGGCAACCGTTGGGGTTCATAGTGCGATGGACTAACTACAATGCTGGTTTCGTGCCAGTTTTAATTTAATGACAACTTGGCACACTTCCACTAAAACGAGGCAGAAACTTCAGGGTTTCGTTGAAACCAGCTTAGGCAAGGAATTGCTGGTAAAGGGCAGCCCCAATTGCAACCAAAACCAGGTTTAATAAGGCCAAGGGTAGCAGACGTTTCCAACCTAGGTCCATCAGTTGGTTGTACTTGAACCGAGGTAAGGTCCAACGAATCCACATGAAAATGAAAGAAATGCTGAACATCTTCACGCTAAACCAAGCGATTCCCCATAATACCTGCCATACTGGTGCCCAATCTGCAACTCCTAGCATGCCTTCGAAGGGTCCTAGATAGCCTCCCAAGAACAAGGTAGTAATGACTGCGGGGGGAATAACCAAGTGCAAGAACTCAACCAACATAAAGGTCCCAAATTTCATGGAACTGTATTCGGTGTGAAACCCTCCGACCAATTCTTGCTCAGCTTCGAGCAAGTCAAATGGAGTACGCCCCGTTTCGGCCAAGACGCACACAAAAAATATCACAAAACCTAGTGGGTTTACAATTAAGTTCCACGCCCCACGCTGAGCTTCTACTATCGAAGTAATGCTCAAAATATCGGCATCCGTACCCAAACGCACACTCGTCAATAGAATCACGCTAACTACAGCAATGCCCAAAGGCAATTCGTAACTAATCATCTGAGCGGAAGCCCTCAAGCCACCCAAAAGCGAATATTTGCTATTAGAAGCCCAACCTGCCAGGGTAATTCCATAGACAGTTACTGAGGTAACAGCCAATAAAAAGAGGATGCCAATATTGACGTCTGCAATGACCACGAAATCCTCTCCAACTTTGGCAAAAGGAATAACGGCCAGGACCAATACCGTGGTAGCTACCGAAATTACCGGGGCCAAGAAATGGAGTAATTTATCAGCGGACTTCGGAGTCATGTCCTCTTTGATCAGCAGCTTTAGTACGTCAGCCAATGGCTGAAGCAAGCCAAGAGGACCCACTCGGTTGGGACCTACCCTCTGCTGAAACGCAGCGGCCACCCGGCGCTCGGCATAAGAGCCGTACGCAGCAAAGGTGATGAAAACCAGCAAAATGGGAACGATGAGAAGTAGGTGTTCCGTAAGTTCCATGGGCGTATCTCGTGACGATTTTGACGGCTAAGCTACGAATTAAATCCTGAGCTTGCCAGTCGTTTACCTAGATGCTTAGCGCTTAATTATATACCAGCCTGCTGTGGTCAAACTATCCCTTAGATGAGGTATGGCTGCTAGCCAAGGGGCTTGCACTATTGGCTTCACCCCAAACTTATACTGATAGATTGGATTTAGAAGGAAAAGTCGCTGATTTTCAATCACAAACTGGCTTTGCTTGATGATCTTTTCAAAACGGTAGAGGGATATTCCCGTTTCTTTGATTTCACGAAGTTCTTGTCGGGTTCGCTCGGGCTCGCCAGCCAGTCTGAGGATCCCTTGATAGACTCCCATAGGCAGCAGATGAAAATAGGGCAAATAGCCAAGTAGCTTGCTCTCACAGATTTGCTGATGCCCTCCAAAGGGCATGCGCCAGGGTGGAAAACCAAAGAAAATCCTTCCCTCAGGTTTAAGAAAGTTATTTAGGTAAGGGATGAACTTCTCTTGCTGGGGAATGTGCTCGATGGTGTCCTTAAGTAGAATCAAATCAAAGCCTTGTCGATAGGTCTCCAAAAAGGATCCATCATAGACATTTTGAGCGAGGAAACTGGCTTTGCCAGCAGCAATCTCTGGTTGCATGCGCTCTTTGGCCCGCTCAATTCGGCTGGCGCTCAAATCCACCCCTAAGCACTGAGCCCCCTTTTCAACAAAAGGCCTTAACACCCCACCTTCACCACAGCCAATTTCCATTACCCTGATCCCAGGTGTCAAGGGAAAGCTTTCTTCAATAAATGGTATCAGGTAATTGCGGGCATTGTCTACCTGCTGCTGAAACCGAATGTCATAAGATTTATGCTGAGCTAATGCCATGGGGCGCAATATTAATAAAATATCGCCTTACCCGCTGGGGAAAGGCGATACACATTGAGTAAGTATTAGCTGTTCTAAGCCTTGATTTCAAGCTAAGGCCCAGAGCTCAATCATTTTCTAATCGCTGAATTTCATCTCGCAAGCGAGCAGCGGCTTCATAATCCTCGCCAGCGAGAGCTTCTTCTAATTTCTTTTGCAATCCCTCCAGTCGGTCCTTGCGGGAAGATTTAGAGACTTTCCCTTTGGGGCGATCTTCTTCTAGAGGGTCTGCTTTTTCTATTTCGGCCAAAGAGAAATCCCCCCCACTTTCTTCACCGGTGTATTTGCTTTCAGCACCTTCCTCATCCTCTATGATGATACCCGCCTCGGACAGCACAGATTCGAAGGTATAAATGGGTACCTTAAAGCGTACCCCGATGGCTACAGCGTCACTAGGGCGGCTATCTATTTCATGGATCTCGCCATCCACCTCCAAGATTAGGCGGGCATAAAAAATCCCCTCATGTAAGTCGTTGATCACGACTTCTAAAAGGTTGATCTCGAAGTGCCGAGCTAAATTGTAGATGAGGTCATGCGTCATTGGTCGATTGGTCTTTATGTTTTCCAATTCTAGAGCAATGGCCTGAGCCTCTGCTCCACCAATGATGATGGGCAAACGACGATTCCCTTCTGCCTCACCTAATACCAAGGCGTAATGCCCGATTTGAGAGTGACTGGAAGACAACCCGATGATATCTAATTTGATCTTATCCTGATTCACCTAGCTTCGTTTTTCTCTACCTCTTCCATTCAAAGGTACGAGAAATTACACACGGAAAAAATGTTTGGGACTGGCCCTAAATCAGCCTAGCCAAAGTAGGGCCAGTCTTGCATCAACCTGCCACTTTGGCAGCCTTTATAGCTTCAAGCATTTTGGGTAAGACCTCAAATAAATCGCCCACGATGCCATAGTCCGCGATCTTGAAGAAGGGAGCTTCGGGATCTTTATTGATCACCACAATGTTCTTAGAAGAACTAACCCCAGCGAGGTGTTGGATGGCTCCAGAAATCCCTATTGCAATGTAAAGAGTAGGGGCAATTTGAATGCCGGTTTGACCTACGTGCTCGTGGTGAGGGCGCCAGTCCATGTCGGCCACAGGCTTAGAGCAAGCAGTAGCTGCCCCGATCAAACTCGCTAGTTCCTCCACCATGCCCCAGTTTTCTGGGCCTTTCATGCCTCGACCCGCAGACACCACATTCTCCGCTTCGGTCAGTGAAATACCGTCGGCAGCTTTAACAATTTCTCGTGCTACAGCTCCTATTTCAGAGTCATTGATGCTAAAGTCAAAAGCTTCTAGACTCAGCTCTACAGGATTTTCTTCTACTTTATAGCCATTGTTCTTTACGGTGATAACCAACTTTTCTTTGTTGGCCTGCACCTCTTGAACGCCTTTGCCAGAATAGGACATGCGCTTAGCATCAAACTGATTCCCAGGGTCCACCAAAGAGATCAGAGTAGGTAAAGCCGCTGCATCCAATTTCACAGCAATTCGAGGAGCGATGGCGCGGCTGTTATAGGTCTCTGGCAGGATAACCACTTGCGCATCTATTGCTTTAGCGGCTGCACTTACGGCAGCAGCATAAGCAGAATTGACAAAAGAGTTGAGTTGTTCATCGACAACTTTATGGACTTTACTTACTCCGTATTGACCTAACTTTTGTAGCTCTGCATCCTCCACCGGACCAACTGATACAGCCTGCAGGTCAGTACCTAATTTTTGAGCGAGATCGTAGCCGTAAGTAGCGGCCTCAAATACCGCTTTACGAAAAGTTCCTTGAGAGTTTTCCGCGAAAAGTAGTACGGACATATATGTATTTCTAAGATTGTTATAGCAAAATGAAAAGGTAAGACTAATGGACTAGGCCTAGATGAGACCTTTGTCGAAGAGCACACCTACCAAAGCTTGAGCATTTTCTGGTTCAAAATACTGACAGTCTCCTTTAGCAGGAGGGTAAGAAAGATGAACCGTCTTGACGGTTTCTGGCGAATCAGATGGCTGAACCACAGATAGAGGTTTTTTACGGGCGGCCATGATGCCTCGCATATTGGGAATGCGCCATTCTGAAATGCCCTTCTGACAGCTAACGACCAAGGGGAGCTTGGCATCGATCCACTCAAATCCCCCTTCTACCTCTCGCTTTAACTCAGCATTTTGATCATCCTTCATCGCCATATGGGTAGCAAAGGAGATAAATTCCATCCCCAAGTATTCAGCTACCATGCCAGGAACCATTCCACCGTTGAAGTCGATAGATTCCTTTCCTGTAAAGATGAGGTCAAATTCGCGGCCTTCGGCGTAATCAGCAATCTGCTTGGCCACGTAGCCGGCATCTACCGGTTCTGCATCGATACGAACTGCATCATCGGCCCCGATGGCTAAGGCTTTGCGCAAGGTTGGTTCTACTTCTTTTCCGCCTACGCACAGAGCCGTGATACTCACTTGCTTTCCTTCTTCACGGAAACCAATGGCTCGAGAAAGGCCATATTCGCAATAAGGGTTAATCACAAAGGTTACGCCAGTCTTATTCAGCTCGCTACCGTCCGACTCAAATTGGATTTTGGTCGTGGTGTCCGGCACGTGGCTGATGCATACCAGAATTTTCATCATATTGATAAGAAGTAATTTTTTGTGTAAAGATACGAACATTCGTTCACTTTCTAAAAACATGACCGAACGTCTACAACAACTCTTTGCCTTTTTAGAAAAGGCCCCGCAGGATTCTTTTACCCGCTATTCTATTGCATACGAGTATTTGACCCAAGGTGATTTGTCAAAGGCCCTAGAACACTTCAAAATTCTTAAAGTCCATGATCCTCAATACCTAGGGCTCTATTACCATCTAGGCAAGGTTCATGAACGCCTTGAAGACTATACCCAAGCCATACACGTCTATGAAGAAGGACTAGAAATCGCCCGTCAACAAAAAGATACCCACGCTGAAGGGGAGCTCAGGCGTGCCCGGCAGCAGGCTCAGGATGAATTAGAGGAATGGTAAAGCTATGTTCCTAAACTTCTAAGGGATTTCACACGTCTTTCTTTATATCCAACCACATTTCTTCGAATGATAAACTACGGTATCGATCTAGGCACTACCAACAGCGCCATTGCCAAGTTTGAACAAGGAAAGATCCAGGTATTTCCTCACCCCATCAGTCAAAAATTGACCTTGCCCTCGGTAATTGCTTATCGGAGTGGGCGCTTGTTGGTAGGGGAAAAAGCCAGGGAATTTCTCAAGCAGGAAAATCAGTTTGTAGCCGCAGGCTTCAAGCGAAAAATGGGTACCAGTGAAACATTTTCTTTAGAGGGCAAGGACTACAATCCCACAGAATTATCGGCCCTTGTGCTGCGAGAGTTGAAGAACTTTTTGCCAGAGGGAGAAAGCCTTGAGGCGGCAGTGGTTACCATCCCAGCTTCCTTTGATACCATCCAAAGCAACGCCACAAAGGAAGCAGGGCAACAAGCAGGGTTTCAGGAAGTCCAGTTGCTCCAAGAGCCCATTGCAGCCAGTTTGGCCTACGCCAATCAACAAACGGCCTCCTCTTTCGAAGAAGGCCAATGGTTGGTTTACGACCTAGGCGGAGGAACTTTTGATGTCGCTTTGGTACGGATTCAGGATGGAGAAATGAAGGTACTAGACCATGAAGGAGATAACTTCTTAGGTGGTAATGACCTCGACCAAGCCATCGTAGATCAAATCGTGATTCCTTACCTCGAATCCCTTGGAGATTTTGACAACTTAGAAGCAGAACTTAAAAGTGCCTCTGGCAAGTACCAAAGTCTGTACGCCAAGCTGCTATTACTCGCTGAAGAAGCAAAAATTGTCCTTAGTGAAGCAGATCAAGCAGACTTAGAATTTGAGACCGAGGATGACCGGGGAGAAAAGGTAGAAGCCTACCTGACCATTCCTAGGGAGCAGTTTGAAAATTTATTGGAGCCCTATCTGGCTCGAACTACCCGCATGATGGCCCGAGTGCTACAGCGCAATCAACTGAAAACCAATGACTTGAAATTCATCCTCATGGTGGGAGGCTCAACTTATATTCCCTACGTACGCCGAGAAGTCAGTCAGCGCTTGGGGATTCCTGTCAATACCCAGGTCGACCCAACGACTGCTGTGGCCGTGGGAGCAGCTTATTACGCTGGTACCCGCAAGCGAAGTCAAACCTCCACGACTCAAACTCAGCAACCAAGCGCCCCTACTGCCCTTAAAGTCCGCACAGCTTACCAAAAGGCCACTCAAGAAAAGGAAGAATACTTCACTGCCGTGGTAGAAAGTGCCCCTGAAGGGCTCCAATATAGACTAACCCGCTTGGACGGGGGATTTGACAGTGGCTTGATGCCTCTACCCACCCAGATCAAAATCTTTTTACCCCTCGTACCCGATAGCTTCAACGAGTTTCAACTCAAAGTCTTTGATGCACACGGCGAAGGAATTCCGCTAGATCTGGCCCCAATAGGCATTACTCAGGGGAAATTCAGTGTAGTGGGACAGCCTTTGCCTTTGGACATCAGTCTAGAAGTGGACGACGTAGAAAACAAGACCACTACCCTAGAGGTAATTTTCGAGAAGAATGACACCCTCCCTCTGAAAAAAACCTTGGTCAAGCAGATGACGCGTACCATTACCAAAGGCTCAGAGGAACGCTTAACCATCAATGTGGTAGAAGGTCCCCGCACAGCTCTTCCCTCAGCCAATCAGCCCATTGGGTATATCAGTATTTCAGGCCTGGAACTCAGTCGTGATCTGGTGCGAGGTTCAGACGTTGAGATTACCCTCCAAATCAGTGAATCTCGCGACCTGACCATCAATGCCTACCTGATGATGACCGACCAGGAATTTGAAAATGTCTTTGAGCCGTCGGTTAGAACGGTCAACCTAGCTCGGCTTCATGAGGAATTACAAGCACTGGCGGAAAAGATGCGTCAGGAAATATCTGAAGCTGAGGATCTAGGAAATTATGAGCAAGCCCAAAAGCTGGTAGACATGGAGTTTGAGATCCTGGAGCTAGCAGACAAGGCAAAAAAGATGACCATTGATGACGCTACAGATGCGCGCTTCCAAATAGAAGACCGCAAGCGCCAAATGGCGCGGGAGGTGGACGAATTGACCCGCGACAAGCTGATTGTCAAAGCGAAGCAAGAGTACTTTGACACCAAGCGTGGCATGGAGTTTACCCTGGAGAACTATGAGCCCAGTGCAGAAGATCAAGCCAGTTATCAATCCTTATTGGATCAGGAAAAAGCCATTTTAGCTACCAATAGTACCCTGAAGATCCGAGACTTGATCGATCAGATCAATCGCCTCAACTGGCGGATTCGCTGGAACAACAGCCGCTACCTCCGAGACTTTTTCTTGGCTTTGGCTTATGGCCGTTTCGGTAACTTCACCCAGCCCGAACGGGCACAACAGTTGATTGCCCAAGGCCAACAAGCCATCGAGCAGGACAATGACGATCAACTACGGGTGACCATCAACCAGCTTACAGAATTACTCCCACCAGTAAAGCGGGAGCAGATTAAGTATGGAGGTACAGGGATTGGATAAGCCCTCGAATTTAAAGCTGTAGTACCCTTTGCTTACCCCCCTGTTGATCGAGCGGGGTACTAGCTTGTTCGAATCTATCAGCAATCAAGGCGACGTAGTTGTTGAAATAGTTTCGGGTTTTACCTTGGCCAACAGCTTGTTGATACGTATTACCGTCCCAGTTGCTGACCAGCTGGTTAGGAGTCTGATTTTTCAAATTCAAGATTTGGGCCCTCACGGCATCAAATCGCTCCAAGGCGGCATTTATCGCTTCGGGTTCTTGGGCTAACTTTTCGGGGTCACTTTCACGACCTCGCAAGATTTGCTCAAATACCGCTCGGTCTAATTGGAGAATACGCTCTCCGACTTCCCGATCAATCTGGGTTTGTTTATAAATCAAATTCCCTTGGTTATCGCGTTCAAATAATCCATTCAAGGAATTAGTCCCTAAAAGATCATCGTTGGTAGCTCCATGTTTAGGAAAAGCCATGTCATTATCGATACCGGTCACTTCGCCGGTTTCTTTGTTGATAAAGATATTGCCCAAATGCCGATCCATCTGACCCGTGATCGCATCCATCAATTGCAGGTTGGAAAGACCTTTCTGGATATTTCCCTGATTGGCCATATCAAAGAAGGTATAGACATCTTGATTGGGGGTCTGATTAAGCACCTGGGTTCCATTGGCCTGAGCCGTCAGGCCAATGGGTTCACCCGTATCTGCGGTACGTGAGAATACTTCTTCGGCGATGACTCGGGTGCCCAAGAATCGATCTATCCGAGAAGTCACTACTTGCCTGGCCAATAGGTTGGGCGGCTCCGCTACTTTTATGTTGTCTATAATTTCGAGCTTGCCCAAATTATTCAAGGTCGGATCAGTAGTAGTCAGAATGTCTCCTTGCTGATGTTCCGCTTTTTTAGCGTAGGCTACCTTTTTGTTGGTATTTCCTATGTAGTCATTGGTTTCGACTCTATATACGGTGCTTGCGGTGTTGGTGGGGAGGGGACGCAGGCCGCTCGGATCCTGTTGCGGATTATTGACCTTTACGCTATGTCCCCAAGGAATGGTGGAAGCTACGTTCTTCAGCCTTGCCTCACTTGAGGCAGGTGGGCCCAGCTCTGCGATCAGACGCCTCACTACTTGAACTTTATCGGCTGACTTATTGGAGGTTTGTAAATATGCTTCTGCAGCCTCTAGCAGGTTTTGGCGCTCAGCAAAAAGACGGCTGACAGCTTGATTGTATTGCTGCTTATTGTCACCATTCCGCGTAGCCGCCTGATAATCAGACAGTACCCGATTATAGCGGTCTAGGGCACTCGTTATTCGCTTGTACTCGCTGCTGCGGATTGAGAGCCTGCCACGTCCCATGGCTTTATCAAATCGTTGGGTATTCAATACCCCCTGATTTAGCTCTATAGGTAAACCAGGATCTCTTGGAGAAGCAGGTGAGCCCTCACTAGTGCCCTCTGGTAAATTTTGGTTACCGGTCACCCGAAAAGTCAGGGCGATGTTCTGCTCCGTAGAAGTGGTAAACTCTTCTGAGACCAAGTCCAAACGGTACTGCTTGTCGGGTGGCTGATTTTCATTGATGCGCGAAATGAGGTTTTCGGTCATCTCGACCACTTGGGAAGGACTCAGGTCATTTTTATCAACCGTGAAGACTAGGCGATTGGGCAGGTCGATTTCTCGATCCTGTTGGTTGACTTGTTTGCCATAGACTTGATCCAGATCCCCAGACAGATCTTGGGCGACTTGACCCAGGTTTTGGCTTGACTCCTTTTGTAACCTCACCAAGGCCACGGGAGAGCTGCCTTGTTTCGCATAAAAGGTCTGATATTGATTTTGGTCAGAAGTAATCAAACGGATCTCTCCCCCCAAACTATTCAAAAAAGTGGCGGTATGAACCCCCGTCTGCCCAAGGAAGTTCTTGCGGACCTTGGTCACCTTTTTTGGGGGGCGCTTTGCCACCCCAGGTTTAGGCGCAGCGGGCGCATTATTGGTCCCAGATTTAAGGCGGGCGTTGCTGGTACTTCTCTTTCTTTTTCCGCTCATGGGGGTAGGAGTTAATTCGGTAACATGCAGAAACTTCCAAGGCTCTGAAGCCCTTATTACGTGTCAATTTTATCGAATTGACGTTGTGCTAATCGATCATCAGTGTCATCCCGCTCCTGCTCTTCGTTAAAGGCCTGCATTGTGTCTATCACTGAACCATTAGGAGCTACTATCTGAACCAGGACTTGAAAACCTACGGGAAAACCTAAATTTCGCCGACTGGCAATGCGCTGATCCAAATCCTCGCGGTAGGCTAGTTTAGCAATGAAACGAACGCGGTTTCCTTTTAACTTCTCTTTATTGGCAAGCTCTAAAATTGCTTTTTCTGTTCGTCGCCAGATACCACTGCCTTGCCATTTTGCCCATTGGGGAACGATGTTTTCTGGTACATCTGGACCGCCTAATTCTAACGCCATGATGTGTCCCTTTTCTACGTCAGGCATGCCACTGTTCCGGACATTGTCCAAGGGATTGGCTAATGAGGATTGGCTTACCCTTACCCCAGAGAAGGGCTCAGGAGCAGAGGGGCGACCCGTGGTCTTAGTAGGACTTACCAAGCCCTCCACCTGAGTAGGTCTAGTCACCACGAAGTCTGCGTGCCCGAAACCCACTGGTCGACGTAAGGTCTCGGTATGGATCGTGACGGGCCCATCATTAACTGACCTTTGAATAGGAACCCCGTTACCCTTAGGCTTGTATTTCCCCCAATACTCCTTTGGAGGATCAGGCACAAAAAGATTTCGAACGGGAGCCCACCCCAAACCTGTGAACGTAAACTCGTCGCTATCCTCTTCATCTAAATATTCTCCGGTTTGTTGATACTGTTCAAACTCACTTTCCGAATCACCCTCAAAGGAATCTTCTTCATCAGAATCAAAAAAAGAGTCTTCGGAACCATCCTCTTCTTCCTCCTTCTGATTCACCCCTTCGTCTTGCTTAAAGCGTCTTCGCTTAGGATTATCGGACGACACGATGGAATCAAATAATTCACCGAATTCACTTTCTACCTCAGGATCCGGATGAAAGAACACAAACTTCGGCGCGTCTGAGTCGTCTTCAATATTGCGCTTGAGAGATCTCACCGTTTCCGCAAAGCTTACCCCATCTGTATCTCCTTGGGGATCAAAGGTAACGTAGGCATACGTATCACTCCCTTCTTCAAATACTATCGCTTGCATTCCTGACTTTAGGATTTGACGCCCATTCTGTGGATTAAAGCCAGAAATAGAGGGCAAATGATTTTTCAACAGTTGAGAAACCATTGGCGGGGTTAGGTTATGCCTTGATACATTCGATGATGGAGCTTTTCGCTTGGTGGAAGCCGTGGCTATGGGAGTGAGGGTAGCCGGATTTTTCTGTGTATTCGCCCTTCTTCTTTTTCCCATGTGATTTAGATAGTGATTGATTAAAGGAAAAAAACGGGGTTAGACCTTGGCCTGATAGCTAATCAAAAGCCGTATTCCTAGAAGATCTGTTTCTGCACCATCTAGGCTCAGACTTACAACCGTACCTCGGCTACTGATGCTGAGTCCACTGGTATCTAAATACCTCCCCTCTTTCAACTCCATCTCCTTATCACCATTTAGAATCATGCTTAAAGAGGCTGAATCAGGGTGATCAAAATGAGCAATCATGCCAGGGATTTTGCTGCTATTCATCTGAGGGAATAGGTCTCGCGTCAAGGTCAGCTCTAAAGGTTGGCTAGGATCATTGATATAGTTGGCCCATTCAGCGGGAAAGTCTTGACTTACATCAAAGTAGCGGTAAGTCTGGAAAGGCTTCAACATCCCTTTGACGGCCGTGGCGAATGCCTCTCCGCCTTGACGAGCGCTGTACTTCAACTCAAGGGTCGCATCTTCCAGATCCCGAGGATCATAGCTCCCTCGGCGCCCATTGAGCTCCAACCGCCAGTTAGAAACGGCTCCCGTTCCTTCAAAGGGCAAATAGGATTCGGTATCAAACCGCAGTTCAAAGAGCCCATTGTTCTTGTCATACTCATCATGATGTGAGAGCGCCACCTGCTGCTGGGCCTTCCAACCAGACCGTATGCTGAGGGGCGCCTGCTCCTTGGGATCAAGCAAAAACTTGACCGCCTTAGGATCGGGCTCGAGGACCACCTTGTCGCTGAGTTGTGTCAAAGTCGCGTTGACCTGCTTGCCGGCTCCAAAGGTAAAGCTGATGGCAATGGTCTTAATCTGACGACTATAGTGCCCAGGAAAATCGTAGTCGAACAAGGCTTCCGAAAGGGCAAACTCACAGAATCCATTGGTACGCAGGTTGAGGAAGGCCACCGGATCCAACTCAAGCAATGAGATGCGCTTGGTGATTTCAAAGCGGCGGTCGCTGCGCTCTATGTAGGCCTGTTCCATGCGATCTAGGTCTAGCCCCAAGCTGGCACCGGCCAGCAGACCTTTGCGGTGGCTATCCCAATAATGCCCATTGATAAAATTCACTTCACTGGTCTTCAGTCCTCGCTCAAACTGGAAGGCTTTTTCGGCGTACTTGGCCATGTCATAGGCTAGTTGGTATGTTTGGTAGTACACGGCCGATAGCCGGCCAGCCATCCACTGGTAGAGTTGCTGATTGGTAAACTTGCTGCGTAAGAAGTCATTCATAGAGCGTTGATGCTCTATTTGCTGCTCCAACAAATGGGTTTCTTTCTGAGCAATTTGAATTTGGTACTGAGCTCCTTCGACCTGTGCTTCGATCTGCTGTAGATCAAAACCTGCCAGCGCTTCCTGTAAGGTCCACTCTTGCTTGGTGCGCTCATGTTGAGCAATCATGCCCAATATTTCGGCTCCGACTCCCACTGCCTCTGCCGCAGTCTGTGGGATTTCTGCCGCCGTTTCGGCCACTTCACCAGCCTGAGGGGCATCTACCCCGAAGATGAAAGGACCAATTTTTGGCCTGGGGACCAATTTTAAGCCTGTTGCCAAGGCCCGAATCAAAATTGAAGCACCATATAAAGGCAGCGAATAGCCTTTGACCACCAACTGCGCTATTTCCCAGCCATTCATTCCAATGGCATTTTCAGAAAGTAGACCTTTGTAGTGCTGCTTTCGATACTGAGCGTTGGCGAGGGTCGCTTCCAAGGAACGCAAGTTGGCCTTGGCATCCTCCTCTTGGGCCTTGCGAACTTCCAGGGTCATCCGCAGGATGGCCATCTCTTGTCGTCCCTGTAACATGCTTAACTCCTCTGCATCCTTCTTTTCTAAGGCCGCCAGCAATTCTCCTCCAAACTGGTTCAGCTTCGCCACCAGTTCCTGGGCCTTGCGAGCCATGAAGGAGAAACGATAATGTGGAATGGCTATACCCAACCCAGCTAATCCTTGGCTTAAGCCTGCTCCCGAACTGGCTGCCTGTACCAAGGCCATTGGGTCAATGGGCGGCTGGAAAAGAGGCAAAGGCTGCTTCACGCCGAGGATATTCAGGCAATGCCGGATTTTGTACAAGCGATCCTCCACACGGTCCCAGTACTCTATGAATAGCTCATTCTCTGGGAGGTAGAAATAGGGGTGCTGAGTGATGTTTTCATGAACCTGGGCCAAAGATTTTCCCGCAAAATTCAGAGAGGTATCTACCGACAATTCATTTTCTAAGAACAACAAAAAGTCATAGGCATTGCCAGGATCTTGTAGGTCGTCATAGGTCTGAGTATCCGAAAGCTGGCGATATCCCAAGCCTACTGGACGCCGTCCCAACAAGTCATAGGCCAAGATGTATAGCTGTCGAGCTTCATTGATGCTTTCGATGGTGTACTGGGTGAATAGCATGTCTCCCCAGTCAATCAAGTTGTCAATGTAGCGCATCACCAAGGCCTTGCGATAGGCGATTTTGCGCAGGTGCGCAATGGCATGTGGATCGAAGGGGTCATCGAGGTAGGTACTGAGCTGGGAAGCCGTGTTTTTCAGGTTGTCAAACAAGGCAGGTAGCCGCTCAATCATCAAGGTTAACTCTCTCAAACGATGCCATGACCGGGTGTATTCCTCTAGATCTTGGGAAACTTCCAAGCTGGCATAGCCTTCTATTTTACCTAACAAAAAGGACAGATCACTTAACTCCGCTAAGTCATCTTCTTCGTTTAAGACAAAATCCGATTGGCCCTGAAAGACATCTTCCACGCGTTCCAGGCGAAGAAAGATGCTTTTGGGGTCGCCTAACTCTAGCGGATCTCCTTCGCCCGTACCTTCAAAGATGGCTTCAATTTCATTCGTTAGGGAGGCGGCCTCACTTAGCTCCTTGAGGTCCGAAAGGAGCTGCCTGATTCCATCTACGATGGCCCCTACATCCTGGGTGATGAAGGGCAAGAACTTCCAATAATCGCCCGCTTCGGTGGGATCAAAAATGTATTCATACCATTGCTTGGCCAGTTCAAACTTTTGCCCCGTATTCAGACTCTGGGCAATCAAGAAGGGCGCGTGGAAAAACATTTCCCAGTAGTAAATCCCATTGGCACTGTTGAAGTCCAGGTGAGATTCTATGGGCAGGGCCAGTTCGTTGATGCGCGAGCTGTTGTATTGGATGGTGTCAGATTTCGAATGGGTGGCGCTGAAGTAGGGACGCTCGTCTACTTCTTGGGTGGCCAGTCCTAGGAATCCGTCCAATTGTTCACTAAACAGTCGGGTATTCAATACTCCTGCGGTCCCTGTAGTTAAGCGGATGATGTCATAGGTAGAATCTCCTATTTCGTAGGGATAGGTATTCGTATCCAAGTCATAAGCCAGATACTCATCCCCAGAGAAGAAAAAGAGTTGCTGGTTACGAATTAGAGCCGCATCCATGCCTCCTTTGAAGCGATCGGGAATGTTTCCCCAATTTCCTGCAATTACTTGGGAAGTGGGTAAGCTATTGGGCTCTTCTTCCCCTACCAAACGGAAATAATGGTCTTTGGAAAAGAGATAGGTTTTGTTTTCGAAATGATAGGCCGCATCGACTTTCTGCCAGCGCCAGCTCTGCTCAATGGTTTGGCTTTCCGCTTCAAAGATGAAATTATTCAAAGAGTCTGGAATATCATCTGTGATGGAAAACTGGTGGTCCCGGAAGACAAACAGCCTTTCGCCAATGCTTACCGCAGCATCAAAATTTGCTTGATGGTCTAGGATCAAGACTCCGTCTCGATGATAGGCCAGAGGCAGGGTCTCGTACCAGCGCCAACGAAGCGCAGTCGCGCTGCTAAGTGAAATCGTCAAAGTAAAGGAGAGTTGTTGCTGACGGTAGCCAAACAAGCGGTAAAAGCTGCTCCACATAGAGGATTGGACATGAAGTTGATCACCATCCAAATAGGCTCGTTCGAGGGTAAATCCATTCAGGTACGCATAAGGATTTCCACCCGTATAACCTCCTTTTTTCAACAGGGCATAAACCAAGTCTCCCATGCGCCCATTTTGAGGATAATGGGACAGGACCGTATAAGGATCGTTCTGATTTACAGCAATGAAATAGCCGTCTGTCACCAAAAATATTTCGTCTTGGTAGCGCAATGCAGCGATGACCGGAGCCAAGCCAGGCAAGGGCATGGAAAAGGTCTTGGGATAGCTCGATTCAATGAATGGGTTGACTTCACCAGCCTCATCCACGTGGTGTAGGTAGAATTCACTGCCACTGATGAGGTAAATTCTCTGGTTGCTTCCTTCCCCAATGGTGTAGGCGGCATCAATGCCTCGCTCAGTCAGGCTATTTTGGATGATGCCCCAGCGATCGGTGAGGAGATCAGCCGTTTCAAAGTTACTGGAGGCTGTGCCGTATTTTTCTTGATGGAAAAAATAATCCTGCCCATCGACATTGGATAGGACAGCATCTATACCTGGCCAAGAAGGCAAGGAATCATTGTTGCCAGTTAGAGTCTGGCGAGCCTCACTGCTAGGCTGGTTTAGGTCATTTTGGTCATAGACCAAATACTCATCGCCTCGGACCAAAAACACTTTCCCATCTTTTGCCAAAGCAGCATCTATCTGATCAAATCCAGCCACCGATCCTACCTCCAAGCCCCAAAATGAGGAAACCGAACGAGCTAGGGTAGCCCAATCATTCTCTATTCGAGAAACGATCTGGGAAATTTCACTCACTGGAAAGCTGATGAATTCATTTCCACTGAAAAGATGCACTTGCGGATTGGCACTGCTATCTACAAAAGCGGCATCAATTTGTCGACCTAATACATCGGGGTTAGAGTCGATGGGGCCGGTAACTGGGTACACGAAAAGGGCAGAGGGGTTTCCAGGCACGCTTCCATCATTCAGAGAAAAAATATAAACGGTCTCACTATGTACGAAGCCTGCCTTCCAGGTAGCTCCATCAGGCTGATCTATTAAGACGTCGTTATCAACGAAGATCAGGTCTGTTCCCCCAGGACCGGTCAGGAGGAGAAGGTCATCGCCAGCCGTAATCAATTCGGCCACCGCCTCATTCTCCTTCCCCTCAGGGGTGAGGTTTGCCAATCCTAGGTCAGTCAGCAGATTGGCCAGGGTATTGGACTTAGGATAGCCTGCCTCAATCTGACTAAAGTCTGCCCCGTTGTAGCGGACAAACTCTTGCTCATTTACCAGATAAGTTTTGCCGTTATACACAAAGACGGCATTGACCGGAATAGTCAGCGACCCATCATTGATGCTATTTCTACTGCCTCCAGAGAAATCATTTATCGAAGAGATCGCCGGCGCGCTATTGACTTGAAGGCTGCCTGAACTATAAGGGAACAAAACATATTCTGACCCTCTAAAAACGTACAATCCACCTGCACCGAGATTCAAGACGGCATCGATGCGGGTCCAAGCAGAAGGCAAACCGGGCAACAGGGCAGTAAGGGCAATGGGATGATCCGCTAACTGACTGCTGTCGCTATAGGGCAAGGCTTCATTTCCTCTGATCAGGTAAAAGGTCTCTCCTTGATTCCAGGCAGCGTCCACCCGCTGATCGGCCGCGACATGGTTCCTGGTGCGCCCAAAGCGCGAGCCGATGGGTTTGGGAGTGGTCAGGCCGCTTTCTGAAGAAGCAACAAATATATCCTGAGGAGCCGACTCATCCGCTGCATGGTCATTTTGGAAATAGAAGCTAGTACCGCTGGCATCAGAAAAGGCAGCGTCTAGATGGTCCCACGCTGGCAATGCGGCGTCGTTGTCACTCAAACGCTGAATTTCATTGAACTCATTGAGCGATCCTGCGGTCGGTTTACACAGGAAACTGCCTCCTTTCAAGTCAAAACTGAACCAAGGTCCTTCGGTAGAGTTTTCGAAGGTATTGAGCTGAACCACCTTTCCGTTTTGGAGGATGTTTGCGACTTCCGCGTCAGCAAACAAGCCTTGAAACACCTCTAATCCTGACTGAGCAAACTCTCGGCCGGGGGCCAATTTGGTTTCGAGTTCAGGTGTCAAGAGGGCCACTTGGCCTCCACTTATCCAACTGGAAGCGGGAAAAAACGCGAAGCCCTGCTTATAGGACAGTTTGACGATGATGTTTTCGTGCGGATTGCCGTCAATGGCTTGGGAGTTTTCTACTAGCAAATCTCCCTCTTGAATAGGCAAGTAGGTGCGGACGCTGTTGTCCATCTGCTGAGGGGGTACCCACTCCTCATTGAGGTTGTAGTAGGAATACCTGACGTGGAGATAATACTCGTGGGTCTTCTGATTCTCACTGCGAGAGACGGTGGTTTTATCGCCTGAACTAACGGTATCCATCTCCGCAGATTCTGATTCAATGATTCGGGTTTCTTCCTCTAGCCAAAAAACGAAGATTCGGCCAAAAGCAAACACGGGGTATACCCGCTTAGAGGATATCTGTAGCCCCGTATCTCGCCAAGGTTCCCAGGTTACCGAGTTGGATTCACCATTGTCAAAAGAAGCCGTCCGGTAATAGTAGGTAGCAGGATCCGACTTGGTGTGCCCAAAGAGTACCAACGCTTTGCTGTACAGCTCATTGGGGTCGTCATAGACGTAACCTCCAGCAATAGTCAATCGAGATACCTCAGTGTATTGGTCTAGGTATTTTTTGTAAGCGCGGGTGATTGCCTTTTCGTCCAGGTTGCTTTGCAGCAACTCCTCTTCAAGGGTTTGAAAACCAGGCGTTTTATCTCCCCTCAACTCAGGGCGGATATAGTTTTCAGGGAACAAAAAGACTTTGCGATTGGCTTCCCAAACCCGATAGCTCTTCATCCATTGCCACTGCGCTTTTAGTTCTTGTCGAGCCTGTTCTTCTTCTTCGGACTTAAACTCCAAGGCCTCTAGGTTGAGAAGATAGCGATGCAGGTAGAGCTGAACTGCGGAGATTGCTTCTTTGATGTAGGAGGTTTCCCCGCAGCTCTCCATGTCTACATCAATCAACAATCGCTCGTATACATCTCGGCTGTCTTCTACAGGCGCTTGATCTGGATAGAGTTCTGACCAATGGTGGATCAAGTAGGGGAGCAAGGCATTTCTGCGCAAGGTATTCAGCTCATCTCGAATCTGTCTTTCAAGGGTATCCCAATCAGAGGCACTGTTGCTGTTACCCAAATAGCGATAGAGACTATCCGCAGCCTTAGCATAATCATGGGTTCCTCCAAAGCGGGGAATCCAAAGCTGTTCATAAACATCCGCAGGATAAGAACCGGTCTTATCTATGATTTGCATGATTTCACTCAAGCGAATCAGTTGTTCAAGGTTGAGGGGGGCATCTGCCTCACTTGATCTCAAGAAAACTTGATGTCGTTTTAGCCACTGCACATCCTCCCTGGCCCAAGCAAACATATCGCTTAGGCCCTCATATACCTCGTGGGCAGCACCTGATGTTTGATCTAATAGGTCGGTCAAACCATCCTGGGAAGAGGATGCCTCGACCAATGCCTGATACTGACCAATCACTTTGAGATCCGCTAGGCGATAGTCGTTCAAATCTCCCCAGAGCTCGGTAAATGAATGAGGTTGAATTTGATCAGGTTGGGTATAATCTTGGGATGGATAGCGAACATAGCCATCTTCCAGGACCAAATAGGTTTTACCTTCAAAAACGAATGCACTGCTGACCCCCAGTTCATATCCTGGCTCCAGGGCTCCCCATTGGTCTTTGATCCGCAGGGGATAGCCCTCATCCGGAGCATCAGCCTGAGGGTCGCTATACCTTAGAAAATGCTCTCCTTTAAATAAGTAAAGCTCTCCGCCCGGAGCTCGAAAAATGGCATCTAAAGCCACCTTTTCATCCGGATTTTCACTGACAAACACATTGCTTGCATTCCCCCAATGGTCCGCGATGGGATGAGGTTCAGGCTGCTGAGAGCTGACAAATTCTTTCTGCTTGAACAGGTAAAACTGCTGGTCATTTCCCCACATCGCCGCATCCACATCATAAGAAAAATGGTCTGGCAATTCCGTTAAGTCCCACTCATCTACCAAATCCTCGGCGATGAGCTTGGGATAGCCTGCATCCACGAAGGTGTAATCCAGGTCGCTATACCGATAATACTGGTCTCCAGCTAGCAAGTAAAGAGATCCCCCAGGTACTTGGACCGCAGCATCTACCCGATTCTCTTCCTGGATTACATTTCGTACTTGTCCCAAGGAATCATAAGCCAAGGTAGCGCTTAGGTCTCGGGAGATGACGTGATAAGCTGAATCATGGATCAAAGCAATTTGGCGGGCGTCGGATAGCACAGCCTGAATGGATCCGTCGGATTCAAAGATCTGACTTAATTCATCTAGCACTTCTTGGCTAAGCTCTCTAAACTCAGGCTCTTGCGCCAGGTCTTCCAAGATCAATTTAGGATAGCCTTTGTCCACCAAGCGATAATCAGAGCCAGAGTAACGGAGATATTGGTCACCAGTAAACAAGAAGGTATTCCCTGCCTCAGAGACCACGGCAGCATCAACTCTAGCTTCTAAAGCCAAGGTATTATTTAGCTTACCCCAATGGTCTTGGGTATCCCAGAACCCGAGTTGGGCATCGGACCGATAAGCTAGGTATTGCGAATCTGAGAATAAGTATAGTTCATCATTTCCCCCGATAGAGGCATGGATGGCTTTGAAGTCTTCCTCTTCAGGAAACTCAGAAAAAATCAGGTTGACTGAACGAGGATAGGTCCAGATCGTCTTTTCACCGTCAAAATGCACAAACTCTCGCCCCTTAAAAAAGTAAAGGTCTTGCCCTTGGCCCCAAATACCATCAATGTCATCAAAACCCTCTTCTTGATAGGCTTCTGGCAGGCCCCAATAATCTAGGCCAACCTCCTTTGGGTAGCCCGTCTCGGGAGTTTGGTACCCATCTCCCTGGTAGACCACCATGCGAAAGCGGCCTGTTTCAGCGAGTTTTTCAAACAGGAAAGTCTGACCTTCTTGTCGATAAGCCAAGTCTATGTGCTTGAGCCCAGCCCAATGTTCTGAAATCTGCTGAGGTAGTTCACTGGCCACAGGCATTAATTGGGGGTCAATCGCTTCCTCATAGATGAGGAATTGGTCTTTGCTAAACAGGTAGGTTTTGCCATCGGCGGCGGTAAAGCCTGCGTCTACTCGCCCTTCTAGGGCGACGTGGTTGTCGACTCGTCCCCACTCTTCAGTCAAAGCATAGGCTCGTTCCATCCCTAGGTGAAAGCATTGCCCTTCTTTAAACAGGTAAGAATGCCCATCTTTCCCCAGCAGAACAGCATTTAGCCCATGCTTCCACTCATCGGGAACGCCACGCAGCAAGGGGGGAAGGCCTACTTCCACCATCTCAATCTCTTCGTTTTCTAGATGGCTCAGCTGCATCCATACGCCACTCACTTCCGCGTAAATAGATCCTCGATCTTTGAAAGCCACCGAAAGCCCTGTATCCCAGGCGGGCTCATAGCTTCGCACAGTTTCTAAAGCGATGGCCTCAATCCCCTCCTCCGTTCCAAGGAACACTTGAGCCTGATCAGCAAAGGCGAGCTTCACTCCCAAAGCAACTCCCTTGAGCTTGGTAAAGCGAGGCTCATTCCTCAGGTTTTTGCTCGTCAAGAGAGGGTAACCTTGCTGCACCTCGGCATAGCTGCCTGCCGAGTAGCGGTAAAACTGATTCCCGCTAAACAAATAGATATGCCATTCTTCCCACTCTTCCACGCTCCCGTCTTCCAGCTCTTCCTCCATGGGGGAAAGCAGGGTCAGAGCCGCATCTACGCGGCCTGTTTTCGCGAGGTTGTTGACAACTTTCCCCCAATCTTTGGCGATTGGTTGAGGAAAGCGATCATCTAGCCGCTGATACGTATCATCCTCATAGCGAGCATATTGCTCAGCAGAAAACAAATAGGTTTTGCCATCTTTTCCTCGGAAGGCGGCGTCTACACGCTCAAAAGGTAAGCTGTCAAAATAGCCTGCTATTGGTCTAGGATCAGACCACCACCTCTCTAAATGTTGAAAAGAAATGTACTCTGCCCCTTTGAATAAAAAGGTGTCTCCTTGTTCTCCGACAAAGATGGCGTCGGGTGTATCGAAACCTTGTTCTGTGAGGGCGACTGGAAGGTTCCACCAATTATCGTTTACTACTTTGGGAAAACCCTCATCAGCGCTGCGATAGTCGCGTGTCGAATAGCGTACATACACCTCTTCTCCAAGTTCATCCTCTAGCTCACCCTCGCTATCATTCAATCCAAACACATACGTTTTCCCATCTAAAACAAAGGCCGCAGAAACCTGATACAAGCCTTCCCAGTCCTGTGCGATGAGGCGTGGATAGCCTTCATCTACCCATTTATAATTGCTACCGGAATAGCGCACGTATTGGTCACCACAAAATAGGTAGGTCTTGCCATCAAGGCCCATCAGGGCTGCATCAATCTTATCTACTTTGCCTTCCTGACCGAGAGTTTGAAATTCATTGCGCAGATTTCCCCACACCTTGGCAGACTCTCCTTGTTCAGCGACTTCACCTACTTCCGTATTCCACTCTACATATTCTCGTTCTTTGAAGAAGAAATAATTCCCCGATAAATCTCTAAATGCAGCATCTAAGTCACGGGTAAAGGCTTCTGGCAAACCCGGCAACCAATCGCTTATCTTTTGGGGGAAGCCTGACAGAACCCATGGCTCTGGATTTTCTAAACTGTCTTGGTATGCGATGACTTGATCACCCAAAAAGAAGTAAGTCAAAGGACCATCAACCAAGGAGGCAGTAGGCGCCTGGGCACCCGAAAAGTTGTTTTTTATTTCTCCCCAGTAGGATGCGATGGCTTTCTCAGTAGAGGGATCTTCTGAACCGATGAAAGTTCCTTGCCGGAAAAAAAAGGCTTGCTCATCTCCATTTTGGAAGGCCGCGTCAATGTTTCCTCGATATGACTCGGGAAGAGAAATACCTTCCCATTCCAGTTCTCCTAGTTGATCAATAGACCGGGGGTACCCTTCATCTATTTGCTCATAAGCTTGGCGATAGCGGACGTATTCCTTATCTGTGAGCAGATAGGTAAAGCCTGCCTGGTCTCGAAAAGTGGCCCGAATTCGCTCTAGATTGGTAAAATCGCCCTGCACCTTGCCCCATTCTCTTTCGCTTGGTTTCCAGTCTGTATCCGCCAATCCTTTCGTTATGATTTCTCCCGCAGAAAACAACCAATCATTGCCTTCATCATCGGTGTAGGCCCCGTCTATCCGGGTCCAAGTCTCACACCATGGACTCAGTTCCGCAAGCGCCACACCCTCCTTCGGATCAACCAGTTCGTAATTAGCCTTGTCATATCGCCAATACAGATCCCCAACAAAGAGATAGAGATACCCATCTTGAGCTTCCCAAAGTACCTCAATTCGATCTACACCTGGTGGGAGAACCAAAGGTTCCGAAAACTTTTCGGCCAGCAACTGATCATCGAAGACAATCTGAGCATCACGCGCCGATAAACCCAATACTTGTGTTAGATGAGCAAACTGCCACATCCGCTGATAGCGTTTCACAAAGATTTGATCTGAAGGCAGCTCGATGATGGGCTCATCCCCCGCTTTGGCTTGCAAAAGAGGGAGGTAGAATGACGCGGCTGAATGAGGATTTGCCGGAAAAAAGTGAGGAAAAATGATCCGGGTGAGTTCCAGGTCTAATTCCAGGTTTTCTTGAAGGACCTCGAGCAGCACCAACTCTTGCTGGTGCGCCAGTACCCCCAGATGGCTACCTATTTCCTCTATTGAAGCGTTCAGTCCCTGAGCCAGCTCTCTTAAAAGGAAAAATACGTCCTTTTGGTAATCCTCAAACTCTGGTAATGAAAACTCTAAGGCATGGTTGATTTGCCCAAAATATGCCAAACGTTCGTAGGGCAAGCTGCCGTTCTCAAGGAGAAAACCTTTTTCGGCCAACAGCTTCAGAAGCTCTGTCTTCTCTTCAGGAGAAAAGGACCATTCATCAAGGCGGTCGCCATCAAAACGAAATCGCCTCAATTCTGCCACTTTCTGCCCCAATCGGCTCATGATGGCGGAACCAGCAAACTCTCCAAAAGATGCGTCGAGCTTGAGGTCAGCTGCCTTAGCAGGGTCCGCATAAAATTCTGGAGCCTGATGAATGAGGTAGCCTTGTGGAAACAGGCTATCTTTGGTTTGATCAAAGATCCGCTGAGCCACAAAATCATCTAAAAGCCCCCCTAACGAATCAGGCTGTACTCGGTAAAATCGACCCTGAAGTTCTGCCAAAGCAGATTGTAAGCGAGCAAGGATGGCCCTTCGTTGAGGATAGTAAACCAGCGCCAGGTCAAACGCCTGAAGCTCAAGCCCGAGCAGAGCTTCCTTGTCCTGCATTTTCCCATCTTCATCTAGGTAGGCGTTGAATATGAGGTTTTGAACCAATTCCTCTTTCTCTTGGGTAGAATAAGGCAAAGCATCAAACCAAGTAGCGTCGACCTTGAGCTGCGCCTGGGCAAATTGCTCCCGCTTCTTCTCTATCAAGTCAAATATTGGCTGAGCCAGCTCTCCCAAGCCACTAGTCAAGTCAAATCGCGCGACGTTGCCTTTTTCACTAAAAAAATCAGGGGATTGAAATTGCCCATCCTCATCAATGAAGCCAAGAAGAACCATTCGCCGGAGCAACTCGCCCTGCTCGTTCACCTTGAGGCCGAGAGGAATTAAGTCAGAAGGAAAAAGAGACAATTCTACGGCATCTTCCTCTGGGGTTTCTTCGCGCTGTGCCTGGTACAGCTCGTAGATCAGTTCAAACAAGGCAGGAGTCTCTTCCGAAAAGTCCGTTTCTAAACGGAGCTGCTCAGGTTCCTCCGGCCAATTGGCCATGATCAATTTTCCTTCAGCATCTAGGTATGCCTGTTGGATGAGGTTTTGATAGAGCTCATCTACCCATTTGCTCGACAGATTTAAGCCCGTAAAATCATGCGTCCTTACTCGGTCCAAGGTGGTAAGGGCCTCGTAACATGCTTTTTCTAAGCGACTTGACGCCACATTCAATACGCGTGAATCACCTGCTAGCGTCAATCCATGGCCACGCAAGAGCAGGGTCTCATATACATGTCGCTGAGCTTGAGGGCTCAGATTTAGCGGACGCAGTTGATCTAGGGTAAATGCAGTAGGAAGAAAGGCATCGATCACCTCGTTGAGAAAGCGAATGAATTCTTGCTGTGCTTTTTCTATGGCTTTTTCATCGGAGAGTTTTCCGGTGGTAATTCGATAGAGATCTGATGCAGTCAGCTCATGGGCTTTCATCCAATCAGTCATGCCCAGCAGCAATTGTACCAGCCAAGCACGTTCCTCTGGGCTCCCTTCTACCAGGACAAAGAAGCAATCATTGTCTCCCCACTCAGCCGTAATCCAGGGCCTAAAGGGTTGCTCAGATTGCACCAAGGGATCTCCCTCGATGATTTCTAATAAGAGAAACAGATCATCCAAGGAGAGGTCTAGGAATTCGGTAAAGTAGCTGATGCGCAGCATCAGTTCGAATTCCTTTAATCCCGTATCTCCCTCAAAAACCCCGTAAGAATGCCCCTCTGCTTCTTCCCTAAACCTACTTACCAGCTTTTCTAAGTCTTTGCTAGACATCCCTAAAGCTGCTTGAATGCGGCGACGCAACGGAGTCAGCTCTTCGGCCAGGATGTCTCCCCACACTCTGAGAGGCTCGTAACCCTCATAGGCTTCTGGCAAGTAATCAGACGCAGTCAAATAGGCTTTATCTACCCCCGCCATTCCTCCGTTATATGTCTGATTAAATAGATCCGCTGGCTGATCGTCGTCGCCCATTCCTGAACTTTGCAGTTCTCCCATCCATACCAAGGCCTGGCGAAAACTCAAATCAAAGCGATCCTGAATCACCTTTATCAGCGCCAAGCTTCTCAAAGTTGTCAAGCTAAGATTATGTGAAGCAGCAAGCTGAATGAGCAAATAAAGATCTGCTATTTTTTCCCCGGTGGACTGAGCCAAGCGTATGACCCGCTGAACTCGGTCGTACCATTCATCTGGAATGGCTTGATTGGGATCTAAACTCCACTGCAAATATTCCTGAGCCTCGTCCAAAGTGACGTAAGCACCATCGAAGGGAAGGTTGGGAAAAAAGTATTTGGCTAAATCCCGTTCAACGTGGCCATCTGGGTTCTGGGCCCGCTCACTAAGTTCTCCATAAAGTAGGGCGTACAACTCTTGTGCAGACAGACCAGTAGCTTTGAGAAAGCTTTCCACTGGCAATTGTCTCCCCGGTGAAGCCCCTTCATCAAATCCGCTGGCAGACTTAAAATCATGATTCCCTGGTTGAAGAATCAAATCGACCTGACCTGGGGTCAAGCCCAAGTGATCAAAAACCACTTCATCGCTTTGATCATCTGAAGAAAAAGCTTGAAACAGTCTAGCAGATGTTAGTCCTAAGTGGCCAAGATGCATTCGGTATTGAGTGGATTCCTGGTCAAAGGGGAGATTCAAGGGGAAATCTGCATCCTTCAAGATTTGATAGGCGCTATCAGGCTCCACTCCTTCGCCAGCAATACGAGTCGCCAAAATGCGGTTGACTACCTCCAAATAGGGAACCAAATCAAAGGTGTGGTCTCCATCTAAGGGAATGTCCTTCACATCTGGTCGACGGTGACTGAGAAAATCTGGGCTAATAAATCGGTCACCCAGCAACTGTAGCAAATCGGCTAAGTAGGCCGCAGGCGAGTATACGCTGCGCGCTTCGTCACCTGGCTTGGCATTGATGACACCGAATAGATTTTCGTAATCAGGGAGTTTCTGATTGACACTCATGGGGAGGGGTTATTTTGACTGGGGATTGAGAACAGATTGACGCAGATGGGGCTCTCTATTTTGTTTGGCGTCAAGGTATTGCACCAACAAACGGCTACGGATGGCTAAGGCTCTTTGATGAACTTCTAGAGGCTGAAGCTCTGTCCCCAAGATGGCCCCATAGGTTTGGACAAATTGTTGGGGACTTAGGGCAGCAGCTTGCAGGGCGGAATGAAGTCCTGCTTCCATCAGGGCAACTAGGACAGTGGATTCTGCTTGAGGAATCAACTTACTTAGGCGCTGGTAGATCAGGGCCTGAGCAAATAGGTCTTTTCGATACCTAGTGAGTCCTTTCCAGTTGAGTTTTGCGGCCGCTTCTGGTGATTGCAGAGAAACCTGAATCCAATTCACTTCCGCGTTTTGGGCCAAAAACTTCTTCAACCGTTCAATTTTAGCAGGAGATATAGGGGGGGAAGGCATAAGGTAGATAAATAAGGGGCTTGGCCTGAATCTGAAATTCTTTTCAAATCAGGGTATAGAAAGCAGAGGGCATTGATGAACAATTACCCAGCTAGGTTTCGCATGTTAAAGGCGCACGACAGAGGATTTGCTGCCTGATGGCATGAAGGAGATCAAACAGAAAAAGGGAAAGTGCGCAGGAATCTGTTTGTGGAAAAGGTAATACCCCGTCCGAATTTAATATAGCTACTGACTACCGCGATTCCAAGTGCTACGGATACTATCTAAGATCCATCTAGCGGTGAAGGAAAATCCCGATACACAAAGCATCCATGGAAAGAAATATATTCTCTTTTCGGTAGTTTCCGCTAAGGATAATGAAATAGGGAGGGGTAAGCTTTTCTCGAAAAGATACTTCAGAAGGACCTTAGTCCTCTACCACCACAAAGACATCCTCATTGGGGCGCTTCATGTGGTATTTTTCCCGGGCAAATCGCTCTAAGGTTTCTCGGTCCGTTTTGATTTGTTCCGCCTGATAATCAAGGGTCTCTATAGACTCTTGATAGTGCTGGCGGTCTTTTTCAAGCTCTTGGATTTGCTCCTGAACTTCAGCCTGAGAGCGCAGGTTATAGCGATCAAAAAATATCATATAAATGCCAGCTGCAAGTAGAACCAGTACATACTTGGTGCCGGCTGCCCGCCAAATACGGTGCAAGGTTTGGCGAAAAAGTAATGTTACAGGCTTCATCAGCTTTGATACTTTTGATGGTGGAGTTTTCCGGAAGCAATATAAATGGGAGGTGCTCAGAAACCAAGCATTTTGCTAAAAACTCTCGCATTCTAGGCTTCTCGTCAAGACTGAAAGCGGGCCTCTTAGCCGCTCCTGTAAGGTCCTGTTCAGTTTGGCACGAATTTGACTTTATACCGCATTGGAATTTTTCAACAAGTATACTATTTAATATACGTCCCAACCTAACTACACTGCCATGCGTTCCACGCTCCTAATCATACTGACTTTTCTTACCCTTGCATCGATGGGCCAAGCGGCGGATTCCACTCTCAGGACGGACTCTACCCTGAAAAGCCTTTGGCCAGAGCCATTGTTCGCCGAAACACCAGATACCCTATTTTATCGAAACAAAGCCAAATACGTGGGTCAGATCCAAGCAGGACAACCCAACGGTTGGGGAATTCTGTACTCTCCCAAAGGAGATACCATCTTCATTGGGCAGTTTAATTTGGGGCGAAAACACGGTTTAGGCCAATTCAAATTTAGTGGTGGCAACCTATACCGCGGAGAATGGAAAGACAATCGCATGCATGGCCAAGGCAGCATGACTTTCTATACTGGTGACTCTTACGTTGGAGAATGGTTTGACGACCGCTTCCATGGAGAGGGAGTGTACCAATTTGCAGACGGAAGTCAATACATAGGTGACTTCTTTGAAGGACAGCGCCACGGAGAAGGCACCTTACGCAATGATCATACTGAATATAATGGCAACTGGGTAAGCGGCCTCAAAGATGGCCAAGGCATTGAGGTTGCCTCATTCCAAGATCATACTGAAAAATACGAAGGCAATTTCCACCAAGGCTCCTACCACGGCGAAGGGGTATGGAGGTATGAAGTAAACGGCCTTGTTACGACTGAATACCGAGGAAATTTTGAGAATGGCGTAAGAAAAGGGGAAGGCACCTATCTAGTCGGCGTTCGTACCTACCAAGGGGTTTGGTCCGCTAATGCAGCTACAGGTAGCGGTGTTTGTAACATGGAAGAAGGGACCTTCGAGGGCTCATTCCGACAAGGAATGTTCCATGGCAATGGCGTCATGGCCTATCAAAACGGAGATAAATATGACGGGGAATGGGTACGAAACCAAAGAGAGGGCTTTGGCCGCATGGAGTGGGCAGATGGCCAAGTATACGAAGGCCAATGGCGTCAAGATCTGCCTCATGGCAATGGTGTCATGACCTTAGCCGATGGACGAATCAATGAGGGTAGCTTTGTTTCCGGTGAGTACGTAAAGCAATAAGCAACCTGTCTCATGCCGGTGGGTCATTTGCATGTGAGCAGACCCAAAAATCACATGCTTATGAAACGCTTACAGTCCATCAAATACATTTTCCCTTTGTTGTTCCTCTATCTTATGTGGCTGAGTCCCAATGCGCTTAAAGCCCAAAGGCAGTTCGGAGGAGGAATCACTTTTGGAACCGCTTCTGATGACATCGGGGTGAGTCTCCGCATGCGCTTACCCATCAATGAGACCTTTGTCATAGCCCCAAGTGTTGACCTATTAGAGTTTGGCAGAAACCGGTACTTTGTGACCCTCAATGGGGAAGCACAAGCAATTTTTCCGATTACCAATGAGTTTTCCCTATATCCTGCCGCCGGCTTAAGTCTAGCCATTAGAGATCCCAATCATCCACTACCGGGTGAAGACAACATCCAACTAGGTATCAACTTGGGCGGTGGGGCTAACTACAGATTTACCCCACGATTGGTCGGCTTTGGTGAGTTGAAGGCCACAGTAGCTGGTTTTGAGCAATTACTCCTAACTCTTGGAGTAATGGTAGACCTCTAAAGGTAATTTCCTGATCTCGGGAGAGGAGACATAACATAGAGGAAAAGAGTGGGATGAGAAGCAAGCCCTCATGGCATCCACAAGGGGTTTATCTAGGGTAAACCTAGAAAAGCGGGAAATTGGGATTTGGGAAGGGCCCTCCTTAACTTCTCCTTTCTGAATACCAGTACCCATGCCCCAAATCAAGAAAAAAAAGGTAGCATTCGAGGTAGACAAAGGTTTGCGTCGCTATCTCAAAGCCTATGGAAGGGAAATGTCTTTGCCCATCTTGTACTCAGACTTACTCCGCTATAATGAAAGCGTAACCGTGTATGACAAGAATGGCAACGATACCCTCTGGATATCTTTGCTATACTCCCAACATGACTTGGACCATATCAATGAGGCTCTGAAGCAAATATATGCCATTCTTCGAGCCAATGGAGATATGTCGGTGATGCAGCACCTGTACGTAAACCGCATCGATCTTTGCCTTTACGGCAACTCCAACCCCTTTAGGATTCGAATCGTCAACAAAATCAACGACAACTTTGACTACTTCTATGTCAAAAATGCGGATGCCTCTCGCATTTATGGACTAGAATTGGAACACTTGCTGTCTCCCAACCGGATCAGTTACGTAGTAGACAAAGGAACCTTAATTGAAGAGCATATAGCCGGTATTCCTGGGGAAGAATTCATGCGTCACTACCTAGCGGAAGGCAGGGTAGAAAATGAAATTCGCCTAGCCAAAGAATTTGTCAAGTTTAATGAGCGCTGTTTTGTACGCCTTTTGGGCGACATGCATTCCAGCAATTATGTGATCGAAATCATGCCCGATTTTGAGGACGTTCACTATCGCATACGGGCCATAGACTTTGATCAACAAAGTTATGAACCCAGAAAAAGCATTTACCTACCTCAGTATTTTAAGCAGAATAAACCCATCATCGACCTTGGGATCAAAAGCATGACGGCCACCACCGTTCGCCAGTACCAAAAAGAAGAGCGCTCTATGATTGCTAGTCGGATTCGATACAGTAGCCGCCAGATCAGTGACCTGATGAAGTTCATGGTCCGTTCCCATTTGTCACTAGAACCCTACGTTGGCCAACTGGCAACTGAACTTGCTGACCACTATCAAGATCGACGCTTCAAGCAATGTAAAACCATGGGGGAGGTCGTCAAACAAAGCCTCGCTATCTTAATAGAGCAAAACTAGTACTTACGGAGCAAAGTAATCCCCCAGTTTAAACGCAGCTATTTTTCCGTGGGGCAAGGAAGCAGCTCCCCCCAAAATTTCTCGTAGAACTAGAAAAAAGTATCTCCTAGTGAACTAGAAGATACTTTTGCTGATATTGTAATACACTACAAGTCAAGCCTTTGGGCCAAACACGCCACAAGGCATCAAGCCCGAACGTCTCCTTTTTGGCGGACACGGCTGATCTTGATCATATTGGTCAAGCCATGCTCATGTAGGGGCATGCTACCGGTATTGATCATGACGTCGCCCGCAGCTACCAAATCATGTTCTTTGAGGATCTCATGTACGTCTTGGATGGTGTCATCAGTACTCACAAATTTATCATACAAAAAGGCCCTGACTCCCCAAACAAGGTTTAAGGTCGTTTGTACATGGCGGCTGTTGGTAAAAGCGTAGATAAAGGACTTGGGCCGACAACGAGAGAGTTGAATGGCGGTATACCCAGATCGAGTCATTCCGATCAGAGCAGATGCCTCCGTCTCTTGCGCTAGTTTCGAGGCAGTAACGATGATAGAAGTACTCAAAGGCTCTGCTTCCCTTGGGATGGTATCCATGTTTCGGTAATAGATACTTTCCTCTTCGCGCTCTACGCTCATCAAAATTCGATTCATGCTAGAAACTACCTCTACTGGGTATTTTCCTACTGAAGTTTCCCCAGAAAGCATCACCGCGTCAGCTCCATCGACCAAGGCATTGGCAACGTCATTTGCCTCAGCACGGGTTGGGCGGGGGTTTTCAATCATGGACTCCATGACCTGAGTAGCCACGATCACGGGGCGGCCTTCAATATTGCACTTCTTGATGATTCGTTTTTGCCAAGCAGGAACCTCTTCCATAGGGATTTCAACCCCCAAATCACCCCGAGCAACCATGATCGCGTCAGCAGCTTGAATGATCTCATCGATGTTCTCAAGGGCTTCGGGTTTCTCAACCTTCGCGATGATCTTACTTACACCATTTTTGAGGCGAATCAGTTCTTTAAGTAGTTTGATATCATCCGCAGAACGAACAAAAGAAAGGGCCAACCACTCTACGTTGTGCTTGATAGCAAACTCAATGTCTCGGAAGTCTTTTTCGGTGATGGTAGGCTCGGAAATATTGGTTTTGGGGAAGTTTACCCCCTTGCGCTTCTTTATTTCATCGCCAACGATGATTTCGAGCTTAACTCTGTTCAAGTTGTTGGTTTCCACCACTTTGGCTTCCACTTTCCCATCGTCAAAAAGGACGGGATCACCAGGGCGTACATCTTGGGCTATGGTGTCATAGACCACAGGAATCTCTTCCCCCTCCAACTCCCGAATATCAGACCTAAGGGTCACGATTTGTCCAGGTTTTACTTTGAAAGGTTCAGCCAATTCGCCGATACGAATCTTAGGACCTTGCAAATCTTGCAAGATGGCGATGTTGGTATGGTATTTTTCGTTGATCTCGCGAACCATGTTTAGAGACTTTTCGTGGGTCTCGTGATCCGCATGAGAAAAATTTAGCCGGGCGATATCCAAGCCCGCTTGGGCCATAGCCAGCAAGGTTTTTTTGTTGGCACAGGCAGGACCGATGGTAGCTACGATCTTGGTGCGGCGGAGATGGAATAGAGTCAATGTAGTAATAAGTTAAAAGAGACAGATGTGAGAATGGGAGTTAAGTAGTCAGCAGATCCAAGGAACTGGTATGATGAGGATGGGCTAAAGATAGCCGACGGTAACCTAGGGAGCAAAAACTCGGTGTTAAGACATTTTTTTGCTTAGCTTTGGGGCCGAATTTAGAAAAATTACTGGGGCAAGACATGTCATGAATTCGAAAAGTTTTATATTTGCCCAAATTTTTTTTCTAAAGACTCATCAGTTAACCCTCTAAATTTCAACAGTTATGGCTGTTAACATTGAAGAAAAGGTAAAAGAGATCATCGTTGATAAGCTCGGTGTAGAAGCTTCTGAAGTGACTCCCGAAGCGAGCTTTGCCAATGACCTTGGCGCTGATTCTCTGGATACCGTTGAGCTGATCATGGAGTTCGAAAAGGAGTTCAACTTGAGCATTCCTGATGACGCCGCTGAAAAAATCGTGACCGTCGGCGACTCCATTGAATACCTCACTGCTAACGCAGACAAGTAAACATTTATACATGCAACAGCGAAGGGTTGTTATCACCGGACTAGGTGCATTAACTCCCATTGGAAATTCTGTAGCCGACTATTGGCAAGGTCTTTCCAAAGGAGTGAGCGGTGCCGACTTGATCAAGAATTTCGATACAGAACATTTCAAGACCAAGTTTGCCTGCGAACTCAAAGGTTTTGATGCCACCGATTACTTTGACCGTAAAACGGTTCGCCGCCTGGATCCTTTTACCCAATTTGGAATGATCGCGGCTGATGAAGCGATTGCGGATTCTGGAATCAATTTGGAAGCCACGGATCTGACCAGGTTTGGTGTGATCTACGGATCAGGAATCGGTGGCATCGACGTCTTCACCAAAGAGGTCACTAGCTATGCCACCGGAAATGGTACGCCTCGTTTCAATCCCTTTTTCATCCCCAAGATGATCATTAACATCGTAGCGGGACAGATTTCTATCAAATACGGATTGAAGGGGCCCAGCTATTCTGCGGTTTCGGCCTGTGCTACTTCTTCTCATTGTCTCATTGATGCCGCCTTATTGATCAAAAATGGCTACGCCGATATCATGGTAGCTGGTGGATCTGAAGCCGCTATCAATACCACCAGTATCGGAGGATTCAACGCCATGAAGGCGCTTTCTGAGAACAATGAAGAATACAAAACTGCCAGTCGCCCTTTTGATCAGCGAAGGGATGGTTTTGTGATGGGTGAAGGGGCCGGAGCCTTGGTCATTGAAACGTATGAGCATGCCATCAAGCGTGGAGCTAAAATCTACGCTGAGATTTCTGGAGTCGGTATGACTTCGGATGCTTATCACGTTTCTGCCCCAGATCCTACTGGAGATGGGGTTGCCAGGGTCATGGAACAAGCCATCCAAGATGCCAACCTGACTCCAGCCGACGTTCAGTACGTCAACGTGCATGGGACTTCAACTCCTCTGGGAGACATCAATGAGAGCAATGCCATCCGCCGTGTGTTTGGCGATTATGCTAAGCAACTCAATATCAGCTCGACTAAGTCTATGACTGGTCACTTATTGGGAGCAGCAGGTGCGATTGAAGCCATTGCATCTATCCTTGCGATGCAAAACTCATTGATTCCCCCTACCATCAACTTTGAAGTTCCCGACCCAGAATTGGGCGACTTAAATTTCACCTTCAACGAAGCTCAGCCTCGCGAAGTCAACGCAGCAATCAGCAATACTTTTGGTTTTGGTGGGCACAATGCCTCCCTACTGCTTACCAAAGTAGAGCAATAGGCTGAGCTCGATCCTGACATATTGACTATTTAGGGCCTCAGAACCACTGGTTTTGAGGCCTTGTTTGAATATGCATGGTTTTTGGGCTAAATTCGTGAGGGTTAAGGATCTATGTGGACGCCTAAGCAATTTTATAATCTATATCTTTCTAGCCAGAAGAAGCTCATCCGGGAAATCGCCTTGATTTCTGGGATGGTCCCTAAAGAGTTTTTTCTATATCGGCTAGCCCTCACCCATAGCTCCTACCTAAAGTCTTCAGATAAAAAAAAAGACCGAGACCGGGCCATAGCACAAGGCTGTAACGAAAGGCTTGAATTCCTCGGGGATTCTATCCTCGATTCTGTGATTGCAGAATATCTTTTTAAAATTTATCCCCTCAAAGACGAAGGATTTTTGACCGAAATGAGGTCAAAAATCGTGAATCGCAAATCACTCAATGAGATTTGCAAGAAACTTGGCATTGACCACTTGATTTACCATCGCCAGTCTGGTTCCATCAATGAGTCTATGTATGGAGATGCGCTTGAAGCCTTTATTGGGGCCATCTACTTGGACCTAGGCTATCGACGCTGTAAATACTTTATTCATCATCGAATCATTGACCCCCATATCCACCTTCAATCGGTAGAAACCCAAATCATCAGCCATAAAAACAAGCTCATCGAGCACGTTCAAAAGACAAAAATGGGTATGCTGATGTTTGAGGTGATCGACGAAGTAGGAGAAGGCAGGGCAAAAATTTTTCGAATCCAGGCTAAGGTGGGCCAGCAAGTTTTGGGGATCGGGGAAGGAAAAAATAAGAAGTCAGCAGAACAAAGGGCCTCTGAAGATGCCTTGACCAAGCTCAACGTGCTGGAATCATGAGCTTTTCCCCCCAGTCGATTGCCGACTACTACGACCAAACCCAAATCCATTATCGCTACTTCTGGCAGCTGAACCGCTTTCAGACCTTGCACTATGGCCTCTGGCTGCCGGGGACCACAGACCTAGGTACTGCGTTGCTGCATACCAACCAACATTTAGCAGACTTGGCCGAGCTTAAACTAGGGGAAAAGGTCCTAGATGCCGGTTGTGGATTGGGAGGTCCAGCCCTTTGGTTGGCTCAAAATTATCAGTGTCAAGTCACAGGATTGACCCTGAGTCAACGTCAAGTACAGCAGGCAAATCAGCGGGCTGCGTCCGATCAGCTCGACCATCTTTGCCAATTTTTGCAGGCCGACTATCGTAGCTGCCCTGTTCCCGACCATTCTCAAGACTTGATTTGGGCCATTGAGGCCCACGCCAGCGAGGTGGATAAGCAAGCATTTGTTGAGGAAGCAGGCCGGGTATTGAACCCAGTTAGTGGACGCTTGGTAATGGCCGACTATTTCCTAAGAGAGGATCGCCTGAATTCTAAGGAACAAGGTCTCATGAAGGAATGGCTAAACCACTGGGCCATTTCTGATCTTTGTCGCCAGTCAGCATACCAGAACTGGCTTCAGACAGCGGGATTTACCCGTTGGGAGTGGGTCGACGTTAGCCACTTGATTCTTCCCTCTGCTCGCCGTTTGTATTGGGCCAGTCAATGGGGGCGAATTGGCACTTGGGCCTATAATCTTTATCGCCGTGCGACCCCCTTTAGTCGCACCCACTATCGAGCAGGCCTCGCCCAATATCGGGCCTTGCGGCAGGGACTCTGGCGATACTACCTGTTGGCCGCTTGGCGGGACTGAATGGCCATGTCTTGCTTAAATCCTGATTTCAACTACAATCTAGCAGGAATGCCAGACTTTCATTAGAACAATATGGGGATATTTGGATGTTGAGGATAATACCTTCTGCTACCCTACCGCTTATTTTGGGTATGCGCTCAAGAAGGCTTTTATCCTTTAACTTGAAGTGAAAATGAAATTCAATCCCTTATTATTCATCATCGCAGCCTGCTTCATGGCCTGTTCAGGCCCTCTTCGTTCTACAGTCTCTATCCCAGCTGGGCAAGAATTTGTACTCGGCGAGCCTTCTCAAAAAAATTATCAGGCTAAGCTCAATAATTTATCGGATGCTCAGGTAAGGGTAAAAGTAGTTGATAAAAAGACCCAAGCTCAGACCCAAGTTTTGAGACTTGCCGCTAATGAAGAAGCTAACGTATACATCAGTGGAGACGAAACCGTCTACCTGATCAATCCCAATGATGAGGACGCCAAGGTGAAAGTGTTTCTCAGCAAAGGAGTTGAGGGCATGAGGTATCAGGAAATCAAATCTAACTAATGGGTCCTCTTTACGGACAAATACAATTTTCAGGGCTTCCCCCCTTAGTCAATCAAATGGAAACCATTTCTCAGAAGTGGTTTCCAAACCTAGATTTTTCTGCTTATCTGGTGGACAGTCAGCAGAAAAAATATTATGGACTTACCCTAGAAGAGTTAGTAGATCTATATCAACAACAGGAGGGCCACATCAACAGCTTTACGGCCGTCTGTAGTCACCCAAAAGGAAAGGTAGTTCGGGTAAGTGTTCACTTTTTTCCTGCGCCTACCCCTCATCGAGTACGCTACGTCATTGCTACGGATAGTCGTTCTGTTAACATGGCCATCCAGCAGGTATTTACTGGAGAGGAAGCTCCTACGGCTCCAGGCCTTCCCATCAAGTTACCTGCCTCCGAGATTCTTGCTCCAGCTATCCGGACCCGCGACGCTGTATTTGCTCCCCTTCGCCGCCCTTTTCAGCGACCTACCCTTACCTTACACGATCACTTTTTTTTCGAAAACGCGGTGGGGGCAGATGAAGTTGTAGACATGGTTAACTACTTGTCTCATCGCCACTTCAATGATGCTCCCTTTCACCTCCGAATGGAGACCATAGACGGAGACTTTCATTTGCACCTAGATCGCCGTGAACTACAATACCTATTCTCTCGCCAAGGAGATAAGCGGTTGATGCTTTACTTAGATGCTAGTGATGGAGCAGAGCAATGGTTTACCCTCAGGCTTTCTTTCCACCCTTTAGCATCTGGCCCTAACGCAGAAGTGAGCATCATTTCAGCCCAGGCAGAGGACATTCTCGATGACCTCAAAGATATCCTGGCTCAGGAAAATCAATTGGTCTTGTTGCCCGATCGACACATCAGTCGGCAAGATTGGAGCGCTGACCTGCTAACTCTTGGTGAACTCTGCCAAGCAGCAAAATCTCTCTCTCGTGAACTCCTGCACCGGGTACCGCCAGTAGCTCTGGTGATGATGCGATCGGGCGAGATCCTCACTGGGCTGAGTCTCTATCAACTACAAGAAAGGTTAACAGAGCATCTCCTAGGGGTGGACAAGTTGATTTTGTTCATGGGGCGAATCAGCACAGGCCAGATTCATAGCCTATGGCTAGAGCGTAAGGAGAATACTTGGGCCGTTACGATTGGCAGCCTTTGGGGCAATCAGGAGTTTCACCTCAAGCTTGAGCATTTCTGGCAAGAATGGGGGAAAAAGATCCTCAGCGAGGCCCCCACCACCCCACCTAAGCATTCTCAAGTGAGCTCCGTCGCGACCTTGTTGCCCATCAGCTTGGAACATGATAAAAAGGCAGGTCTACTTACCTCCTGGCTTAATAAAGCAGGTTTTGAGCCCATGCTTATTGCCCCCAAAGTTGCCCACCGGGATTGGGAGGAAGTGGTACAGGTAATATTGGAATCCGATGCCTTGCTGATGGACATTAGTCTCAAGCAGCCCGGGGTGATTTTTTGGACAGAAATGGCCAAACACGCAGGCAAAAAAGTACTGCTTTGCTGGGAACAAGGGTCTACCCTGCCTGAAGAGTTTCAGGGCTGGGGAAACTTCAAATACCCCAAATCGCGGAAATTAAGTAACCATGAACTGGAGGAATTAGCCCAGCTTCTCCAAATGGCTAGTGCTTAGGGAGCAAAGTAATGCCCCAATTTAAACGCAGCTACTTTTCCGTGGGGCAAGGAAGAAAAGCCGACTCTAGTGCGCTAGGGGAGGGTTTTGTGACGCAGTACCGCGGGAAAAGCTTGTCCTGAGGGAACCGAAGGAACTCATTAAATGGGGTAGAATTTAGATCCGAAAGCACTAGCGATCCCCTCTGAGGATGGCACCATAGCGCTCAGTTTCTTTGATTATCGCTTGGGCAGCGAGCAGATCTGGATCTCGACTGAAGGAACTCTCGATCAATCCTGCCTTAGAATAAAAGCGCCGAACAATTTCTTTACGTAAACGCTCTGAAATCTCAACTTGATAACGGTACAAATCCTGATCTTTCTGGGCCATGAGCCTCTCATGAAGAGCTTCAAGGTGCACCTGCAAATCGTCCTCATGCTCCGTTTTGGCCAATGCCTCTTCTAAGATTTTAAGCTGATTTTCGGTAGCTGTATTAAAGTCAAAATCACTTTTCTCCACGAAGGCCAAAAAAGTTTGATATAAGGAATCACTTACTTCAAATTCATTGGGAGCGGCAATCTCCTCCTGCTGGTTGGCGTAGGTGTTGGCGAAATCGAAGAAAAGATTTTGGCTTTGCAAAGCGGCTAGAACGGGCGCGGAAGCTGGTAGTTCTACCTTTACGTCGGGAGTAACGCCCCCTCCATCGTAAACGGTTCGTCCTGCACGAGTGCTAAATGCCGTTTGTAAACTATCTGCTACCCGTCCGACACTGCCATCTGGGTTGCGGTTGGAGTAGTCTAGGGCTTGGATACATCGACCACTCGGAGTGTAATATTTGGCCACGGTTACCTTCATCTGGGTTTGGGGGGTGCGGGTCAGAGGCATGACCCGTTGGACCAAACCTTTACCAAAACTACGCTGCCCTACAATGACTCCGCGATCGAGGTCTTGAAGGGCTCCCGCCACAATTTCAGAAGCAGAAGCACTGCTGCTATTCACCACTACGGCAACAGGGATATCTGTATTCCAAGGCGGACGACGGGTAGTAAACTCATTGCGAGAGTCCAGAGTACGGCCCCTCATCTCCACGATCAATTCTCCCTGAGGAATGAACAGGTTACAAATATCAACTGCCTGGTCCAGTCGTCCACCAGGATTACCCCTTAGGTCCAATACCAATCCTTTAAGATTTTCATTTTTTTGACTGAGGCTGTCAATGGCTGCTTTTACTTCTGCTGCGGCAGTTCCCGAAAATCCAGTCAACAACACGTAGCCAATTTCTTCCTGTATAAGTCCGAAATAAGGCACATCCTGACTCTGTTCTTCACTTTCACCTCTCTCAATGGTCAAAGCCAAAGGCACATCACCTCTCTTTATCAACAAATTAACAACACTACCTCGCTCACCGGCTAGCAAGCTGCGCACCTCATCTAGGTTTAGGTCTTCCTGTTCTAAAGAAATGTCATCAATCTGAAGCAGCTTGTCTCCGATACGCAAACTAGCTCCAGCGGCAGGCCCATCGTCGAACACCTCCGTGATGACCACCTCTCCTTGAAGAAAGCTTACTTCTGCCCCGATGCTGCTGTATTCCCCAGAATTGACCAGCTTCGCGTATTCAATCTGACTTTCAGAATAATAATTGGTGTAGGGATCCAAAGAGGCCAACATGGCATCCAACCCGGTACGCATCAGTTCAGTGGGATTGGTTTCGTCTACATAGCTCTGATTGACCTCCGTGTAGACCTGGCCAAAGATTTCCATGTTTTTAGAAATCTCAAAAAAATCGTCGGCAGTACGGGTAATAAATCCCAAGCCTAGGGATCCTACCAGGAGGAGCAGCCAAAAGTGTGGGCGCAGAAAGAATTTTTTTGCCATGAAACTAAGATAGCCATAAAGGAAAACTCCAGCAACAACCTATGAGGTCATTGTCTGGAGCACGATTATTATGGATACGGAAAAAGTTAAATCAAATTAGAGAAGTAATATATTAATTACTGCCATTTTGATGCCAGGGTTACAGTTTTTCTCAAACTTTTGCCGAGTTTAACAGTTTTGCCGCGCGAATCCCCTCAAGCAAACTTAGCAAATGCCACCCATATGGACCTCACCTCCAATCTGCTTCGGCAATTGTGTGCTCCCCAACAGCCTGAAAGCTGTAAAGAACTGGACCTTGACGGTAATTTTTTGGAGAGCATGGGGATTAGCAAGCTGACTCGCTGGCCCAAGTTGCAAGATTTCCCTCTGCTAAAAAGGATCTACTTAGCCGGAAATGCCATTGAATTACTGCCTACAGAAATGTCTCACCCCAACTTAACTTGGTTAGACCTCAGTGAGAATCAACTTAGCGACCTCAGCGGAATCCAGTACCTGACCCAATTGACCCACTTAAACCTCGCACATAACCTGCTAACGGGCGTACAGGAAATACAAAGCCTAAGTAACTTAAACTGGCTCAATCTTTCACACAATGCCATCACAGACATGCCTGACTGGTCCGACCATCCTTCCCTCCAATGGTTGGCATTATCAGGCAATCGCCGCCTCAAGCATATTAACACCCTGGGATCAGCTCCCAATTTGGAAGAGCTTTATTTGAAGCGACTTAGAATTGAGGACTTTTCCCCTTTGGCTAAATTGGATAAGCTTGAAGCCACTTATCTCAGCCCACTTACTTTGCCTAGCTTGGTTCCGCTCGCTACATTACCTTCCCTAAAACGCCTCCATTTACACCTTAATCTACTTTTTGAAAGCGGGCTATGGCCAGAATTCCCCTTCATCGAGGAATTGTCCCTCCTCAAATCGCCCATCCCTGGCTTAACTATTCCGAAAGAAATGCCCCGAGTAAAGAAGTTAGTCATTGAACATTGGGGCTTAGAAAAACTTCCGTATGACCTGCATTGCCCACAGCTACAGAGTCTATCGCTGCGTCATAACCCCTTGCGAGAGTGGCCCAAAGCTTATCTGCTGAAGGAGTTGAAGCAATTAGATGTTAGTCATACCCCTCTAGCGCCCCTTCCTTTTCCTGAGAAAGAACACTTTCCTCACTTGATCATCCACCGAAACCTGCCACAGATAAAGAAAAGTTCATAGATTTACCCTGGGAACACTCAAAAAATGAGTTATGCCTTTTTGCCTGGCCTTTTGCCCCATTTCTTCGTCAGAAAATCCTCCCTTAGCTCCGACAGGTCGGAATCTTCGACTCGCTAAGGTCGATTTTCCTTCCTTGATCTGGAACAAAATTCCTAAGCAAAACCGACATGTTATTTTTTTCGTGTTCCCTAGAGACAAAAGACTAGCTACATGTCCAACAAGGCCTTTGACAAACTATCGCAATTGAATCAGGCTGCCCTACTAGGAGGTGGCCCAAAACGGATCGACGCTCAGCACAGCAAGGGAAAGCTTACTGCACGTGAGCGTTTGGAACTGCTGCTTGATGAGGGAAGCTTTGAGGAGATTGGAAAATTAGTTACCCATCGATCCACACAGTTTGGCCTCGAAAAACAAAAGCCATTGGGGGATGGCGTGGTAACTGGCTATGGCAAGATTCATGGTCGCTTGGTGTATGTGTTTAGCCAAGATTTCACGGTAATGGGAGGCTCTCTCTCCGAAACCTACGCTGAGAAAATCTGCAAGGTCATGGACCTGGCCATGAAAAATGGCGCTCCGTTGATTGGCCTCAATGATTCTGGGGGGGCTCGCATCCAAGAAGGGGTCGTCTCTCTGGGAGGTTACGCGGACATTTTTTACCGCAATGTTCAAGCGTCAGGGGTCATCCCTCAAATTTCTGCCATCATGGGTCCTTGCGCAGGTGGGGCGGTTTACAGCCCAGCCATGACGGACTTCATCCTGATGGTAGAACAGACCTCCTACATGTTTGTTACAGGTCCCAATGTGGTCAAAACCGTGACCCATGAAGAAGTAAGTGCCGAGGAACTAGGCGGTGCCAATACCCACGCCAGCAAATCTGGGGTGACCCATTTCGCCGTGGCCAACGAGGTAGAGTGCATCCAGCATATCAAAACCCTGCTTAGCTTCCTCCCTCAAAATTGCGAGGAAGAGCCCTCTCGTTTACCCTCCTCTGGAAGGGTGGAAACTGAGCTGCCTGCCTTAGATCAAATCATCCCCGAAAATCCCAATCAGCCTTATGACATGAAGGAGGTCATTGAAGGGATCGTGGATAAGGAAAGTTTCTTTGAAGTACACCGAGACTTTGCCACCAACATCATCGTAGGTTTTGCCCGATTGGATGGGCGCAGCTTGGGCATCGTAGCCAATCAACCCGCAGCTTTGGCTGGGGTATTAGACATCGACGCCTCTACCAAGGGAGCCCGCTTCGTCCGCTTTTGTGACTCCTTTAATATCCCTTTGCTGGTCTTTGAAGACGTACCCGGTTTTCTACCCGGCACTGATCAAGAATGGAATGCCATCATCACCAACGGAGCCAAGCTGCTGTATGCTTTCAGCGAAGCTACCGTGCCAAGGGTGACGGTAATCACCCGCAAAGCCTATGGCGGGGCCTATGACGTGATGAACTCCAAGCACATTGGAGCCGATCTGAACTACGCCTGGCCCAACGCAGAAATTGCGGTGATGGGTCCCAAAGGGGCCGCAGAGATTATTTTCCGGCGGGAGATCGCCGAGGCTGAAGATCCTGAAGCCAAACTTCAAGAGAAGGTAGACGAATACACGGAGCAATTTGCCAACCCTTACCTTGCTGCCGCCCGAGGCTTCATTGATGAGGTCGTTTTCCCCCGACAAACCCGCACCAAGCTCATTCGTGCCTACGAAATGCTCGAAAACAAAGCCGTCACCCTACCCCGCAAAAAGCACGGCAACATTCCCCTTTAGGGGCGTCCTTTGGGAAGCGAGAGGCGAGAGGCGAGAGGCGAGAGGCGAGAAAAAAGATTCTGATCCAATTAAGTTCCAAGTTTTGAACATGATATCTCTGAAACATCTTTTTACTCTCTGGGCTGGCTCCATTCTAAGTCTGGGGGGCATCTGGGCGCAGCCCAACACAGACATTTATCTGCTCAAAGCACAGCAGATGGATTCTGTCAGTTGGACTTTTTCGGAAGCACGTAATCTGACCCCTCGACAGGGATATGACAACCAACCCAGCTTCACTCCAGATGGACAATCTTTGTTATTTGTATCCATCGACGACCAAGCGCAGGCAGATGTCTATCGTTATTCCTTAACTCGAGGCAGCACTGAGCGACTGACCGACACCCGCCGCAGCGAATACTCCCCGAAAGTAAGCCCCAAAGGTGATGGCTTCGCCGCTGTGGTGGTAGAAGAGGATTCGGCTCAACGGCTCTGGTTTTTCGAGTGGGGAGATCGTAAAGGCCAAGTGTTGCTGGACAAGCTGCCGGGCATCGGTTACTATGCTTTTTACCACAAGAAAAAAATCGCCGCCTTCTACCTCGGCGAGCCTCAAACACTGGACCTGATTCACCTCCGTAAGCAGCGCCCCAGTACCCTGATAGACAGCGTAGGGCGTTGCCTCCAAACCATTCCCAATACCAAAAATCAATTCAGCTATGTCGACCTAAGCCAGGCGTCACCGGAGATTGGGCAATACGACGCCAAGAAAAAAGTTGGACAAAAATTAGCTCCCTGCTTAGAGGGCAGTGAAGACTATGCCTGGACGGCAGATGGCCGCTTGATCATGGCCCAGGAGGGAAAGCTATATCTATTTGATCCGGTACATGGCGAGGAGTGGAAACTGCTTCAAGACCTTGAACTTGGCCCTATCAGTCGCTTGGCGCTCAGTCCCGACGGGAAACATCTTGCAGTCGTCGTTCAAAAATAAGGGGGTATCCGGATTTAAAGCCCAATAGATTCCCTGTAGTTTGAGCCCCCAACCCCTTTGAGTATCTTTGCGTTAAACCAGTCTAGGTTCAATCTTACTAGATTGCTGATTTTAGGAACACTCCAAAAATAAGTTATGCCTTTTTGCTTGGCCTTTTGCCCCAGCTCTTCGTCACTGGCTCAGCAGTGGGCCCCTTTATCCCACTGCTTCGCACCTTAGCTCCGACAGGTCGGAATCTTCGACTCGCTAAGGTCGATTTTCCTTCCTTGATCTGGAACAAAATTCCTACGCAAAAGCGACATGTTATTTTTTTCGTATTCCTTAGTTTGATCTTTTAACATTTGTATACCATGTCTGCGCTCACTATTCCTAGTGTAAAAATTACCCCCAGTGCCATTGCTGAGCTCAAGCAGATCCAGCAAAAGGAAGAAGCCAATTCCGGCAAGGTCATCCGCGTTGGCGTCAAGGGAGGGGGATGCTCGGGTCTTTCCTACATCTTGGAATTTGATCATCAAAATGATTTTGATACCGAATTCGAAGTGGATGGCCTCACCTTTGTCCTGGACCAACGCCATGCGCTGTACGTAAACGGCATGGAAGTAGACTTCCAAAATGGCCTAAATGACCGAGGATTTATCTTTAACAATCCCAATGCACAATCTACTTGTGGCTGTGGCACCTCATTCTCGGTGTAGGGATTGTAATTCCTGATTACCAGAATTTCGAATGACTGAATTACTGTTCGGTCAGTCGATCTTTTTGGGGTCTGCTACCCTGTAAATGGCTTTTAGCTCTCGTCCTTTTTGGGCGTAGTCCATGCCATAGCCCACCACAAAATCAGAAGGGATTTCAAACCCGACGTAGTCTGGTCGGTACTGATGTACAAAATTGGCAGGCTTGAACAACAAGGTCACCAGGGAGACAGACTGAGGATGCTGCTGCCGCAAGTGATCAATGAAAAAGTCGGTGGTCTTTCCCGTATCCACGATGTCCTCCACGATGATCAGGTCCCTGTTTTCCACCTCTATTTCCAGACGCAGCAGCAACTGAGCCGCTTGAGAGCTGTGCATGGTATTGCCGTAGGTAGAGATGCGGATGAATTGAATCTCAGGCCCGCAGGTCATCTCCCTCACCAAGTCAGAGGCAAAGATAAAGGCCCCATTGAGCACCACCAGCAACAAGGGATTTTTGCCTTCGTAGCGTTGGTCTAAGACTTGGGCTAGTTCGCCCACACGCCGTTGTATCTCTGACTCGGAAAGAAAGGGCTCAAAGGTATGGTCGTGAATCTGCAGTTGAGACATCTGGGCTAGGCTTAATCGCTGTGCTTGGGGAATAGATTTAGCCTATAATTTAGGGGAATTGGGGCTTGGAAAAAAGTGAGGAT
>CAZFPQ010000008.1:45946-53373 GCA_964521065.1 uncultured Bacteroidia bacterium | reverse complement strand
AGCCTACGTCCTCAAGGAGAGGCCCTCATCGATTTGGCTTGTGCCGATCCCCGAGAGGTGCAGGCCTTGCTAAACGGGAATGGCCCCAAGGAAATTACCTTGACAGTGCGGAAAAAAAGCGGACAAATAAAAACAGTTGAGCTGGAAGTAGCAGCCCTGACGGTTTCGGAAAATGTGGTCACGAGCTTTTTGTTGGAGGGGGAAAGCAAGCTCGGCTATCTTTACCTTCCAGGCTTCTATTCCAGTTTTGAGGACAATGGAAACTACGATGGCTTGGCCAATGATGTGGCCAAGGAACTGCTGAAACTTCGCCTCAAAGGCATAGAAGGCTTGATCCTAGACTTGCGTTTTAACGGAGGAGGAAACATGTACGAGGCCATCGCCCTTTCGGGCCTTTTCATCGATGAAGGCCCAGTTGGATTATGGCAAGAGCGAGGAGGAGAACCCGAAACCATCAAAGACTTTTACCGAGGGCTAGGTTACGACGGCCCTTTGATGGTGATGATCAATGGCGCCAGTGCCTCCGCTTCGGAGATGTTTGCTGCGGCCATGCAAGACTACCATCGAGCCGTCATTGTGGGCTCGCCAAGCTATGGAAAGGCCACCAGCCAGGTCGTTTGGCCCCTCAATGAGCAAATAGCCTATGCCAAGGCTCAAGGAATGGTGAAGGTAACGAGTGGGAAATTTTTCAGACCTGGAGGAGGAACCCATCAGCAACTTGGGGTAGTACCAGATGTGACCTTGCCTGATTTATGGCAAGGGTTGATAACTTTCGAGGCTGACGAACCTCAAGCAATCAAGGTGCAGGCCATTGAGCCTGCCCGGAACTTTGCCCCGTTGGCACCTCTGCCGCTAGGGCAGTTAAGGACTAAAAGCTTAGCTAGGCAGGCCAATAATCCCCAAGTTAAATTGGTGAAAGCATGGACTGAGCGATTGGGAGAAATGGTTGACTCTAGCGATGAATTGCTAACCACCTACGAGGCTTACCAAGCCAGTGTAGAGTCCTCCCAAGAGGCCTATGAGGCCATTGAGGCGATCCTAAGCTCTCCCACCACCCATTTTGAGGTCAAAAATCTTCCTTCTACCCAGTCTCTCATTCAGTTCGATGAAGTGAGGAAAGCCCGCAACGAGCGTCAGATTGGGCGCATCGAGAATGATTTCTATTTGGAAGAAGCTTATCTCATATTTTTGGACCTGTTACAAGGGTCCTGATTTGATTATTTTTTTAAACACAATTTGATTAGCCATGAAGCAATTTTTACCCTTGTCCGTTTTGCTCTTATTCGGTTTATTCTTTTCCTCAAGCACGAGCCAAGCCCAGACCTATGCCCACGCCGGAGAATATATGACGGCCATGGCTGAGCAATATCAGCAACTAAGGCAGGATCAATGGGCCTACATCAAGGCCGTCTCCCGTGGCCGTGGTGCCAGGAAAGTCGAACGTAAACGCCAAGCCTTGTTGCAGACCAACCGGGAAATTCGTGGAGGATTACGTCGCATGAAGCCTTATGAAGGAGACGCCAGCCTGCGGGACTCCGTCATCGGATACCTTGAACTCTGCTACAAGGTGTTGGATGAAGATTTCGCAGAGATTGTCGATTTGGAGGCCATCGCCGAAGACTCTTATGATCTAATGGAAGCTTACATGGCGGCTAAAGATGCCGCCAATGACAAATTGGACGAGGCAAATGATCGCCTGCAAACGCAGCAACAAGTATTCGCCGCCACCCATCATGTCAACTTGCAAGAAGCCGAGGAGACCAAATTAAGCCAGCGCTTGGCTCAAGCCGGTTTGGTGTTTGATTACTACAACCGAGTCTACCTCATTTTCTTCAAGGTCTTCAAGCAAGAAATTTACTTGATGGAGGCCGTCGGTACCGGAAATGTATCTTCCTTGCTTCAAAATCAAGGAACTTTGCTCAAGTTTGCTGAGGAGGGATTGGCCAAGTTGGATACCCTTTCTACTTTTGAGGGAGATGCGTCTTTACGTGAAGCTTGCCGCAAAGCTCTGGAGTTTTACAAAGCCGAAGCCGAAAAAGATGCTCCCGTATTAGCTGAATTCTTCCTCAAGCAGGAGACCATGCAAAACCTTCAGCAAGTAATGGAAACCAAGAAGCGCAAGGACTTGACTCAGGAGGAAGTCGATCAATTCAACCAAGCCGTAGAGGATTTCAATGCGGCGGTCAATACCTACAACGAGACCAATGAGCGTTTGAACAAGGCCCGTAGCCGGGTAATCAATGAGTTCAACAAGGTTTCGGATAGTTTCACAAGTACCCACGTGCGATAGGTTGTGGACAGAATAGACCAGGCCGCTCCCTATAAGTTGACTAGCCTCATTTTTAAATGTGGAAAATGCCCCTGAAAAGGCTCTCTTACTGTATGGCTAACTTTTAATTTTTAGCGAAACATGAAAACACTTCTATCTAGCTTCCTTGTAGCTGCCTTATTTCTATTTGCGCCCCAAATTGGGCAGGGCCAAGTATATGTCGGCGATCTTGATCTAGACACACAAACCGCCATTGATACCTTCTCTTACTCAGAAGTGACAGGCAACTTATCTATCTTCAGTGGAGGACTAGTCGACTCAATCAAAAATCTCGATGGGCTGGCGGGACTGACGCGACTAGGGGGAACCCTCTTTATCACGGCCAATGCCTCTAATTTGCTAGAAATCGCTGGCCTAGATAGCCTTCAATATGTTGGAGGCCATTTTAGGGTGCAAAATGCCCCACGAGTTGAGAAGATAGAGGGCTTTGTTGGTCTGGATTCGATTGGAGGGCGATTATGGATTGAGAACTGTGACCAGTTAAAATCTATAAGCGGTTTTGGAAATCTGAATTACGTAGGAGATAGAATATTGATTAAGCTCAACGATTCTCTCCAAACGATCTCGGGATTTGGCCAATTAGACTATGCCAAACATCTGGAAATTACAGGCTCAACTTGGCTCGACTCGCTTGATGGATTTCAGAGTTTGGATACGATCGCGACTGATTTGTACATCAGTAACACCGCTTTATCACACCTTGATGCTTTAGGTGAGCTAAATTGGATTGGGGGCACATTCAATTTTATTGGCAACCGCAAAATTCTAAACCTAGATCCCCTCCATGGCCTAAGCCATATCGGAGGTGATCTTCGCATAGGATTTTGTGACACCTTGAGCCAATTTGATTCCTTGCGGCATGTGAAAGAAATCGGTGGTGATATCCATATAAACTTCAATGACAGCCTAGTTTCTTTAGGAGGCTTGGAGGGGCTGACGACTATCGAAGCTGATATTCATGTATCTCGTCCGAATGTAAAACTGGATAAGCTAGTTTTCTTACAGGATATCCAATTGATTAAGGGGGACATCTCGCTCAGTGAAATTCCAGGCCTCAAAAATGTGGACGATTTAGCCAATGTGGATACCATCATGGGAGAGCTTAAGCTGTTTGATCTCGTCTTGGATGATCTTTCGGGCCTTGATTCGCTGAAATATTGCGGAAGTATCGATTTGTTAAATCTACAGATCTCGGAGCTCCTAACTTTTGCCTCCCTAAAAAAGCTGGGTGAACTTTCAATTGCCAATTGCCCATCTCTGTTGCGCATAGGAGGCTTCGATGAACTGAGCGAAGTGAGCTCTCATATCAGTATCTGGAACAATCCGGCTCTGCTGTCCATCGCAGGCTTCCCCCAGCTCACTAAAGTCGGCGGATATATCGAAATCAAAGAGGATTATTCCCTGATCGAATTAGCTGGTTTCGATCAATTAGACAGCATAGCGCAGGGGCTTTCGATCCGAGAAAATGCGTCTCTCTTGTCGGTGCCTGCTTTTTCTAATTTACGCTATGTCGGAAAACTCACCCCTCTTAATCTATTCAATATCGTTGTAACCCTTAACCCTCTCCTCAATAACCTCTGTGGGTTAAAGCTGTATACCGACGTGAACATGGTTGACCTCACGGGCCTGAATTTCAACTTGAGTTATTCCGCCAATGGAGTGGACCTGATTGATGCCATAGGCAACGGACCCTGTGAATCGGGTGAGTTTCCTGTAATAGGCCAAGTCTTTAACGATCAAGATGCCGATTGCCAGGTAGACTCAGTTGAAATCGGATTAGACGGTTGGCTGATCAAGGCTAATCCGGGAAATTATTATGCAATCACTGATTCCACAGGGAATTTCCAAATGGGCCTGGATACCACGGCATATGACTTGGAACTGATTCCCCCCTATTTTATCCAGCAGTATCTAAATCCTCCCTTGATCTGTGATACATTCAAGTCGGTCAATGTATCGGTGGGTAATCTTCCCTTATCAGTAGATCCTTGGCTGGTAGAGGTTCCGGAGTGTCCCATCATCCATATTGAATTTGATCATGTACTTTTTCGACGATGTTTCTCGCGAGACCTGTCCATTAAAATTGAAAACCTAGGCAATGCAGGTGCCGATTCCCTGCAAATTCTGGTGAGGCTCCCACGCTTGGTCAAAGCATTGACTGCCTCCATTCCTTTTCATTATGGGCAAGACAGCAGTGTGTTGATTTTTGAAATAGGGGAGCTTCAGCCTTATCAATCTCAAACGATTGTTCTTACCACGGAGGTCCTGTGTACGGATGTAGAGCATCTAGGCTTAGAGCAATGCTTGGAAGCTTGGGCAGAGAGCCCCTCTTTTTGTGAGCCACTAAACTCCAATCCGACCGGTGGTACGGTGATCCTTCATAGTGAATGTGTAGGAGACAGCACCGTTCAGTTAGTCATGCAAAATGTAGGACAGCAGCCAGTAAGTGATTCTTTGTCTTATTTGCTCTTTCAAGACAGCAGCATCATTGCGCAAGGGAAGGTATTGCTGGATACCATCAACACGGCAGTGTTTTCCCTGCCAGCTAATCAATCGACTTATCGCCTTGAAACCTACCAGGACACCTCTTATGTATATCCTGGACCGCTATCCACTGCGATAGAAGGATGTGATGAATCTTTATCCAGCCTCACTACTCGAGGTATGATTAGCAAATTCCCTAAACCTCGTACCCGTAGCCACCCATTTTACCAAGTAAGCTGCCAGCCCATCATAGGAGCCTATGACCCCAATGACAAACGGGTGCAGCCTGCAGGATTAGGTCCCCAACAACTCACTCCTCCGGGTACCCGACTGACCTATCGAGTGCGGTTTCAAAATACGGGGAATGACACCGCGTTCAATATCCGGGTGATTGATACGCTGAGCCGGGACTTGGATGTCAGTACCATTGACGTAACATCCTCTTCCCATCCTTACCAGTTTTGGATAACCGGAGACTCTGTGTCTATCCTTACCTTTTACTTCGAAGATATTCAACTGCCTGATTCCAACGTCAACGAGCCACTTAGCAACGGCTACATTGAGTTTGATATCAACCCATCGCTTAGTGCCCCTATTGGGACCGTAATAGAGAATTTTGCTGATATTTATTTCGACTTTAACCCTCCCATTCGCACCGATACGGCTCAAACTAGACTTGGCATATACAACCCTAGCATTGCCCTCCAACCCGTTCAGTTGGATCTGATCAACCGACCTCCCGCAGCTCCATATGAGCTTTATGTTTCTGATACCAGCCTTACCCATGCGTGGCTGACTTGGACAGATGCGGCCATTGACGAGTTGGGTTTCATAGTCTATCGCAGCGATGGGGATACGACCAATCTAATGCCGGTGGATACCATTGGGGTTAATCGCAGTGCGTGGACTGATTCTACTTTAAGCCCAGGAAACTCCTATTTTTATCGGATTTCCGCTTTTGGTATGGGAGGGGAATCATCACTCTCCAACTGGGACTCCACCTACCAGCCCATCCCCATTCCTCCTAGTCCCCAAATTATAGAAATAGTAGATTCGGTGTTTTTTCAAATCAATGTGAAATGGAATGACCTCAGCAGCTTTGAATCTGGCTACCTGATTCAAAGAAGCCTTGACTCCTTGACTTATTCCACTTTGGATACCCTGGCAGCCACCCTGACGGACTACCTAGACTTGGGGGTAATACTAGACCAGACCTATTGGTACCGAGTGGCAGCGTTCAATGAATCTGGCGAGTCCGACTATTCAGCCCCGGTAAGCGCGAGACAAAATACGCCTCTGCCAGGTGCTCCCCAGAGCCTCACCGTTGGTGATACGATCCCCCTGCTAGCTCAATTAAGCTGGACCCCGGCGGAGTATTTTGAAACGAGGTTTGTAGTCCAACGGAGCCTTGACAATATGGTTTTCCAAGCCATTGATACTCTCCCTTATCCGAATTCCAGCTACGTTGACAGCTTGATGATTTTTGAGACAAACTTCTGGTACCGTGTCCTAGCCCTCAACAGTGTGGGAACTTCTGGGCCGAGTGATACCGTTATGTTCTTCCAATCTCTTCCTGTTCCAGAAACCCCCTCTTCTTTGCAGGCCAATCTGTTACCAGGTCTGCAAGCCGAGCTTAGTTGGGCAGATAACAGCGAGATAGAAGCTGGTTTCATCATTGAGGAGAGAGACTCGGACAGTTTGTTCATCCCGCTAGACACGCTCCCAGCCAATCAGGTAAGCTACGTGGCTACCCAGGATTCCTTCAATCTCACCTATCAATACCGCGTTGCAGCCTATAATTCCTCTGGAAAATCGAGCCCTTCCAATATGGTCACGGTGCTCCACTCACTACTTCCCGTCCAAGCGCCAGATAGCTTGAAAATAGAACAGGTAACGGATGGAATCCCCACTTTTACTTGGCGTGACCGATCTACATCGGAGGAGGGATATGTTTTGGAGCGATCTGAAGACAACCAAGACTTTGTGGCTCTCGAGACCCTTGCGGAGAATAGCACCTTAGCCAGCGACAGCAGCGTAGTGGTCGGGCAGAAGTATTATTACCGGGTTTTTGCCTTCAATCCATTGGGCTCTTCGGATCCCAGTAATGTGGTGGAGTTTCTGTTAACGACTATTTCAAACCCTATCTGGGCGACTGGCATAGAAGTATATCCAGTTCCTTTCCAGAACAATTTATGGATACGCCATGAGGGAGAACCCCAGGAAGTGAATATCAAAATTCTCAATTCCCTGGGGCAGGAAATTTGGCACGAAGAAGGCATTCAACTCCAAGGGGAGGTGAGAATTCCTACTCAAGACTTATCTGTAGGGGAGTATTTCCTTCACATCGATAGCAAAACTGGAACAGGTGTATGGACCATTTTTAAACGGACTCCCTAAGCTTCCTGACTGAAAAATTTGGTAGGTAAGAGTACAAAATAAACGAGAGATTAAGACCTTCTTAATCTCTCGTTTTTGCGGTTAGGGAAGTTGGTAAGCTAGACTGAGCAGGAAACAATTGCCCCATTTCTAAGCATTTTTGATCCTTAATTCCCACCAGACTCCCACCAGACCCCAAAAATTCCCCCTTTCTCCCACTTCATTTTTCTAACTATGT
>CAZFPQ010000008.1:0-45846 GCA_964521065.1 uncultured Bacteroidia bacterium | reverse complement strand
TCCCACCAGACCCCAAAAATTCCCCCTTTCTCCCACTTCATTTTTCTAACTATGTGAGCTTAATTGCTGACTAGGTGAGCAATTTGGCTCAATTTGTTGGATTTTCTAGATAATATTTTTAGAATTGCCTATCTGATTGCTAATCAGGATAGATTGGGTAAGATTGCTACAAAAAAATGTGGATAAATAGTGGGAGAAAGTGGGAGTATGTGGGAACATTTTCTCTATATTTACGCTATGGAAGATAATTGACGTGAATGATTTCGCTGATTGGAGAATATGATTGCAAGCTGGATGCTAAGGGGCGTTTCTTAATGCCCGCTGGCCTCCGTAAGCAATTGCCTGAAGATCAGCAGAATGAGTTTGTGATCAATCGGGGTCTAGATCAGTGCTTGACTTTGTACCCGGTTCCCGTGTGGGAGATGGAGTTGAAGCGGCTGCAAGCCAGGAACCAGTACGTGAAGAAGAATCGGGCTTTCCTACGGATGTTTCTCAATGGAGCGACCAAGGTTCAGCTTGATGGAAATGGACGAGTATTGATCCCCAAACGGTTGATGGAGCACGCCAAATTGGAAAAGGAAACCATTCTGGTTGCACAAATAGATAAGGTAGAGATCTGGGACAAGAAGGCCTATGAGGAATGGATGGAAGAGCCTGAATACGATTTTGAGGAGTTGGCTGAGGAAGTGATGAAAGATGAGCCCCAAAAAGAATAGCTAAGAAATGAGCCCTGATTACCATGTGTCGGTGTTGTTGGATGAGAGTGTATCAGGGTTGGCGATAGAGGCAGGAGGAAGGTATGTAGACGTGACATTTGGTGGAGGAGGGCACACTGGAGAAATATTGAATCGATTGGAGGGGGGGCAAGTGGTCGCATTTGATAAGGATCCGGACGCGAAGAGAAACCTTCTTGAAGATGAAAGACTGGTATTTGTGGCGGAGGATTTTCAGTTCATTGAAACGGCTTTGCAAGTCAGAAACTTAGTCCCCGTCCAGGGGATATTGGCGGATCTGGGGATATCATCTCATCAGATTGATACGCCTACTCGGGGTTTCAGCTTTCGGTTTGAAGGTCCCCTCGATATGCGGATGAATACGGGGCAAGACTTCAACGCAGAAGTATTGCTCAATGAATATGAAGAGGAAGAGTTGGCCAAGGTATTTCACCATTTTGGGGAAGTACCTGCCGCTAGGAAAGCGGCCCGCTTAGTGGTTGAAGCTCGGAAGCGATTTGCCCTAAAAACTACCCTGGACTTGGAAAAAGCACTAGAAAAGGGCATTCCACCGAAAAGGCGCTCAAAGTACCTGGCTCAGGTGTATCAGGCCATCCGAATTGCAGTTAATGGAGAAATGGAGGGCTTGGCGAGCTTACTTGAATCATCCCTGCGGGTACTAGCTCCCGGCGGTCGCCTAGCTGTCATCAGTTACCACTCCTTGGAAGACCGAATGGTGAAGCGTTTTCTACGCAGTGGAAATTTTTCAGGGAGGGAGGAAAAGGATTTTTATGGCCATTCCCTTAGTCCTTGGAAGTTGATCACCCGCAAAGCCATCATGCCTACAGAGGCTGAGATAGAAAGGAACCCACGAGCGCGCAGCGCTCGCTTAAGAATAGCAGAAAAAAAGCCGGAAACGGCATAATCCTAACCATCGGCAAAAGCCACCCTTGATCATGCGCATCATTAGCAATCCAAGAAACAACCCAACCCGTAGAGGGGTCAAGGCTCAGGCTTCGACCTTTACTGGGAAAGGTTTGTCCTCGAGGAAGGTCAATGACTACTTACGCTTTTGCGCCTTTTTGGCCGTGATCGGAATGGTCTACATCTGGAACTCGTTTCGAGCAGAGCGTTACATCGAGCAAAGAGAGTCTTTGCGGGTCGAGGTTAAGAACCTTAAGTCTCGCTATCGACTCTATCAGGCTCAGCTCGGGGCTGAAACGCGTTTCATGGCTTTGAAAAATGACTTAGATACCATTGGTCTCTACCCCTTGAAATCACCCTCTTTTCGTTTGGTGGCAGACTTGAAAGTTCCCATTAGTCGGCTGGACACACCTCGCCGAGACCTCGATGCTCGGCGTGAAGAGATAAAAATGCTCCAAGATAGCCTTCGGCAATTGCAAGAGGCAGATACCTGTTACTTGATCGAACCTTCCGAAAATATATCCATGCGCTAAGCCAAGTCCCCGTGGGGATTTTAGGCAATTGAAAAAAAGATTCCATCGAACCATGAGTCAGGTATCCAACCAAATATTGAGACGTGTCTATGTCCTGTTTGGACTCTTTGTGCTCTTTGGCGCATTGGTGGGATTGCGCATCATGGCTCTCCAATTCAATAAGTCTACCTGGGTCAGAAAGGAGATGGATCAGCAAGTATTCTTTAAAAAGGTGATGGCTGATCGGGGGAATATTGTTGCGGAGGATGGAACTCCCTTGGCAACGAGCTTGCCTTTTTACCGACTCGCTATGGACCCCACGGTGCTAGATACCAGCAGTTGGGAAAGTTTTGCGGATTCTCTGTACCAATTATCCGTTCTCATTGCTACCCAAGTAGAAGCAGAGAGCCCGCAGGATACCACCATTGATAGTTTAAGGGTTTATCGAGAGGTAAAAGAAGCCTTAGCTACGGGGGATCGACATATTTATTTGACCCGGAAGAAGTTGAATTTCCTGGAACTGGGTGAAGCAGAGTCTTGGCCTATCATCAACCGGGGTCGTTTTCAAGGAGGCTTGGTGGTAGAGAAGTTCAACAATGAACGTTATTACCCCATGGGGGATCTGGCAAGGATTACCTTAGGCCGACTGGTTGATGACACAGTAGCGATTCGGGGGATTGAGTATTCTTTTAACCAGGATTTAAGAGGGCGAGATGGGTATATCTTGGCTCAAAAGGTGGTAGGAGGATCCTACGTGCCACTCAACGATTATGGAAATGACGGTGCGGTAGATGGGTATGACGTCGTGACCACCTTAGATGTGGATATGCAGGATGTGGTGGAAAAAGCATTGGCTCGTGGGGTTGAAAAGCATTATGCTCAGTATGGCGTAGCCATTTTGATGGAAGTGGAAACGGGAAAAATTAAAGCCATTGCCAATTATCCTGAAACGTATAACCATGCCATCGCCACCAGCATTGAGCCGGGTTCTACTTTCAAAACGGCATCTGCTATAGCCTTGATCGAGGATAGCCTGATCTCTGCCCAAGACACTGTAGACACGGGTGATGGGAAAATCATGTTTGACGATAAAGAAATCACGGACAATGGTCACGTTTGGGGCAATATCTCCTTTGAAAAGGTATTTGCTCACTCCTCCAACGTCGGAGTATCCAAAACCATCTTCAAGCACTATTATGAGGAGCCTGAGAAATTCATGGACCACCTCAAGAACTTTGGCTTCTTTGAGTTGGCAAACCTCCAGATCAAAGGAGAACCCAAGCCAAGAATCATAGGGCCTGATGACGAGGATTGGACCATTGCAACCTTGCCCTCTTTGTCTTATGGCTATTCCTTAGAGGTAACACCTTTGCAAATGGCAACCTTCTACAATGGCTTGGCTAATGGAGGACGCCTGATGAGACCTTGGCTGGTCAAAGAAATTAGAGACAATTCTCATTTGGTAAGCCAGTATGGCCCTGCGGTGATCAATGAGGAGATGTGTAGTCCACAGACTGCTGATGCAGTGCGTGGCCTTATGGAGGCAGTTGTCGATTACGGTACGGCTAAGCGGGCCTTTTATAACATGCCCTTTCAGGTGGCGGGTAAGACAGGTACCGCCCGTAAGACTAAGGCTGGGGTAGGTTACGTGAGGAAGTATCGAGCAAGCTTCGGGGGATTTTTTCCTTCTGAAAAGCCTCGTTTTACCCTCTATGTGATGGTAGATGAGCCAGATGGTGGATACTCCTCGGGTGGCTCAGTGGCTGCCCCTATTTTCAGAGAGATTGCTCAAGAGGTATACCGCATGGATCAACGCTTGGCTAGGCCCCCACAAAACCCTAGCGGGAAGCCTACTCAGAAGCCTGTCGTAAAAGCGGTATATGCCCAAAGTGCCCAGACCATTTATCCTGAATTGGGCCTTAGCACCAGCGGTGCACCCAATAGCGATTGGTATCAAGCGACCTCAAATGGGCATGAGATTCGATTTGAGTCGATGGATCTGCCCGAAGGGAGGATTCCCAATCTAAAAGGAATGACGGGAAGAGATGCATTGCTCCTGTTAGAGTCTTTAGGCCTGGATGTCATCATTCAAGGTACAGGTCGGGTACGACGACAGTCGCTTTTACCCGGATATAAATACAGTCCAGAATCAACCATAACCCTCTTTTTAAGCTAAACTCACTTACCCCAAACCCATCAAAGCCCTCGAAGACATATTGACCCACATTGCTATAGAAGAAAGGATTGGCCAGCAAGCCAGGGAAATAAGCTCAGTAGAGTTTGATTCCCGGGCCGTAAAGGGCGACAGTCTTTTCGTGGCTGTACCGGGTACTCAAGTAGATGGGCATCGCTTCATCCCTCAGGCTTTGGCCCAAGGAGCGGCGGTAGTTATGTGTGAGCGTTTGCCAGAAGAGAGAGATGAAAAGGTGACCTATCTGAAGGTGGAGAGCAGTCAAAAAGCCCTAGGCTTAGCACTGGCCAACTTTTACGATCGACCTGCTGAAGAATTGGTGATGGTTGGGATTACTGGAACCAATGGGAAAACAACCGTTGCTACTTTGTTGCATCAGCTGTTTACTCAGCTAGGAGTAAAAGCAGGATTGGTTTCCACTGTTAAGAACTTAATAGGGCAAACTGTAAAGCCCTCAACCCATACTACCCCCGATCCTAAGCAATTGCAGGAGCTTTTTCGTGCGATGGTTGACGAGGGCTGTGAAGTATGTTGCATGGAAGTTAGTAGCCATGCTTTGGCACAGGATAGAACAACTGGTATTCCTTTCAAGGCAGCTGGATTTACTAATTTGAGCCACGATCACCTCGATTATCACGGAAGTTTCAAGGCTTACAGGGATGCCAAAAAAATGCTTTTTGACCATTTGGGAAAAAAAGCTGTGGCGGTAGTCAATTTAGATGACCGCAACGGGAAGTTCATGACTCAAAACTCCCCCGCTCGGGTCAAGTCCTATGGACTCAAGAGCATGGCAGATTATACGGCACGCATTATTGAGAATACCTTTGAAGGTTTGCTGCTAGAAATTGAGGGTGCTCAAGTCTGGTTTCGCCTTAGGGGAAGCTTTAATGCATACAACCTGCTCTTGGCCTACGGGATCGCGGTAGAGTTGGGCTACGAATCTGAAGAAGTATTACAGGCCTTGAGTCTGTTAGAAGGTGCAGAGGGAAGGTTTCAAGTGATGAAGGCTGACGCTGCGGGAAAGACGGGGATCGTTGATTACGCCCATACGCCTGATGCCCTCGAAAACGTGCTGGCAACGATCCAAGACGTCAACCAAGGAGAAGGAAAAATCATCACCGTAGTTGGTTGCGGTGGCAATAGAGATAGGGCCAAGCGGCCCGAAATGGCGCGTATCGCGGTAGAGAGGTCGGATAAGGCCATTTTTACCAGCGACAATCCACGCCAAGAAGATCCAGAATTCATTTTGGATGAGATGATGACCGGGGTGTCAGCCGAGCGGCTGCATCAGGTCTTGCGTATCACGGCACGCCGTGAGGCGATTCGTACAGCGGTCGCGTTGGCTCAACCCGGTGACATCGTTTTGATAGCAGGGAAAGGCCATGAGACCTATCAGGAAATTGCAGGGATCAAGCATCCCTTCGATGATAGAGAAATTTTGAGTGAAGCAATGAACACTTAATCAGGCATGGCAGACGTTTAGGCGAGAGAGGGTAAATGTTACCGATAAATTTGGCACCTTTGCCCGCGTAACCACTTCGATTTTAAGCCTAAAACTCATGCTGTATTACCTGTTGGATTGGTTGAATGAACAGTACGACATTCCCGGTTTTGGGGTATTCCAGTACATCACCTTCCGCTCCATTTTGTCGATCATTTTTTCCCTCTTCATTTCTATTCTCATCGGAAAAAAGATCATTGACATACTGCGCAAGAATTTGATCGGAGAAGTCGTCCGAACCAATGACGTGGGCCCAGACCACGCTTCAAAAGCAGGTACGCCTACGATGGGAGGGGTAATCATTCTCGCTGCCATCTTGATCCCTACCTTGCTATGGGGGGACTTGAAAAATGGCTATGTGTGGTTAATCCTATTGGGGACTACCTGGATGGGAGTGATTGGTTTTGTGGACGACTACATCAAAGTGTTTAAGAAGGATAAGGCGGGCCTGAAAGGAAAGTTTAAGTTAGCTGGGCAAATTGGATTGGGCCTCATTGTCGGTTTGACAATGTTGTTTCACCCAGATTTTATGGGAAGTAGGGCGCATTTGACCCAGTTGAAGAAGGTCAAAACCAATCGCTTTCTAGAACAGGCTGGGTTTCAATCTGGCGATGAACTCATTGCCCTGAATGAACAACTTTTTGAAGATGTACCTTCTGGTGAAACATATGAGGAGATAGAGAGCTATCGAGTTAAGCGAGTGCGGCAAGTGAGTGGAGAAGAAATTGTCGAGGAAAAGATCATCATGGTTCCACCCGGTAAGCGTAAGCTGACCGCCAAGGAACTCTTTGGTCCCAAGGACAATAGTTTTATTTACACTACTGATTTTCCTTTTTTCAAAAGCTATGTCTTTGATTATTCCGAAATTCCTTGGTTGTCTAATTGGATAGACAAGGATTTGCTAGGTCGTTTGGTGTATCTATTGGTCGTGATCTTTATCATCGCCGCCGTATCTAATGGGGTCAACCTTACCGACGGCATTGATGGATTGGCCGCTGGAAATACGGCTATTGTTGGGGCAGGCTTGGGTGTATTTGCTTACGTAAGTGGTAATTTTGTTTTTTCTGATTACCTCAATATCACCTACATTCCCCTTTCCGCAGAATTGTTAATCTTCTGTGCGGCATTGGTCGGAGGTTGTCTCGGCTTTCTATGGTACAACTCATTTCCTGCTCAGGTATTCATGGGGGATACCGGTAGCCTAGCCTTGGGGGGAGCAGTTGGAATTCTCGCTCTGATGGTAAAGAAAGAGCTGTTGATTCCGATTTTTTGCGGGATCTTTTTCGCAGAATCTATTTCAGTGATTATCCAGGTTTCCTATTTCAAATACACCAAGAAAAAGTATGGGGAAGGACGACGGATCTTTAAAATGGCTCCTTTACACCATCACTACGAAAAATCTGGGATGCACGAGTCTAAGATTACCGCTCGATTTTTCATTGTTTGCATCCTGTTGGTAGCGGTGGCCTTTGCTACCCTAAAGCTTCGTTAGCCGAGGCTTAAGCAATTAAGATTTTACAAGTTCAAGCGCAGTTGTCGCCCGAAAGGGAAGATCACTGCGCTTTTTGTATGGCATTATCACTGTTTAATCATGGCAAAAGTCATCGTGCTAGGTGGAGGAGAAAGTGGGGTAGGAGCAGCCAGATTGGCTCAGAAGGTAGGAGACCAGGTATGGGTCTCTGATGCTCGTCAAATTCAAGCGCAGTTTCAGTCGATCCTGAAAGAAAATAACATCCCTTTTGAAGAGGGAGGACACAGCATAGAATCGTTCTTTGAAGCTGATGTAATTGTGAAAAGTCCGGGAATTCCGGGAGACCTACCCTTCTTGCAGGAGCTAAGAGGAAGAGGAATCCCTGTCATCTCCGAGATTGAGTATGGGTTTAGGCATACGTCATCTAAAATCCTAGCCATTACAGGTAGCAACGGTAAGACTACAACCACCCTTCTGGTTAATCATTTGATGCGTACTTGTGGGGAAAGTGTAGTGGTGGGAGGAAATATAGGTGCAAGCTTTGCAGGTTTATTGGCTGACGGTGCCAGTCCCAAGTGGTTTGTCTTGGAGGTGAGCAGCTTCCAGCTAGATGACATTGTTACTTTTCGACCTGACATTGCCTTGCTGCTAAACATTACCCCAGATCATTTAGATCGCTATGGGGGCAGCATGGACCATTATGCGGCAGCAAAGTTTGCCATAGCCCAAAATCAGGCTGCAGGAGATGTGTTCATCTACAATCGGGAAGATCGCGAGACTGTTCGTCGCCTCCATTGGATTGAAGGCAAACCCGAATTGCGTTCGTTTGGTCTTATGGGATCACCTGCTGGTGATGCGTGGATCAACCAGGAATTGTTGGCTCTTCGGGAGGGGCGAGATCAATATGGTTTTCCCTTGGCAGACCTCAAGCTACTTGGTCCTCATAACCAGCTCAATGCGTTAGCTGCATTGTTAGCGGTCAGAGCTGCCAGCACCTGTGAAACAGGAATCCGCGAAGGATTGACTACGTTTCAACCCATTCCCCATCGACTTGAGCCCATTGGACAAAAGGAGGGGGTTCGCTTCGTCAATGATAGCAAAGCAACCAACGTGGAAGCTACACGCTATGCTTTGGAAGCAATGGACGGGTCTACCATCTGGCTGGCAGGAGGGGTAGATAAAGGGAATGACTATCGAGAACTGCAAGAATTGGTAGATGGGAAGGTGAAAGCGGTGGTCTTCTTAGGAGAATATGAGCAAGAGAAGTTTCGGTCTAGTTTTCCTCAGACCCCCTTCTATCCCGTCAATCACATGAAATCAGCTGTTGTAACTGCACTTGATTTAGCCGAAGCTGGCGATCAAGTATTGCTTTCACCGGCTTGTGCAAGTTTTGATTTGTTCAAGAATTACGAAGACAGAGGAGATCAGTTTAGGGCCCAAGTGCGAAAACTGATCACGGACACATAGAATACTGATTACGGGAAACCCCCATAATGCTTAACCGAAGATGCTTAGTTGGTTATTGAATAAACTTAAGGGAGACAAGGTCATTTGGATCGTGTCCATTCTCATCAGTTTGGTGGGCCTACTTGCTGTTTACAGTGCGAGTAGTGCTCAGGCCTTCCGGATTATGGGAGGGGACCAAGAGTACTTCTTGCTTAAGCACGCGATGCACATCGGCTTGGGTTTGGTGGTCATGTACCTAATCCACTTGTTGGATTACCGGATTTTTGCACGTTTGTCAAATGCCTTGCTGCTGATGACGATTCCTCTCCTGTTTTACACCATTTTTAGTGGGAGCGAACTCAATGATGCGGCACGATGGATTTCAGTATTTGGGACCTCTTTCCAGCCATCAGACCTGGCAAAGTTGACACTGATTATCTACCTGGCCAAACTCTTGACCCAGCGACAAGATGTGATCAAAGATTTCAGTGAAGGCTTTCTGCCAGCTTTGTTCTGGGTAACCATCATTTGTGGCCTGATCGCTCCTAGTGACCTTAGTACAGCGACGTTGATGTTTATCTCTAGCCTGATCGTGATGATCATTGCTGGGGTAGACATGAAATACATTGGGGTGCTTGTCATGGTGGCCATCCTAGGCTTGGGTATTCTTTCTACGACAGCCAAGCGCGCAGATACCTGGCGCTCACGCTGGAATGATTATGTAGAGCGCCTTACCAATAGCGAGTATGATGGCAAATTTGAAACGGTACAAACCCACATTGCCATCGCTTCTAGTGGACTGTTGGGCAAAGGGGTAGGGAAAAGTACCCAGCGGAATTTTTTACCCAGTGCCAACGCCGACTTTGTCTTCGCCATTGTGGTTGAAGAGTACGGCTTGGTCGGAGCCTTAGCCATAGTAGGACTTTATCTGCTCCTGCTATTTCGAGCTGTTAGCATTGTGACAGTGAGTAAGACCTTTGGTGCACTCATGGCCGCGGGACTGGCCTTTATGATGGTTATGCAGGCCATGATCCATATGGGGGTAACGGTAGGATTGCTGCCCTTGACCGGGCTACCCCTGCCGATTGTGAGTATGGGGGGGACCTCTATCCTCATGACTTGTGTCTCCTTGGGAGTCATCCTTAGTGTCAGCAGGGATGCCATGGAGAAAGGAAGTAGCAGCAAAAAGAAATTTTCCATTCCCAAACTCAAACTAGTTCGTTCGTGAAACCTAGGTTTATCATATCAGGTGGTGGTACCGGTGGCCACATTTTCCCTGCGGTGAGCATCGCAGGGGAAATCTTGCGTCGAATGCCTGAAGCAGAACTATTATTTGTAGGTGCCAAAGGGGGCATGGAAGAGACCGTGGTTCCCAAATATGGATATCAGATCAAGTCTGTACCCATTAGCGGAATCCAGCGCCAGATCAACCTTCGCAATCTCTGGCGAAACGCTCAATTCCCCTTTAAGCTATTGATCAGTTTGATGCAGTCTCGGAGAATCGTCAAAAGCTTCCAGCCCCAAGCGGTCATCGGGGTAGGGGGCTTTGCCAGTGGGCCTTTGGGACGTGCCGCCGCAGGAATGGGGGTTCCTCTGTTTATCTGCGAACAAAATGCATATCCCGGATTGGTGAACAAGTGGCTGGCTAAGTGGGCTCAGAAAATCTTGCTGGGCAATGCTGATGCGGAGAAGTACTTTGACTCAAGTAAAACTGTGGTGACGGGTAATCCTATCCGGTCTTTTGTCCTCGCGGAAAGGGCAGAAGCCGTGACTCAGCTTGGATTAGATCCTCAGAAACCCGTTTTGTTGAGCCTAGGGGGAAGTTTAGGGGCCTTGAAAGTCAATCAGGCCCTGTTGAAACAACTTCCGGCCTTGCTTGAAACCGATGTTCAGCTGGTTTGGCAATGTGGCAAGCGCTATTTCCAAAACCTCAAGCCTCAGGTGCCAGAACATCCCCAAATAAAGCTCCTGCCCTTTATTGATAACATGGCTGTGGCCTACTCTGCCGCTGACCTGATTATCAGCCGGGCAGGTGGAAGCACCATATCGGAGCTTATCGCACTGAATAAGCCAGCCGTTTTGGTTCCATCCCCTAACGTGGCAGAAGACCATCAGACCAAGAACGCCCTCTCACTTAGTGAAAAAGGAGCTGCCAAACTGATCAAGGACGTGGATGCCGAAGCATCCTTGATGTCCTCAGCCTTGAATATTCTACAGAGCGAGGCTCAGTTAAGGGAATTGACTCAAGGCATTCAAGCCTTTCCTAAACACGATGCCGCCAAAGAGATCGTGGACCAAATTTTTGAACAATTAAATCTCAACTACTGAATATTAGCCCCATTACCCTTGAACTTCCAAGCTCTACATAGCATCTACTTCCTCGGCATCGGTGGCATTGGCATGAGTGCCTTGGCTCGCTATTTTAAGCGTGAAGGCAAGCAGGTTTCTGGGTATGATCGGAACCAATCACTTGTCACTCAACAATTGGAAGCAGAGGGAATCGAGGTGTTTCTCGAACCCGATCCAGCAAGGATCTTACAGGCTGATTTGGTGGTATATACTCCTGCCATTCCTTCTAGTCACCCAGAAGTGTTGGCCGCCATCCAAAGTGGCTTGCGCTTGTATAAGCGGGCTGAGGTCTTGGGATTAATTTCTGCCAATTATCGAACCATCGCGGTAGCGGGAACCCATGGCAAAACAACCACTTCTACCATGCTGGCGCATCTTCTTCGCAGTGCGGGAATCGACGTCACCGCCTTCTTAGGTGGCCTATCGGCCAATTTGAAGGGGAATTTTGTGCATGGGCAATCTGAATGGATGGTGGTAGAGGCTGATGAGTACGATCGTTCTTTTTTACATCTCCATCCAGAGTGGGCCATCATTACCTCATTGGATCCAGATCACTTAGATATCTACGGGGATGCTCAGTCGATGAGGGAGACCTATAAAACTTTTGCCAAGCAAGCCAAAGCCTGGTTGGTGCAGGAGGATTTGGCCCAGGAATTTGATTGGCCCGGGTTGAAAACCTACGGCAAGTCGGGCGATTACAGCTTAGAAAATCTTGGCTATGAAGGCCTACGCAATCGCTTTGCTGTGAAAGGGCCCGAAAAGGTGCTAGATGAGTTAGAACTCCACCTGCCTGGACCTCATAACCTGATGAACATGACAGCGGCCTGTGGCCTGGCGTTAGAACTTGATGCAGATCCATCTAAAATCAAGGAAGGGGTTCAGAGCTTTCGGGGAATTTACCGGCGCTTTGAAGTGCATCTAGATACTCCCCATTTGACCTACGTGGATGACTATGCGCATCACCCTAAGGAGCTGGCGGCAGCCATTGGTACGGCGCGAGGCATTTTTCCTTCCAGAAAAGTACTCGTAGTGTTTCAGCCTCATCTTTTCAGCCGCACACGTGACTTTTTGTCGGAATTCGCAAGAGAGCTTAGTCGGGCCGATGAGGTGATCCTGTTGGACATATACCCCGCACGTGAAGAACCTATTCCCGGAGTGGATAGCATGGCGATCATGGATAAAATGAGCATACCGGTGAGCTTGGTGGCCCGAAAGGACCTTGCTGCTTCCGTTCGTCAAGGTCTAGCTGATCAGACTGTCGTACTGACCTTAGGCGCGGGAGACTTAGACAAGGAGGTGCCTAAGCTCACCCAGGACTTGTTGAAGGTGGTGAGTCGCCTTGAGGATGATAATAATTAAAACCCTGATTACTGAAAATAGCCATGTCTATTCATTTACATACCCCCCCAACGGCTCGGCGAAGAGCACCAATTGGCCGGAATCGGCCATTGGAGGAGGCTGAGATAGAGAAAAGTCAAAAAAGTCGGCGCCGAAAAAAGGGTGGGAAAAGCGTAGCTATTAGCCGCGAGCTTAAGGCCATGGTGCTATATCCTGGACTAGTTCTAGGTTTGGGCTTGCTTTGGTATGCGGCTAATCAATACCTAGCCAATTTGCCTCTTGAGAAAATAGAGATCAGCATCATCGCGGATCGAGACAATGCTTTTTTGACCCAAAGTGATGTGCTAGAAATCTTAGGAGGAGAAAATGGACACGATTATATCGGAGATCCCATGGAAAGCCTGCCTCTGTTGGACATGGAGCAAAGGTTAGAAGCTTATCCTAGCATTGCCCAAGCCGAGGTTCATAAAAGTATGTTGGGAAGCCTTCACCTCCAAGTTGTGATGCGAGAGGCTGTGGGACGCTTGATCAACAACAGCGGGAGCCATCTCTATTTGGATGCAGAAGGAAATAAGTTTCCCATTAGCCGCCGACATAGTGCATATGTACCCTTGGTTCGTGGGGATTTTGAAGAATCCGTAGTGGACAGTTTTGCTTGTTCCACCATAGGAGATGCTCTTCCTCTTTTGAACTATATCCATAACCATCCTTTCTGGAAAGCGCAAATCGCCGAGCTAGTCATTTTTCAGGATGGTCAGGTTGAACTGTTACCTACGGTAAGTGACTTAGATATCGACTTTGGATACCCCGTTCACATCGAGGATAACTTTGATAAACTCATGGACTTTTACCGCCAGGTCCCTCCAGAGACTGGCTGGAAAAAATACAGAAAACTTAGCTTGAAAATTCGCGGACAAGTGGTCGCTACCAAAAGATAAAACCGAAGTATTTAACCAACAGAACCGAAAGTTATGGCACTTGAACAAACCCCCAATACCGAGCAAATCGTCGTCGGTTTGGATATCGGAACTACCAAGATCTGCGCCATCGTTGGCAAACGTAATGAATATGGCAAGGTCAACATTCTAGGAGTAGGCAAAGCCGACTCAGATGGCGTGAACCGTGGGGTGGTGGTCAACATTGAGAAGACCGTCCAGGCTATCCGTACAGCCATTGCTGAGGCAGAAAAGCATTCTGGAATCAGCATTGAAGTGGTGCATGTAGGCATTGCAGGAGAGCATGTACGCAGCATGCAACACAAAGGGATTATCACCCTTAATAACCCAGATTTTGAAATCACTGGAGACGACGTGAATCGGCTTCATGAAGATATGTTTAAGATCGCTACCCAGCCAGGTACCGAGATCATTCACGTACTACCTCAAGAGTACACGGTGGATGCCCAAGCTGGTATCCTAGATCCGGTGGGAATGTCTGGCGTGAGGCTAGAGGGCAATTTCCATATCGTGACAGGCCAAACCACAGCCGCAAACAATATTTACAAGTGCGTGGTAAGGGCTGGCTTGGAAGTAGCTGAGTTAATTCTAGAGCCCCTGGCGAGTAGCGCCGCGGTTTTGACCCAGGAAGAAAAAGAGGCGGGTGTTTGTCTAATCGATATCGGTGGTGGAACCACTGACATTGCGGTGTTTGAAAATAACATCATCCGGCATACCGCAGTCATCCCATTTGGAGGCAACATTGTCACCGATGACATAAAGCATGGCTTCAAGGTCATGAAAAAACACGCAGAATTACTCAAGCTGCAATATGGTTCCGCACTGGGACAGGCGGTAGATGAAGATGTGATCATCAGCATTCCAGGACCACGCGACCGTCCCGCCAAAGAGATTCATAAATCTATGTTGGCCCAGGTCATCCAGTCCCGCATGGAGGAGATCATGGAGTTCGTTTTAGCTGAAATCAAAAACTCCGGCTACGAAGAGAAACTAGTGGCTGGCCTGGTCATCACGGGTGGTGGGGCTCAGCTGCAACACATGAAGGAATGTGCCGAATATGTCACCGGAATAGATGCCCGTATTGGTTTGCCCGGAGAGCATTTGGCCAGTGGACTGGTAGACGAAGTTAACCTTCCCAAGTTCGCAACTGGCACCGGTCTAGTGATTATGGGCCTTGATGCGGCGGAATACGTGCAACACCTCAAGCCAAGTACTGGCGGGCGCCGGGAACCCGTCGCTCAGGGGTATGCACGAGGAGGGCGTAGTACAGCTGGACCGCGTATTTCCTTTATCGATAAGGTAAAAACCTGGTTCGAGAGCACCTTAACCAACAGTGGAGACTTCATTGAGTAGGGCATCTTGAATTATCAAGGAAGAGAGAAAGGGGAATCCTGGGAGCTAAATTTTATTCTCAGCGTCCTAGTATCTCAAGCTCTCATCATCACAACAATCATCCGAAATTTTCAATATCCAGAGTCATGCAATTTGATTTTCCGAAAAACGAACAATCTATCATCAAGGTCATCGGAGTCGGTGGCGGAGGCGGCAACGCCGTAAACAACATGTATGAGCGCGGAATCGATGGGGTCGATTTTGTAGTGTGCAACACCGACATGCAAGCCTTGAATAAATCAGACGTACCAACCAAGGTTCGTCTCGGTGCAAACCAAACCGAAGGGCTAGGAGCTGGTGCCAACCCAGAGGTAGGAAAAAAGGCCGCCATCGAAACCCTAGAGGAAGTACGTTCTATCCTACAGGAAAACACCAAAATGGTGTTTGTAACTGCAGGAATGGGCGGAGGTACGGGAACCGGAGCAGCGCCTGTCATCGCTGCCATGGCCAAGGAAATGGGCATCTTGACCGTGGGCATCGTAACCACTCCATTTAAGTTCGAAGGGCCACGTCGCTCTCAGCAAGCTGGATCAGGGATCAATGACCTCAAAGACAGTGTCGATACCATGATTGTAATCGACAACAACAACCTGCAGAAAACCATGGGCAGCTCTGTATCCATGAAGCGGGCCTTTGAGGCAGCTGACCAGGTGCTGTGTGATGCTGCTCGGGGTATTGCCGAAATCATCACCTCTGAAGGTTACATCAACGTCGACTTTGCTGACGTATGTACCATCATGCGAGATGGGGGCAAAGCCCTTATGGGAACGGCTGTAGCTGATGGGGAAGATCGCGCCATGACCGCCGTTGAAGCAGCCATCAACTCACCTTTGTTGGATAACCTAGACATCAAAGGAGCACGTGGCATCGTTGTGAACATCACCGCCAGCGAAGACTCTTTGGGTATGGACGAGACCACTCAGGTGGTCGAGTATGTCCAAGAGGCGGCTGGAAACGAAGCCAACATCATTTATGGAATCGTTTATGATGATGACATGGGAGACAGAATTCGGGTGACAGTGATTGCTACCCGTTTTGCCGAAGTCCCAGATGCGCCAGTTGCTTTGGAGGAAGTAGAAACCCATCAAGCCCAATCCGCACCCGCTCGCCCTGAGCCCCGTCGGGCTACCCTGCGTCGCCTAGACGATCGGGAGAGAGAGGAGCGCATCAAGAAATTGAACTCAAAGGTATATGACATCCATGATCCAGAGAGTCTGTCTGGCTTAGAAGCCCAGCCCGCTTACCTGCGCAAGAGTCTGCGGGTAGATCTTGAGGAAGGGGAACCCCAACCTCGTTACTCGCGATTGAGTGTGGATGCAGACGATCAACAGGAATACCGCCTGCGGGAGGGGAATGGCTTCTTGCATGACAACGTGGATTAGCTATCCGTAGAATACTGAAAGTCTTGGGCTTAACCTTCCCCAGACTTGCTCATTGAATAGGGTCGCTATTCCTATATGCTAGTTGAGAAAACTGGTTGACGTAGCAGAACCGACCTGTAAAAAATCCCGTTCCAAGCAGTCTCTAGCTATATTTTTATGGCTCTGGTGGAGACATGACGGGGTACGTTCTTACGCTTAAATACTTTCGGAGCCTCTAGTTCAATGGATCAATGATCGGTTGACTGGGGGTTTTTTGTTGGCAGAAAGCCTGATTGGCGAAGTATCTGTTGTGCGGTCGAACCTTGAAGGTAGGTGAATAGTAGCTGTGCCGTAGGTGTAGGGTTGCCTATGAATAGTCCAAAGTGGGGAAGCCTAGGGCTATCAGGCAGGGGATGCCAGTGCCCATGAGTAGACAAAGGAGGAGCAAAAGCGGCGGAATTGCTGGAAAAAGCGGCTTGTACTGCCTGGGCGTAAATATATTGATTGACCTGGCCTACATTTTCTGCATAGATCAGACTGCTTTGTACCTTTACCCAATACCCTCTCTTCTGGAGCCAAGATTGAGCAGCCATCCCATAAGGAGCTAACTCAGGAGAGGCAATGGCAATGTGAACATCCTTGGAGTCTCGAATAAGGCGCCCAGAAATGAATTCCTTGGGATGTAGGTCATTTTTTGTCCAGAAATATAGCTGGCCATAGGTGAAGACTTTAGGGGCATCAAAACTCAATCCTGCTGCATACAAAGCTGCAGGGTAGGCTTCATTAGCGGATAGAAAAACATCAAAAGGAGCTCCTTGCTTTATCTGAGCCGTCAATACCCCGGAAGAGGCGGAAACCAGACCTACATCCAGGCCAGATTCAGTTTCAAAGGCTGCCAAGATTTGTTCACAAGGGAGACGCAAGCTCGAAGCTACGGCCAAGATTAGGTCAGGCTTGTTTTGGACAAGCTTGCCATGACAACTTAGGCCTAATAGCAGAAAGGCCAAAAATCCGTACCAGGGCGACTTTGATCTCATTCTACCCCTAATAACTCTAGCTCGATTTGAGGTGTGATGGCCCTAACACGAGCAAATATATTGCGTTCGATCTTTGCTTCGGTGAGTAATGATACCATTGCATCCATGTTGTAGGAATAATATAGGTCTGCTTCTACGCCAGACCTGCCTTGTACCTTCATTTGGTAGCTAGGATCAAATTGTACACCCTCAATACCTGTTCCGTTGGCCTTTAATACTTTTCCGGGAAAAGCCACAATCTTCCCATTTGCTGAACTTTCTGCTTTTTGCACTTCGTCTAAGCTTGAAAAAGATACCTGCCAAGGAAGAGTTTGGATCATTTGGTAGAGGGTGTCAAAGACAAAAGTATATCCCTCGAGAAACAGATCCTGACTTAAGTACTGGGTACTTAATTGCTGGAATACATGGTTTATGGTTGTTTGTGGAACCTGCCATTCCAGGCCATGGTTAATTTCTAGTTTTGCCTGCCGATCAGATCTGGCAAGGAGAATGGAGGCTCCATTGTTGAGCCCCGGTTGCCCCAAAGTAACCAGTTGCTCGAGGCGTTTACTCATCTCTTCCAGGCTTCCAGGAAGTTTATTTTCTGTATAAAGTAAAAACCGGACTCCAAGCTTTTTTTCATAAGCTTCTAATCGCTCCTCTAGCTGCTTGGCCTCTTGTTCTGACAAGGTCTGGCCTAGGTCAGCTACATGGCCTGATACGTTCTCAGGGGGAGGATCGGTTTGGCTCGTTTGGGAATCATCTTCTTGGCAGGAAGAATGGATTAGTAGTAAGCAAAGAGGCAGAAGCCAACGGAGTTCCATCAAGTATTTCATGTGTATTGGTCAAATCGTAAACTGTAATTGAGATGTCGTGGTCACCAATCTTTCTTAGTATATCCTAACCACCATTTTCAAAAACATCCCTGTCAAGATCCCTGCTTTCCCTTTCTCGTTATTTTGCTCGGTGTCTTGATCTACAAAAGTAAAAAACCTCGGCCATTTGCCGAGGTTCAGGATGGGGTAGAAAATTACATACGCCTATGCACCTCACCCATCAGGCTTAAAGAACGAATGTGTGTGTTACCCAAAGAATTGTTGAGTTTCTGTGGAGCCTTGCATAGCCGTGGTAGAAGAGCGTCCAGCCGTGATGGTGTTTTGGACCGCATCGAAGTAGCCAGTTCCTACAAAACTTTGGTGTCTTACGGCTCTATACCCTTCTGCTTCTCTAGCGAATTCTTTTTGTTGAAGCTGACTGTAGGCAAACATCCCCTTTTGAGCATAAGCTGAAGCCAGGTCAAACATACTGTGGTTCAGGGCATGCCAGCCGGCCAGGGTGATAAACTGAAACTTGTAACCCATGGCATTCAATTCTTCCCTAAACTTCTTCATGGTGTTATCGTCCAAATTGGCCTTCCAGTTGAAAGAGGGGGAACAATTATAAGCCAACTTCAAGTTTGGATATTCTTTGAGTAAGGCTTCAGCAAACCGCTTGGCATCGTCCAGGTTTGGCTTAGAAGTTTCCATCCAAATCATGTCGGCATAGGGGGCATAGGATAGGCCGCGGGCAATCCCAGCTTCTAATCCGTTGCGGACATAATAGAATCCTTCAGCTGACCTCTCTCCTGTGCAAAATGGCCGATCTATCTCATCAATGTCGCTAGTTAACAAGTTGGCTGCATCTGCGTCGGTACGGGCAATGAGGACGGTAGGAACGCCCATTACGTCTGCGGCCAAACGTGCCGCTACTAGCTTGTTGATAGCCTCCGAAGTCGGCACCAATACTTTTCCTCCTAAGTGGCCACATTTTTTGGCTGAAGATAATTGATCCTCGAAATGTACCCCTGAAGCCCCGGCTTGGATAAGATGCTTCATCAGTTCAAAGGCGTTGAGGTTGCCTCCAAATCCGGCTTCGGCGTCAGCTACGATGGGAACCATCCAGTCTATTGCTGATTTCTCATCTAACCAGTGAATTTGATCTGTACGCAGCAGAGCGTTGTTAATTCTTCGGACCAAAGCCGGCACGGAGTCTACCGGATACAGAGATTGGTCTGGGTACATAGTTTCGGCGGTATTGGCATCTCCTGCCACTTGCCAACCCGAGCAATAAATGGCTTTGAGGCCTGCTTGAACTTCTTGGATGGCTTGGTTTCCCGTCATGGCCCCCAAGGCACATACGGGATCATCCTGCTGGATGGCCTTCCAGAGTTTCTCTGCCCCTAGCCGGGCTAAGGTATGTTCGATTTGGACCGAGCCGCGGAGGGCTACTACTTCTTCAGCGGTATAGGGACGCTTTTTTCCATTCCAGCGTGGGTTGCCAACCCAATCAGCAATCAAGGCATCGATTTGTTGAAGACGAGTATTCATGAGGAAAAGTAGTTTGAACTTGAACGTATAGGAGGAAAGCAGAGGAAAAATGTAGGTTGTTATCTCTGGTGAGCCAGGGGGAGAAAATCTGAGCAATCCTTTTCTAAGGCACTTGCTTGTTGGCAACCACTCTAATCAGGATCATACTTTAAGTCTTTTCTGTTTAAGCCAACTGGGTGTAGGCTTTGAGGGTCAGGAACTCTTCGAAATCTACCTGGGTCACCAGTTCTTGGAACACTGCAATAGCCAGAGGGAATTTTTGATCTTCGAACCCCGCATCACCTAATTGCTGCTTGAGTTGGGAGACCACTTCTTCTATAATGGTGTTTACCAGTGCTAGGTCAATGAGTCTGCCGTCCTCTAGCCGTGCCTTTGGGTGGTGCAGCCATTGCCATACCTGAGTGCGGCATATTTCTGCGGTAGCGGCATCTTCCATGAGGTTGTAGATGGGGACGCAGCCATTTCCATTAAGCCAGGCGGCGAGGTAGCGGATACCCACGTCAACATTAATGCGAAGCCCATTTTCGGTGATGACTCCCTCTGGAACGGCGATCAAGTCTTGGGCGCTAACTCGGACATCATCTCTTTTCTTTTCAATCTGATTGGCCCCAGGCATGTACTTGTTGAATTGTTCCAGGGCAATAGGCACCAGTCCCGGATGAGCTACCCACGTACCGTCATGACCTGCCTTGGCTTCTCGTTCCTTATCCCGAGATACTTTCGCAAGGGCCGCCTCGTTGGCTTCGGGATCATTTTTGATGGGTATTTGGGCCGCCATGCCACCCATGGCATGGGCCCCTCGGCGGTGGCAGGTTTGAATGACCAGCTCGCTGTAAGCTTTCATGAAAGGGACCGCCATGCCTACCTGGGCTCGGTTAGGCAGTAGAAAGCTTGGTTGATTGCGGAATCGCTTGATGAAGGAGAAAATATAATCCCAACGGCCACAATTTAATCCAGCTGAATGATCTCTTAACTCATACAGGATTTCATTTAATTCGAAAGAAGCCAAAATGGTCTCAATCAGACAGGTTGCCTTAATCGTCCCTAATGGAATACCCAATTGACTCTGGGCAAAAATGAAGACCTCATTCCACAGTCTGGCCTCTAAATGACTTTCCATTTTGGGGAGGTAGAAATAGGGGCCCGTACCCCGAAGCTTGAGTGGGGTAGCATTGTGGAAAAAGTACAACCCAAAATCCAACAGAGACCCGCTTATAGGTTCACCGTCTACGTGGATGTGTTGCTCCACAAGGTGCCAGCCCCTTGGGCGAACCATCAAGACCGCAGGGTTAGAGTTAAGCTTGTAGGTTTTCTCTTTGATGGGATCATAATGCCCAATGCTGCGGTTGACTGCATCTCTGAGGTTGATTTGCCCCTGGATGCAGTTTTCCCAGGTCGGGGAATTCGAATCCTCAAGGTCGGCCATGAAAACTTTTGCGCCAGAGTTTAGTGCATTGATGATCATTTTCCGATCTACTGGTCCGGTGATTTCCACCCGGCGATCCTGTAAATCTGCTGGAACAGGGGCAACTTGCCAGTCTCCAAGGCGGATGGCTTGGGTGTCGGGCAAAAAGTCTGGCATCACCCCCGCATCGATTTCTTGTTGTCGCTTTTCTCTCAAAGCGAGCAATTCTTTGCGGCGACCATTGAATTGACGCTGAAGCTTGGCGACAAACTCCAGAGCCGCTGGGCTCAGTATTTCTGTGAAGCTAGGTTCAAAGGAACCCGTAACAGACACACCTTTAATGGCAGGGTAGTTTGAGGTAATGGTAGAAGTCATGGTGAGACGAGTTTGAGTTTGATGTGGATCTGGACACGCTGGATTGGGGCTTGGCGCAAGGGGAATAAGTAGCCAACAGCAGCAAGGTAGTGATAGCGAATTTTAAAAACAAGCGAAAATTCGCTAATTATATTTTTTCGCAAATATTTTTGTTTTCGCCACAGGCGATTTTTTGGCAAAAACCTTACGTTGAATGGGTATCTTTTTGTAGATTTATGTACCAAAAGTGTCTTCTGATCGATGAACTAAAGCAAGCCAGAGGCATTTTTCAGACCTACTACACTGCTACTTTTTTCACTTGAGGACGTAATTCCCATTCGTAGACATCATTCCTACGCACTCGCATGGTAATCAACAAGCAAAATATTCGTCTCATCTTTGGACTGAAATTGAAGCAGTTAAGGGTTCAAAAAAGCCTTTCTTTTGCTCAACTGTCCAAAGCAGCAGGGGTGTCTGTTTCTTATTTAAATGAAATAGAGAAAGGTAAAAAGTACCCCAAAACAGATAAAATTATCGCCTTGGCAGCAGCCCTTGAGGTGCCATATGATCAGTTGGTCTCCCTTAAACTCAATCGGAAATTAGCTCCGATTGCAGACTTACTTAATTCAGGAATATTAGATAGCTTACCCTTAGAAATCTTTGGCCTTGATCCTTCCACTCTGCTTGAGTTGATCTCGGCCGCTCCTGCGAAAATCAATGCTTTCATTAGTACCATTCTGAAGATCGCTAGGAACTATGAGCTCTCTCAGGAAAACTTCTACTTTGCTACGCTGCGCTCCTATCAGGAAATGCATGACAACTATTTCGAAGATTTGGAGATGGCTGTTGATCGATTTCGGGATGAATACCATTTAGACGCTTCTTTAGAACTCGACCATAGGTGGATGGTGGATTGTCTTAAAGAGCAATTTGATTATCAAATAGATGAGCACACGTTACAAGATTATCCTGAGCTAAAGGGATTTCGTTCTGTGTTTTTACCTAAGCAGAAGTGCTTGATGATCAATCCCTCTTTGACGGGTACCCAAAAATCCTTTCTCTTAGGCAAAGAGATTGGTTTTAATTACCTGGCCTTAGAGGAGAGACCTACCACTTCGAATGTTTTTGAGGTCCATTCATTCGAAGAAGTTCTCAATAACTTTAAAGCTGCCTATTTCTCTGTTGCGCTGCTCATGGATCGGTCATCCTTGAAATCGGATTTAGAGGCATTTTTTGCTCAGGATAGTTGGGAGCCAAAAAGCTTATTAAGCTTGATGGATAAATATCAAGCCTCACCAGAGATGTTTCTCCACCGACTCAGCAACCTCCTACCCAAGCATTTTGGTATAGATAACTTCTTTTTTCTGCGCTTTAATGACTATTTGGATCAAGAGGTAGATAACTTCCATATCACCAAGGAACTCCACCTCTCTCAGCTGCACAATCCCCATCGGAATGACCTTAATGAGCACTATTGCCGTAGATGGATAGCGATTGGGATTTTAGAGGAACTAAAGCAGCATGACTTAGATGATGCAGGAACTTACTTGGTAAAGGCCCAAAGATCTCGGTATTTGACCAATAAGCAAGAATACCTATGCTTATCCATCGCCAAACCTGGCTTCCCCACTCCTTCCACCAATGTCAGTGTAACTCTTGGAATTAAGATTGATGCTGCCTCTAGGCGTCGCATCAAATTCCTAGAACACGATACCGTCCCGCTTCGGGATGTCAATGAAACATGTGAGCGCTGTCCTTTAGTTGATTGTGACGATCGAGTTGCTGAGCCTACTATAGTCCAGCGTAGAAATGAACAAGAGTCAATCAAACGCAAGTTGACAAGCCTTTCTGAAGGCCTCGAAAAACTGTCTGCTAAGGACTGAATTATTGCGAAATTCCCATTTTTAGGAATAATATTTGCCTGTATTGTCTCGAGTGAGGATGATTTGATTTCTTTTGATCAACTCAAAAGTAAGAAGATGTCCAAACTGGATATTGAGAATCAATGGGGTATATGGGGATATAATCGTATCAAAATTTCATCTTTTGTCAAAAAATTGCGCGATTAGGCAAGTGTGTTCCTGTCGTGCCATGGATTGAGAAAAGGCATGGCTTTTGGTACTAGAAGCTGATTCCATATCAACATGCTGTAGTTAAAGGTCCATACGGGCTATTTGACTTTTGCACTATTCAGAAAATCCTGAGTAATGCAGTAAAAATTGTAGATATTAGGCTAGTATAAGGGTCTCGTTCATTTTTATCTAAACCATGCAAAAAGGTCTACACACCTCAGGGAGGTACATTTCCTGGCTTCTGTTAATAATATTTACCTGGGGAACCTGTGGTTTTGTCTATGGGCAAAATCCAAACATGCTGAACTCCTGCTCTTTGCAGGATTTTGCACCCGCTGCGCCAGCTAGCTCAGTCTCCCCGGGGGGATTTGGCTTCTGGCTTAACGGTATTCCTGGGGACCAGACTCCTCAGTATTCTTGGCTGGGAAGCCCTAGTCTGACCTTTTTTGATGACTCTACTGCCTTAATTAGTGGTCAGGCCGTCAATCAATTGGACAATGCTCGTCTATGGGATGTAGAGATTTGGTTGACCAATGGTGTAGATTTTCATACTTGGGACGCATTAGGAAGAGATGCAAAGGTTGAATGGGCTCCTCAAGCTCAGGTTGAGGCGAATAAGCAAGACTGGTTATTTTTTGAAGTTGACAGCATCCGGAGCTTGCTGACAGGCTCGGCAGGAGGTGCCTTTGATGGGGACACTTTATTTGTTTCACATAACCCACCAAGTCGTCAGTATGGGTTCCAATATGGTTTAGCCGCCAATGCCAAAAACGGCGATTTTGGTATTTCTGGCTGGTTCTTATTCAGTGGATCATACACAGGACATGGAGATGTAAATGCCAGCTTACAATGTGCTCAGACTTGCGATTTAGATCTACTAGCCGCCCTACCTCAGTGTATCAATGACCAAAGCTTTGAGGTAGAAATTTCTTTCAGTGGTAACGGCACCGACTATTCCCTAACCGATAACCAGGGAAATGCCCTTTCCGGTTTAAGCGCAGGTACTTATATAATGGGACCTTATTCAGTCTTAGACACCATTAGCTTTACCGTAAAAGATGAAGGACTCCTGATTTGCGAAGAAACAACTTCGGGCATCTGTGCCTTTTGTGACACCCCCCAGCTCATTGGAACCTGTCCTCTTTCAGATTTTTCTCCAAGCGCGCAGGGACATGCAGTATATTTAGATGATGCAGTCATTCCCCTGCTGAATGATCCTAAACATATCTGGGTTAATAACAGCGGTCTACTTAGCTTTTATGCGGATACTACCGCAAGAATCACTGGGCGAGTCGTAAATGTAAGTGATCCTACTCTGCTATGGGATGTGGATATTTGGCTGATAGATGCCGCAGATTATACGACTTGGACTGCACTCGGAAGGGATGTGAAAGTTGAGTCTGCTCCACAAGCTCTGGTAGATGCCAATAAGCAAGATTGGCTTTTCTTTGAGGTGGATAGCCTAAGAAGTACCATCATAGGAGTTGCGGGTACACCTCTAGATGGTGATACCCTGAGATTATCTCATAATCCTCCGAGCCGCCAATTTGGTTTCCAATATGGAGTAGCCGCTAACGCAAAGACGGGAGATTTTGGAATATCTGGCTGGTTCTTGTTCTCAGGGGATTATCAAGGCGCAGGGGATGTAAATGCCAACGCAGAATGTGATCCTGCTGATTGTGATCTTCAATTAGGTACGCCTACGGTAACCTGTCTAAATAATGCTTCTTATGAAATCGGGTTATCATTTTCGGGTACGGGAGCGGCCTATGAGGTGAGAGATCTATTAGGTAATGTGCTAGATACTTTGGCTGCAGGTAGCTACACCTTCGGACCATTTCCGAGTAATCAGCCTGTACAGGTACTAGTGCGAGATTTAGATAATATCAATTGCGCCGACACCACAGCGGTCTTGGTGGCCGATTGTAGTCCACTCTGCGATGTAGACATCACCAACGCGGTAGCCAGCTGTATCAACAACCAAGCATATGAAATAAGCCTGAGCTTTAGCGGAACGGGCAGCCAGTTTGAGGTAAGCGTGTTGGGTGGCATGAAGCTAGACACACTTTCGGCCGGAACCCATGTGTTTGGTCCCTTCGCAAGCAGCCAGCCAGTCCAGCTGGTGGTAAGCGACTTGAGCAACGTAGACTGCGCCGACACCACGGCGGTCTTGGTGGCCGATTGTAGCCCACTCTGTGATGTGGACATTACCAACGCGGTAGCCAGCTGTATTGACAACATCAGCTATCAGGTCTCTCTAAGCTTCACAGGAACGGGCAGCCAGTTTGAGGTGAGCGTGCTAGGTGGCATGAAGCTAGACACGCTTTCGGCCGGAACCCATGTGTTCGGTCCATTTGCAAGCAATCAGCCAGTCCAACTGGTGGTTAAGGATTTGGCAAATATTGACTGTGCAGATACCAGCGCGACTTTACTAGCTGATTGCAGTGTGCTTTGTGATGTGGCAATAGACACGTTTTATGCAGCCTGTTTCCCAAATATTTCCATTACCTCTTTCAAGGCCTTTGTACTCATTAGCGGGACGACGGGTCCCTACCGGACCCAGGTCATAGATGTAGCAGGTCAAGTACTAAAAGACACTACCTTGGCCGCTGGTTTGCACGATTTAGGTTTCTATGCCAATAGTACCCTGCTTCAGGTTGCGGTAGAGGATCCAGATGATATCACCTGTTCTGCTGTGAGTCCTTTTGTAACTGCAGACTGTACACCTGTGGTGGACTGCGATAGCTTGCAACTTGATATGGTGACGGCAACTTGTATCAGCAATGACAGCTTTGAGGTGGTCGTTTCGTTCAGAGGGCAGGTTAATCAACCTTATCGCATTCAGGCGCTTCAAAACTCCACTGCTGCCACTGTTACGCTCAATAACTTGTCTCCAGGTACCTATTCCTTAGGTAATTTTGTGACAGACTACGCGGTGAATGTATTCGTGGCAGCTGAAAACCAAATCACTTGTGTGAAAATGGCTCCTCCGGTAGTACAGAACTGCTCCGGTGCCTTTCCCCCACCCAATGATTTGTGTAGCAATGCCCAAGCATTAAGCTGTGGCCAGTCAGTTCAAGGAAACTTTGATGGAGCTTCAAACACAGGTGTGCCGAGTGGTTCCTGTGGAGGAGTAAGTCCTAGAGGAGTTGGTGTTTGGTATTCATTCCAAGGAGATGGAAGAATCATCACCCTTAGCACGTGTAATACAGTGCCTGCATTCAATACGCAGATCTTTGTGTACAGTGGAGCTTGCGGAAACTTGACATGTGAGGAAGGAAATGATGATGGTACGGGTTGTTTCGCAGGAACTTCTGAGTTGACTTTCATTTCTAATCCAGGAGTGACCTATTACATCTATGTGACCGATGCCAGCTTAAACGGAGGAGACTTCACCTTGGATATATCATGTACGAGGGGATTTATCTTCAACTTGAACCTTTCTGGACTGATTCGAAATGGCTATTCCAACCAGTTAAGTTGGAACATGGTGGAATCCTCAGACTTATTAGGATATGAGATTGAACGCAAGGAATATGATGGCGAATATGAGACCATCGATTTTGTTCCTGCTAAAGGAGGTGTAAACCGAAGCATGAATTATGTCCATGAGGATGCACAGATTGAAGAGTGGAAAGTTTATACTTATCGTGTTCGTGCCGTATTTAGCCAGAACGCTGATGTGATGTCAGGGGAAAGGAAGCTTTTGGTGGAGCAATTGGGACTGGTGATGTTAGGTGATCTCTATCCCAACCCTGCTGAAGGACAGGTAAATCTACCGGTAAACAGCATTCGAGAGCAGCCCAGTGAATGGCAGTTGTACGATATGCAGGGGCGTTTGCTCTCTAGCGAGGAGGTGCCATTGGTAGAAGGAAAGCAGACCCTTCACATTAATCTACGTGGTTTGCCACAAGGAGCTTACCGAGTCCTATTTCTCGCTCCTGAGACGCTGATCGTCAAGACATTATTGGTCGAGTAACAGATATTTAGAAAAATTAATAAATCAGTCCCAACTTCTAGTTGGGACTGATTTGTTTTAGGGTAAACGAGCTTTTAAGTTATATAAGCATGGAACATCCTTGGATAGATGTCATACCTTGACTCAATTCCGATTGCAGCTGTTGCCAAAAGTTGTGAGTTTGACTAGTTCCAAAGGAAGAGTTTATGATGGTTGTGAAACCATTTGGCCAACATACAGGGAGCATCCCTCGATTGATTTTACCTACACACCTAAAAGACATAGAAATGATGCGACTCATTACCGCCAGTCTACTCATTTTGGTTTGCCTAAGTTGGCAAGACCTTTCGGCTCAGCGTTCTCGCTTTAAGCCCCTTAAGCATGAAATCGGGCTGGACCCTGTTGGGATTACCCTGACTCCCGCTTTTTCTGAATATTATGACGGATTGCCTTTTGGCTCTCATCTTGGACATGGCCTGCGCTATAAGTATTTCTTGACCTTAAATGATGGAATCCGTGCAGGATTCTTTCGACAGCAGACATCTTTAATCGATGTCGATCTATTTGGTACCAGAACTTCTGCCCAAAGAACGAATAATCGCCTTCAGCTTGGTTATGAAAGGAACTTGGTTAGGGGCGCTAGCCGATTATTTGTAGGAATAGACGGAGTGTTGAGTTTGGGGAAGGTAGAAGGGCAGGTAATCTCAAACCTAGTCGATCCCCTTCCTATTTCTGAGAACTATCGCAGCTGGGGAGCCAATGTGTTTGCTGGGTATAGGGTGTTTTTTAATTCGAGGTTTAGCGCAACCATAGAAGGTGGAGCATACTTTATGAATCACAGCTACGATGCCAACTTAGGCGCTGACGAAGGGAGTCCAATCTTATATCCTTTATCTGAATTCGGGGGACAGCTCAGCTTTTATCTCAACTATCACTTCGGTGGGAAAATAAAAAAGCGCTGTACTTGCCCAAGGCATTGAGAAGGAAGCAGTGTTTCCTGACTGCTTCATTGGGCTAGGAAGCCCCAGTGATTTAAACCACATGGTCACGGTAGGTGTCCCCCAAGATCTCTCTATACAATAATAGGAGAGGGTACTTTTTAGCTCTTACGCTTAAAATCGCTCTTGCCTCCAGTCTTGGCCATGAGCTTGGTTTCTTGTATGATGATGTCATGCGAAAAGGCCTTGCACATGTCGTAGATGGTCAAGGCTGCTATACTAGCCCCCGTCAGGGCTTCCATTTCTACTCCTGTTTTTCCACTCATGGCTACCCGACAGTCTATCTGAACTTGCTGGCTTTCGCTTATTTCTATGCTAAATTTTATTTTTTCAAGGGGCAAAGGGTGGCAAAGGGGAATCAGGTCACTGGTGCGTTTTGCCGCCATGGTGCCTGCTAATATGGCGGTTTGGAAGACGGATCCCTTTTTGGTCTGCAAGTCTTTGCCTTCTAATTGCTGTAGAACGACAGGAGGCAGACTGACCATACATCTGGCGTGGGCTTCCCTTCTGGTAACTTCTTTTTGGCCAACATCGACCATGCCAGGTCGGTTTTGTTCGTCTAAGTGGGTAAAAGACATCTTTCAGTCGGTATAAGTTTATCTCAACTATTTGGGGCAAGTGTGTAGTTTTAGAGGTCACACTCTCTGGTTGAGCTTGAAGAGGACAGATTACGCAATATCTTGAGGTCGAAGATGGAAGAGCTCGGTTAAGCCTTTCTGGTTTACAAAATCGTTCAATCCTTAATTCATGCTGACGACTGTCCACCCGGCTCCTCCTTCATCTACAGGAGCATCAGAAGTTGCTTGAATAAAAGGTAGCTCGTTCAGTTGTTGGCGAATGGCCTCCCTTAAAATGCCATTGCCTTTGCCATGGAGAATTCTCACGCGGTTGAGGCCCGCTAGACGGGCATCATCAATGAAGCGGATTACTTCATTGATGGCTTCTTCAGCTCTTTTTCCCTTTACATCCAGTTCAAAACGGACATTCTTCATGGGAGTATCGCTTCCATAAGAAATGCTAGATTGGGTCTTTGGCTGCTTGGGGGGCTTAATTTTGACTAGCTGATCTAGCTTGATGGTGACTCGAAGATCCCCCGTCGCGACCACTCCCTTTTTGCCTTTGATCTCTACCAATTCCCCGTGACTGCCTGCTGCTTTTAGCTTGACCCAATCTCCGATTTGGATAGGCTCTCCCGCCAATATCTGAATCTTCTCTTCCGGCTGCTCTTTTGTTTTCTTTTTATTCTTTTTTGACTTGGCTAGGTGGGGAGATGGATCGTCTTCTACCTCAGGAGCGGTAAGGGCCAACTGCTTGCGGAGACGTTTCGTTTTCTCCTTTTCAGCTTCGGCTTCGCGAATCTCTCTGATGGTTCGCTCAATATCCCGATTGGCCTTCTCAATCAAAGTCTTTGCTTCTCGTTTAGCCTGATTGAGGATTTCTCTGCGCTCAGTCTTGATTTGAAGATCTTTGGCTTCATAGCGCTCCAGTAGATGGTCCAACTTTTGTTGGCGCTGCTTATTTTCTCTTAAGGCCTTTTCTAGATCTAAAGATTTTCTCTCAAGTTCTTTACGCAGTTGTTCTACGTCTAGCTCATCTCCTCCTACTTTGCGTTTTGCTCGTCTCAAGACCGTGTGGTGAACCCCCACGCGTTTGGCCATTTCGAAGGCATAGCTACGGCCTGGCATGCCATCCAAGATGCGGTAAGTAGGACGCAACTCCTTGGTGTCAAATTGCATAGCCGCATTGATGATCCCTTCGGTAAGTTCTGCATAGTCCTTTAAGTTGCCATAATGGGTGGTGATCACTCCGTAGGCTCCCTGAATGACGAAGCGTTCGAGGAATGCTTCTGCGATGGCCCCCCCCTGCTTAGGATCCGTGCCGCTGCCAAACTCGTCAACTAGGAAAAGGGAGTTTTTGCTCATGCGGTCTCCCATCTGTCGCCACGCGTATAGGCGAGAAGTATAGGTACTAAGATCGGTGTCAACGGACTGTTCGTCGCCGATATCCAGGAAGAGACTGTCGAACAGACGAAATACCGATCCCTCATTGACCGGAACCAACATCCCGCTCTGCAACATCAACTGCAACAGGCCTGCTGTTTTGAGTGATACCGATTTTCCTCCCGCATTGGGGCCAGAGATGACCATGATGCGATGTTTGGGATCTAGTTTTAGGTCGAGAGGAATCACTTCGAAGTTTTCTTGCTGGGCTTTGAGCTGCAACAAGGGATAGTAAGCTTGTCTCAAGTGAAGGTCTTTCCCTTTAGGCTCCACCGTTGGCAGTATGGCCCCCAAGGTCTGAGCTAAGCGAGCCTTGCCACGGATGAGGTCAACCTGGATCATGGTGCCCCGGTATGTCTGTAATTCCTCGTAGTGTTCGGCTATCGCTGCGGTTACCTCCGTAAGGATGCGAATGATCTCGTTTCTCTCCTCGATGTGTAACTCCCTGATCCGATTATTCAGGGGCAAAGCTTCTGCTGGTTCGACGTAAACAGTATTCCCCGTTTGTGAAACATCCTGCACGAAGCCGGCGAGTTGGTTTTTGGCTTCTGCTCGTAAGGGGATGACCAGGCGATCGTTGCGGAGAACAATTTCTTGTTCATTGGACCAGCCTTGCTCTTGGGCACGGCGCATGAGGCGATAAAGGGTACTACGGAGCTCGTTAGAGCGGCTGTTGATCTCTTTGCGAATGCTAGCTAGGGCAGGGGAGGCGTCGTTCCGCAAGTTGCCTCGGTTATCGAAAAGGCGAGAGATTCTGCTGATGAGGCTTTGACTGAAAGAATGTCCATTGACCAACTGATGAAGAGTAGGGTAGATCTCCGCCCTTTGCTTAAGGTATTTGCGAAGTTCCAAAATGGCCTCTAGCCAGGTCAAGAGCTTACTCAGTTCTTCTAGGCTCAACCAGTTACCGGCCAAGGAGAGCTTCTGAATTACCCGGGAAACGGCGGGAATGCGTGGACTAGGTTGCTGATCTTCAAATTCTAGGATGTTGCGAAATTCCTCTACCCGTTGTAGTTCGGGTAAAATCACTTGAGGATCGGAAGAAGGTTCTATGGCTAAGGCAGCCTCACGTGCCTCTTCACTGCTCACGCGTTGGCTGAGCTGAGAAAGAATGACGTCAAAACCGAGTTTTTCGTAGGTTTGAGCGTGGTAGCGTTTCATAACACGGAATGGCCCTATAGGTTGGGCGGGTCCGAAGAAAGTTTTTGAGTGGGGATAGAGGGCAGTTCTACTGCCGTATCACTTTTGGGTTTGGTATCACGCCAGCGGGTGGTATCAATCCGGCGTATAAGCCTCCTCCTTTCCAAATCTTCAGATTTGAGGGTCTCTAATTGATCCTCCAATTCTGCGGTGATTTGTAGGTAGATGGTGTCTAGTTCAAGAGGGTGATTGATGTAGTACTGGTAATCTTGGTAAAAGGTTTGGCGGTTCAGGCCATATTGATCTAAAATCTCATCGTAGAGCTCATCGCGTATGTCATTGCGGCGGTCGAGTGAGCCACCTTCCTGATCCACCCAGCCATCAGCTAAGTGAATATCTTTCAAGACTTGAGCCATCTGTTTAGGGCTCATTTGGGGAGTGGATGCTCCTTGTTGACAGGCTCCCAATAAGCTTGTGCAAAGCAGACAGATGGACAAGCAGTACATTCCTTTTCGAGCTTCCATTGGCACAAAGATAAGAGTTTATTACCTTGAATCGCATGACACAGCTGATTTCTGCTATCTACGCCGTATCTGAAAATGACGTAATCGGGGTTGAGGGAGATTTACCTTGGCATCTGCCGGGTGACTTGAAGTTTTTCAAACATACTACACTGGACAAGCCCATCATCATGGGGCGAAAAACCTATCAATCCATTGGCAGGGCATTACCTCGTCGCAGGAACTTGGTACTGACTCGCCAGCTAGGGTTTGAAGCTAAGGGCATTGAGGTTTTTTCTAACTTGGAAGAGGCCTTGGTGGCCTGTTCTGATGCTCCTGAAGTAGTGATCATCGGAGGGGCCGCCCTTTACAAAGAGGCTTTTACCAAAGGATTGGTTGGTCGGGTATACCAAACCCTGGTCCATGCAGAGGTGGATGGGGATACCTACTTTTCCTTACCAGATCCCGATGATTGGGAGATTGATTGGGTGGAAGCTCAGCAAGCAGATGAAAAAAATGAGTTTGCGTACACCTTTCGCCGTCTTGAGCGAAAAAGTCCATAAGTCTTTACGAGCTAGGGAGATTTTAGGGGCTTTCCAATCAAGGGTATCGCACACCGGGATAATCGGCGAGATTCAACAAGGGAACCTGGGCTTCCCATTCGTCCAAGTCATTGATGGTGCGGATAAATTCGTTCGCTACAAATGCATTGCCTTTGGGGCTAAAGTATAAACCGTCCGCCTCAAAAATATTGCCTTCTAGATACTCCGTTGATACATAGGCCCCCTCGCTGATGATACCTCCTGACAAGTTTTCAAAGACTGAGAACATATCGGCCACGGCAATGGCCTGATATCCGGCGGAATCATTGAACGCAGTGGCTACTGAGTCAATGATGGAGTTGTAGGTATGAATAACATCCCGCACTTGCAGGACCTCGGCTTGGTCAAGAACCAGGTCATCGGGGAGAGGATTCTCCCGGTGTAGACCTACCAAACCCGGTAAACTATTTGAGATGCCAAGCTTTGACTCTGCAGTGAGCAAAATTAAGTCGTCTGATTCCGCAATCAAGGCATCATTGACTTGGTCCGTATAGTAATAAATGGGCCGGGTGCTGCGGTTGCAGTCTTCAGTAGAAATATACTGATGAGGTAAGGTTTGAAAAAATGGAAATCGAGTGAAATCAGGCAAGTTTCCGACTAAAATGTGAATCGGCCCGACCCGATTGGTACTGAGTGCTTTCAGAGCTTTCGCGTAAAGGCGTGCAAAATCTGCAGGGTTACTGGCTCCATAAGAGATGTTGGCTGCTCCTGTCATCGCAAAAGGCAATAAGTCACCTGCTCCGATCCATAGAAGACTAAAACCCCCTCGCTGGCTTCGCATAGCTTCAAGATAGCTTTGGTCTAGATTGAGCCTTGGGGCAAAAGGATTATGTGCTGCTAAATCAGGGTCGTCCAATTCCCCTACGCTCAGATGGGGAAGACCAAAATTGCTGAGTGGGCCTATCCAAGGGCGATTCCAAGCTTGGTGAGCAGGCTGTAGGGTTCTACTTACTTTTGGGCTCACGTCCTCGCATGGAGCCGGAACTAGGTTGGTGAACTCATATCGCCCAGATCCGTCGAGTGATAACCATCCACCAGCGTAATCCGTAAGCCGCCCCGTGAGCTCAAATTGCTGGGCCAGTAATACTGGAAAAGCATTTTTTTGCCCTTCATCATGTAGCCCAGGTAGGCCCCTAGGCTCCCAACCGGCTTGTCCAAACCCTGCCGTATAGCTTCCTCCCCAAGCTTGGAATTGCTCCAATTGTAAAACACCTGCATTTGCCTCGTCCAAACCAGGGTTGGTTTGGTTACAGCTCAGCAGAAACAACATCATTGGCAAAAGGAGTTGTTGCGTAGAAATTTTCTTCATTCAGTTTGCTCTCAGTCCAGTCCTTTTTCTTACGAAACTCTTTCTCTCATATTATCGAAGTTTTGCCTTGAAGCGTTGACCTGATCAACCGGATTCTCATTATTTTTCACTCGGGTACTGAAATCCAAATTGTTTTTCCACCTTTTTTCGCTTCATTTTTTCCACCTTCATACGTACGGTAATGTCTTCTAGCGGGCGATTGGCCCGGTTGACCCTTTGTTCTGCTACTTTGTCCACTACGTCTAGTCCTGCAATTATTTCACCAAAAATGGTATACTGTTGATCTAACCAAGGAGCTCCCCCCTCTTCTTGGTAAATGGCTCGGGCCTCTTCACTGAACTTGAAATCTGGACCTAACATCCTTTGGACGCGTTGCTCAGCGGCGTCGAGCTCCGTAGAGGTGAATTTCCTTCCCTGGATTAAATAGAATTGAGAACCTGAGGATTCTCGGGTAGGATTGACCTGGTCCGGCATTCGTGCGGCGGCAACTACCCCTCTTCGTTGATAGAGACCCGAGACGAATTCAGCCTCTTGGGTATAGCCTGGTCCACCTTGACCTACAGAGTTTTGCTTGGTGGAGTCTTTGCTGTAGGGATCACCGCCCTGGATCATGAAGTCTTTGATGACTCGATGGAAGGTGGTTCCGTCATAAAACCCTTCTTTGGCCAATTTGATGAAATTGGCCTTGTGCCGTGGGGTCTGGTCATATAAGAGAATAGTGATGTCTCCAAAGGTGGTTTCGATGATGACTAACTCATCGAATTTGCTTGGCTTTTGTGCCCATACTTGAGTGGGAATGGTCAACAAAATGGCTAGCAGGAGGAAGAAAAAGTTATGCATGGCTTTGATTTTCATTGAGGCAATATTATCTGGTACTGAGGGGATTACCAAAACATCCCTTATCTTTGATTAGGCGGTAAAAATGAAGAGCTATTAGTCAAGAGATACAGAGTTAAAGGTCTTGACGTTTAGCTAGAGGACGAAAACTTCTTTGATTCACTTTTTGGGTTTCGAGCTTGGTCCTCATTTTTGATCATACAGGTGGCTATGAAAGATTTATCTACATCACGTTTTTTCCTTTCTACCTGCTTTCTCACGTTGATGTTAATGGGATGGCAAAGTTGTGGAGATCCTAGACGTGGTGCCCTCAGCCCAGAAACCAGGACGGAGCTCACGCTGTTTGCGACCCGATCGATGGATACCCCCAAGAAGTATTACAAGCTGACAGAAACCTTGGCTAAGGTGCTAGATGAAGCCAGTTCTAAGCGGAGTAACCAAGAGGCCATGGACGTGATTCAAAAATTTAGGGCAGATAATGATTTTGCCTTGGGATTGATAGCTACGGAGTTCGATGGGTGGCAAAGACACGTGGACCACGACGAGTTGATGAATTTTGTATACATCCTCAACCGACAAGCCTACACCCGGAAGTTACGTGAACTAGCCCCAGCTTTTCGCCGACGCGTCAGTGGCAATAGCCAATATCTGAAGGAGTTTGATGAGCTAATGTCTTTCTTGGAGATGCGCGTTTAGAGGCCGTTTGGATGTTGAGTTTACGGCCAAAACTTGTCTTGCCACGAGTACTTGGGATTAAGGGCCCCAAGTAGGAGTCTGACCGCGCCGATTTTTCTCGAAATAGCTCGCTATTCTTCAAAAAATCTGCTTGTCAGAACCAAAAAATCCAGCGTTTGGGCTCGAAACACCAAAACCCAAACAACCTCTTAAACTGATGGCTCAGTTTTAAATTCCATGTCCATGTAATCACGTACGTAAGGGTGTAGCGTCTCTCTGATGGAGAAATAATATTCAGGAGTAATGACCTCTGGCTTTTCGTGGTGTTGATCCAACTTCAAATCTCCCATTCCTTTCCCTGCCATGATTACGTTGAGGCTATCCGTTCCCTTGCCATGACCAAATGGATCCGTAGAGAAATAGGTCCTTGCAAAGCCGAGGGTTCTTATTTCCTGTAGCTCTAAATTGCATTCTTCTTTGACCTTTTGCCGTATGGATTCCTCTGTAGTTAGGCCACGAGAAATTCTACCTCCAATGGGCCACAGTATATTTACTGCTGGGGCCGTTTTACGTCGAATGAGTAGAATCCCTCCTTGGTAGTGGATAAAAACATCGTGACAGGCGATCACTGTAGCAGCATGCGTTTGCCGATAGATGGAAAGAGGCAATAGATCGGCTTGCAAGGGTTCAGAAGCTACTGGGCCATGTTCAAGCCAGTATTCTTTCATGGATATTGTTTATTTTTTGGCAAGATGAGCGCAACGCCAGGAAATAAGCAAGATCAGTTCCGAAAAATATTCGGAAGAAAGCCTCGCCTGACCCAAATCAGCATTTTAAATCCGGTTTCACACACACGGATATTGGCAAAATGGGCCCATAGCCTAGTAGAGTTAGGATTTCAGGTGGGGATAATGGGGCAAGGTGAAGGGAATCGGAAAATAGAAAATTCCGTGGAGCTGATTCCTCAAGGGGTTTTTGGTAGACTTGAGCGGAAGCGATGGCTGTTTCCTTGGTCTATTGTCAATGCGGCTTATCAGGAAGAATCCGATGTATACCTGATTCATGCTCCAGAGTTATTGATCACGGCTGCAAAGCTAAAAAGAAGACGGCCATGCCGGGTGATTTACGATGTGCATGAGAACTATCAAAAGAACCTAGGTCAAGGAGCCCACTGGCCAAGTGGGATAAGATTTGCCTTGGCATGGATTTTTGCTTCTTGGGAGCGCTACATGGTACGTCGCTGGGTTGATGGGGTGGTTTTTGCGGAAGAGGTATATGCTGCTCAGCTTCGCTTTCCCCATACTCCCACCATGGTTTTGGAAAATAAAGCACTGAGTAAGCAAGTCCTTCCTTATCAACATCCTCGCCCTTACTTGCTTTACACCGGTACCCTGGCTAGAGAGTGGGGTCTTTTTGAGGCCATTGATTTCTGGGAAGAGTGGAACACTATTCAGGCCGTTGACTTGATCATTGCGGGCCATACCCAGCAGGAGCGCTTATTGGAGGAGCTCCAAAGCCGAATCCAACAAACTACTCATTCAGACCAGATTCACCTCATGGGAGGAAGTTCCTACCTGCCCCACCTTCGCATCCTATCCCTGATTGCTGGTTGTGTGGCGGGCTTAGGGTTTTATCAAGATTTGCCACAACTCAGGGGGAAAGTACCGACCAAGTTTTTTGAGTTCATGGCGGCGAGACGCCCTCTGGTTTTCTCGGCTTTGCCTGAGTGGGAAATGCTCAACCAAGAAACGCCTTTTGGCTTTCCTAAGCCTGCTAAAAACCTTTCCTGGGAGTGGATCCAGGCCCTTGACTCATGGCAAGCCCCAAGGCTAAGTGCTGAGTCCTACGATTGGAAAAGCCAGGAATCCCGCCTGCGAGATTGGCTTCAGGCGATCTTAACATAGCCTAGAGAATAGGCGAAACGGCGGTTTTTAACCAGAAAATGCGCTAATTCGCAAACGAAATATCTATTTGTTACCATATTCCTATTCAAAGCAACAGTCCGTGAAGCTTTTTGATGTTTATCCTCTGTATGATGTGACGCCGGTCAAGGCGCAAGGTGCAAGCTTGTGGGATGACCAAGGCCAAGAATACATCGATCTTTATGGCGGACATGCCGTCATATCCATCGGTCATAGCCATCCACATTACTTAAAGCGAGTAGGGGAACAATTGGGGAAATTGGGCTTTTACTCCAATGCCGTTCAAAATCCCCTTCAAGCAGAATATGCACGGAAACTTGGCCAGATCAGTGGATATGAGGATTTTCGATTGTTTATGTGCAGTACTGGTGCAGAAGCCATGGAAAATGCCCTAAAAGTGGCTAGTTTTCATACCGGACGAAAAAAAGTGGTCTTCTTAGAACGGAGCTTTCACGGACGCACCTCCTCTGCGGTAGCCATTACCGATAACAAAAAAATACAGGCCCCCATTAACCCGGTAGACCATGTTACTCGGCTGGCCTTCAATGACCTAGAAGGGCTTGCTACAGCTCTCAAAACAGAAGAATATTGTGCTGTGGTAATCGAAGGAATCCAGGGAGTAGGGGGAATTCACGTTCCTTCCGAGGATTTCCTACACGGGGCTAGGGAGCTTTGTGATCAAAATGGGACCTGTTTGGTATTGGATGAAATCCAAAGTGGATTTGGCCGGAGCGGGCGCTTTTTTGCCCACCAGCATTTTGGGATTACCCCCGACCTCATCACCCTTGCCAAGGGAATGGGAAATGGGTTTCCTGTGGGGGGAGTCATGATTGCGCCACACATAGAAGCTTGGTATGGGATGCTAGGAACTACGTTTGGAGGCAATCATTTGGCTTGTGCGGCTGCCCTTGCAGTGGTGGAGGCCATGTCGGAGGAGTCGATGGTCGAAGCTGCCAAAGAAATGGGGAATTATCTGATTTCTGAACTCCAACTCATTCCCCAGATCAAAGAAGTCCGTGGCCTAGGCTTGATGATCGGATTGGAGCTTCCTGGACCCGCTGCACCGATTCGCAAGGAGCTTTTGTTTGAGCATCGACTGTTTCTCGGTTCTTCTAGCCAGCCCAATACCATTCGCTTATTGCCCCCTTTAAATGTCGAAAAGAAGCAGCTAGACTACTTCCTCAGAGCTTTCCGGCACGTGTTGGAGAAAAATTTTGCGATGGGATAAAGGTAAGGAGTAGGGCTGAGGTAGTCCCGCGGCATAGATGGCCATTGATTGGGGTGCTAGAAGGGGGGGGGAATTGCAAAAATATGATAAATAACATATTTTTGTTTTGCAGCCATACAACACATGAAAGCCCCTATATCTTTATTTAATACACAATCTATGAAAAACCTCCTATTGGGGAGCCTGCTACTCATGGGCATGCTTCCCTATTGGCTTTTGGGCCAAACTCATAAGCTTAAGTTTGGCAAAATCGATGAGGCCGATCTAGCCATAACGGAATGCTCCTTTGACCCTGATGCAGAAGCCATGGTATTGGGTGAGACCAGCGAGCTCCGCTTTGTGTACAACAGCAGCGGCTTTCAATACGTGTACGATTATCATGTCCGGATCAAAATATTTAACAGCGACGGTTACGATTATGCCAATGGAGAAGTGATCGTTTACCAGAGCCCTAGTGGAGGGCGAGAGAGGTTAGGCTCTGTAAGAGGCATGACCTATAATTTGGTAGATGGCAAAGTCGAAAAAGTAAAGATGGAAAAAAGTGCCATCTATGATGAAGAATTAAGCAAACGACTGTTTGCTACCCGCTTTTCCCTCCCCAAGGTCCAGGATGGCAGTGTGATTGAATATTCCTACTCCATCAGTTCCGACTTTCTGAGTACCCTGCGGAATTGGGAGTACCAAGGAAGCATTCCGGTACGCTGGAGTGACGCCACTTATGTGTTACCGGAGTGGTTTGAATACCAAACCATCTTTTCCGGGGCAGAAACACCCGTCCTAAACGAGAAAGAGGTTCAACAGCTCACCTTTGATGGAGTTCGCTGTCAAGGAACTTACTATCATTACGTGGCTGAGCAAGTTCCGGCCATTCGCCAGGAGCCCTTCATGACCTCGGTAGATGATTATGCTTCACGCATTCGCTTTCAACTCATGGCAACTGATTTTCCCTGGGGTGGCCGAGAAGTATTCATGGGAAGTTATGTCAACTTCAATGAGACCATGCTTGAGAGCGAGCGTGTTGGAGAATTCCTCAAATCTGACAATAGTCTTCCTTTGGGTTTGGTCGTTTCGCTTAAGGGACTGGAAGATCCCTTAGATCGAGCCGTTACTGCCTACGAATCAGTGAAAAAGCAGTTGAGGTGGAACGAGGTATATTCTACGGGGGCAGGTCGTCGGGCAGGGAAGATTTGGGACAGTGGGGAAGGTTCAGTGGGTGATATCAATCTCTTTCTCACCAAATTGTACCAAGAAATCGGCTTCGAAGCCGTACCAGTCTTGTTGAGCACCCGATCTCATGGCAAGCCTCATCCTGTCTTTCCCAGCTTTGATTATTTCAACTACGTGGTAGCTGCGGTCAAGGTGAATGACCAATGGCACTATGCCGATGCGACCTATTCCAGCTTGCCCTTTGGATTGCTACCCCCCAAAGCCCTGAATGGTGAAGGTTGGGCAGTCGCTAAGCAGGGCAAATGGATGCCGTTAACCAGGGGAGCTCATGCCTCCAAGACGGTGCGGGTAGGAGTGAAGTTTGATGAAAGTGGAGTGGCTCATGCCAAGATGAGTGTTCATGAGGAGGGCTACCCGGCCTTTTCTACTCGAAATCTTTTATCCACGGATGAGAAGCAAGCCGAGTTGATCAGCGAACTTGAGAGTTATTCTGGACAATGGACCATTGATTCCATGGTCTGGGAAAACGAAGATGACTACTACGCGGCCTTGGAGGGAACCATCCATTTGACCTGCCAGGAATCCATGAAGGGGGACTTGATGTACTTGAATCCCATCCTAGGCGGACTGATCAAGGAAAACCCTTTTGACAGGGAAGTTCGGAGTTTTCCGGTAGATATGCCCTATGGGCAGAGTCAGAACTATCTGCTAAGCATGGTTTTGCCTGATGGATACACGGTAGAAGAGTTGCCAGAACAAGGACTCATTCGTTTACCAGACGGAGCCGCAGAATTTCGCTATTCAGTCCAGGCCATGGGCAACATGATTTCCATCTCTGGGAAGTTAGACATCAACAAGACTTTTTACATTCCTGATGAGTATGGGGCTTTGCGCCAATTTTACACCATAGTAGCCCAGAGGCTTTCCCAGCCATTGGTCCTTAAAAAAACTACCTGATGAAGCGAATAATAACGGTGGGCTTGCTCATGAGCGGACTGACCCTGTTCGCTCAAGATTTTTCCGTGAGCAAGCTCTCCCCAAAGTTAAAAGACCAAGCAGATGCTGTGATCCGAAGTGAGCGCGAGGTGTTGACCATACATAGTGTAGACCACGCCACGCTTGAGGTTTACAAAGCAGTCAGCATACTTAACGCAAGAGAAGAGGACCAAGCCGAGATCCGACTTCCTTACAGCAATTTTATTAAACTGAGTGACATCAAGGCTCAGGTCTTCTCCAGCAGTGGTAAGTCGATCCAGAAACTGAAACGAAAAGATATTCAAGATCTAGCAAGGTATGACGGGGTGACGGTTGCCTCAGACAGTCGCTATAAGTATGCTGACTTACGTCAAGGGCGTGGCCCCTATACCATTGAGCTGAGCTATACCTTGGATTTTTCGGGGACCATGAACTTGCCAGATTGGTACGCCTTTTCCAGTTTCCGTACTTCCGTGGAGCACAGCGAATTCATCCTCAAGTACCCCACTGATCTCGAAGTTCGGTATCAAACACAGGATTTAGATGACCCCAAGGTGGAAACGATAGAGGGTATGACGGTTCTTACTTGGGAGGTGGAAAACTTAGAGGGGCTAAAGCCTATCCCTTATGGTCCAAGTTTTTCGGAGCGTGTGCCTAAGGTTTTGGTGGCCATGGGAGAGTTTCAGATGGAGGAATATAGAGGCAGCATGGGCAGTTGGCAAAGTTTTGGTCAATGGCAAAACCAGCTGCTGAAAGATGTGGGAGGAGTAAATGCACAAGTAGTGGCAGAGGCCTCCGCCCAAATTTCCAATGCTTCCACTTTTCAAGACTCGGTAAAAGGTTTGTATGAATACATGCAGGGGCGAACCCGCTACGTAAGCATTCAGCTTGGGATTGGGGGATGGCAGCCTTTTGAGCCTTCCTTTGTTCACGAGAACCAGTATGGTGATTGCAAAGCATTGAGCTATTACATGCATAGCTTGTTAGCTGTTGTCGGGATCAAGTCTCATTATGCCTTGGTGAGGGCCCGGGCTTCTGCCTCTCCCATTGCGACAGAATTTCCTAGCAATCAGTTTAATCATGCCATCTTATGTGTGCCTGAACCTGGGAAAGATACCTTGTGGCTAGAATGTACCAGCCAGACCAATCCATTTGCCTTTCTCGGGACCTTTACTGATGACAGAGATGTACTCTTAATTACCCCAGAAGGTGGAAAAATTGCTCATACTACTCGCTATCCTTTCTCTGTTAACCGCGAAAAATTCACTGGGAGCTTCAACATAAATGAGGAAGGAACAGCTAATGGGGAATTAATCCAGCTATACCGCGGTCTTCGCTATGATGAAGGAGGCCTGAGTTCGGTGTTGCGCGAGAGCCAAGACGAGATCAACCAGTGGGTAATAAGCAGTCTTGGCTGGACAGGTTGGTTTCTAAATAAAATGGAAGCTGAGACCCGACCCGATGCACTTCCTGAAGCAGAGTTAAGTCTTGCTTTGACTGCTCCGGGGGTGGCTACCTTGGGCGGTAGCCGACTATTTTTATCACCTTGCATCCGTGAGGAAGTTGACATCCCCGTACCTGACCTCAATCGCATCGAGCCGATCCTCCTCCGCCGGGGGTATATCAAAGAAGATAGCCTGGTGTATCAGTTGCCCGAACATTATCGCTTAGAATACCTTCCTTCAGAGGTAGAGATTACGGCTCCCTTTGGTTCCTATCGAGCCAGTTATCGCATGGAAGGAAATGTGCTCAGCTACCGACGGGAATTATTGGTTTTAGGGGGAAACTTTGAAGCCAAGCAATACCAAGCCTGGAGAAAGTTTTGGCAGCAGATCGCCAAAGCGGATCAGGAACAAGTGGTGCTGGTCGATAATAGTTGATTAGTCTGACAGATAGGCCTTAGAAATGGGGATAAGCGCTGTGCTTGTCTCTTTTTCTTTAGCTGATTAATGTATAGATATAATTTATAACGGTGTTATAGGGCGCTCTACTGTCTATTTCCCAAAGAGCTTAATTGGATATCAATGAAAAATCCCCCACAGGACTTCTGCGGGAGAAAAGAACGAGAAATGAACCAGGTACCTCTAGCACCAATTATCATTTCTCATTCGATTGAAAGGCGCAAGGCTTGGACCGTAAGTACAGGACTGATATGTTCTGTCAGGATCCTTTTTGCTACACGTCTTTGCAGGGTGTTCTACAACTGAGTCGATGGACAGAAGAAACCAGGTAATGAAATTAGTTTAAGTGGTTGATTATCAGTGTTAAGTCGTCTCGTATCTCGCTGCTAACCTCTCGCTTCCCACTCAACAGGGAATGACAGGTCTATTCATTCATGAGTTCACGGGCTTTGGCTGCTTTTTCTGCGTGAATGCCCTGGCCTGGGTTGATCGTGGCAGCCTGCTCAAAATAACTGGCTGCTTTTGCGTATTCCTTTTGGGCCATCATCAAGTCTCCCATAGAGTCATATGGGTTTTCATGCCCCGGAGCCGCCTCTAGGTAAGCTTCGAAAAATTTCTCGGCTTTGTCAAATTGCCCTTGGCTCATGTGGGCATAGCCCAGCATGTTGTAGGCACCAAGCATTCCACCCTGATCAGCGGCCTTAGATAAATAGGGGATGGCTTTGTCAGGGGCCTGATTGTACATGTAGGCAGTTCCTACCAATATGTTGATACGAGGGTCTTCAGGGTAGGCATCTCCCAGTTTTGTCAGGTTAGAGAAGAAGTCATAGTCCTCATCATCAAAATGGCTGCTCATCTCTTTTAAAATTTCTTCTCCAGGACTCATCTCTCCCTGGTAAGACTGCATCCGCTCAATGAAGACCCGGGACTCTTCTTTGCTTTTGTCAGGGTCCATGGCTTCAAAGAAGTTGGCGGCCAACATGCTGGGATCTAGTTGGGCCGCTTGGGTGACATTGTCCCCGAATTTTCCCATGTCGTGTCCCATGTTATCCAGTGCTTCTTGAACCAGTCGTAACGCTTCTGGATTCTCCGCATGCATGACCAGCTCCTGAGCCAAAAGGGGAGAAGCGACCAATAGGGTAGTACTTAAGACAAAAACACGAAAGAATGATTGAATACTCATGACAAGTAAGTGATTAGAGGTAAAAACATAGAAGTAAATTTTTCATTTCGCTGGCAAGGTGGCGAAAAGGCTGTAGGGGTAGTTAGGAGCGAGGTTGCATAGGCTAGGACTCTGGGTGTATGCATGTGTAATGTGCTGATATACAGTTGCTTGTCATTTAGTTTGTTTGCTAGGTTTGTCGGGAGTGTGGACGAAGGAGAGCCTTTATCTACACGAAGGCAGTTTTGGCGCTGGTTTTCAATGGCCGCTTTCAGGTAGGATAAATTCCCATTTCCCCAGAATTGCTCTTCCAGGAAATTGGCACAATAGGAAATATATACTTAGTTGCATGTCAGCAAGTGACCAGAGTTTAACCTACTACTACTATTATCCCCTATGAACAAGCAAGGAAGCATCGTTCTGATTGCTTTGATCGTTGCACTAGGAGGCTTTTTGATGGGCTTTGATGCATCGGTGATTTCAGGCGTAAATAAGTTCATTGAACTAGAGTTTGGCCTAACCAAGCTGCAACTAGGTTGGGCGGTTGGCTCGCTAACCTTGACCTCTACCCTGGCCATGCTGGTGGCAGGTCCCCTCAGCGATCGCTACGGGCGAAAAAAGATTTTGTCCCTAGCCGCTATTCTTTATGCTGTTTCTGCAATTTCTTCTGCCCTCGCCCCCACCTTTACCCTGTTGGTAATCGCGCGGATGATTGGAGGGCTGGGGGTCGGTGCTTCTCTCATCATCGCTCCCATGTACATTGCAGAAATTTCTCCCGCCAAGATCCGGGGGCAGATGGTTTCGGTCAACCAACTCAACATTGTGATCGGAATTTCCGCTGCCTATTTCTCCAATTACTTGATTCTCCAGCTAGCAGAGTCGCCCGAAGGATGGGCCCAGACCTTGCAGTTTGGTGAGTACGAATGGCGATGGATGTTGGGCTTAGAGACCATTCCTGCCTTGATTTATTTCTTGGCCTTGTTCCTGGTCCCACGCAGCCCCCGTTGGCTGATGATGAAAAAGCAGTTTGATGAAGCACTGGAAATCATGACTCGCACCGTAGGTCAAGGAGCTCAAAAAGAGTTTGATGCCATCCGTAACAGCTTGACCCAAGGTGAAAAAAGAACAGATTCGTCCAACGTAAGTGACCTTTTCAAATCAGCCATGCGTTTGGTGTTGACTGTGGGCATTGTGATTGCGGTTCTGCAGCAAATCACAGGAATCAACTCGGTCTTCTTTTATGCCCCTATGATTTTTGAGCAATCTGGCATTGGAGAGGATGCTTCTTTTACCCAGGCCATTTACGTGGGTTTGATCAATTTGGTCTTCACCATTTTGGCCATGAGCTTAATCGATAGACTCGGAAGAAAACCTTTGCTCACCATTGGATTGGCTGGGATTGCCGTCTTTATGTTTCTGTTAGCCTATGGATTTAACTCGGCGACGTATACCCTTAATAGTGAAGCCGTGGCCAGTTTGGCAGAATCGGTTTCTGCGGATAAATTGACTCCTTTGGTGGGACAAACCTTTGACAGCGATGTCGCTTACAAAGGAGCCCTACAGGAGGCTTTGGGAGATGACTACGCAGCGAACGAATCTGCGCTTATTTCCTCTGCCATCAGCATGGATCCCATGTTGATTTTGATTGGCATACTAGGCTTTGTAGCCTCCTTTGCCATCTCCATTGGCCCAGTAATGTGGGTGCTGTTTTCTGAACTCTTTCCAAATGCAATCCGAGGGGTGGCCATTTCCTTTGTTGGCCTGATCAACTCTGGGATTAGTTTTCTCGTCCAACTGGTATTTCCTTGGGAACTCGCCAATTTTGGCAATTCGCTAACCTTCCTGATTTATGGAATTTTTGCCGCTGTTGGGTTCTTTTTCGTCTTGGCGATGGTGCCAGAGACACGTGGCAAGTCTTTGGAAGAGTTGGAAGCTACCTTGGTGAAGAAGTCTGAATGATTTAAATGAACAGTCCGAATTCGACCTGAATTCGGACTGGTTTAATGTACATATTTCAAGAGAAAGCACTTTTCTCACCTCTCACCTCTCACCTCTCGCCTCTCGCTTCTCATCCACCAAATTGGATTCCTAGGCTGATTCGAGGG
>CAZFPQ010000007.1:0-53992 GCA_964521065.1 uncultured Bacteroidia bacterium | reverse complement strand
GATAGCTTGGGAAAGTTAGGGATAGGCCAATTTAAACATGTCCTTTTAATTATATATAGAATGAATCATGTCTATGGAAATGACCTTCTCCGCGATGTTGACTTTCCCAGGAGTTTATAGGCAAGGATGATGTCCTTCCCTCCGGCCGTTTTGCTTTCGCATGAGTACTACCTCAAACAAAATAAAGCCGCATCAGGATCCAACTTCTCCGATCGGCCAAACAGTCTTTCAGATAGGCATAGAAGGCACGCAACTCTCCGTAAAACCACTCAATGGGTCCTTTGAGTTGCGTGTATTGGCTCCAGGTATACTCATCCACCGTCCAGATCATTTCCTCTAGGGGTCCTTCTCGGAGCTCGTCCTCTACCTGGGCGTATAGGTTGATCTGGGCGCTCCAATTTTCAAACAAAATCATGGCATAGTCTCGAGGCCTCCACTGCCTCAAAGCAGCTAAAAAACCCTGACGGCGGTCAAATCCCACCGCCTCCATAAAGGCCACGACGCGTCGAATGTTTTCGTCATCCAGGTAGCTGGCCCCGCTATAATCATCGTAGATAAATTCGGCCACTTGTCCCGTAAAGGCCATCATGCAGTCATCCCGCTCGACACTACGCACAGGCCCTTGATTCAAACGCAGAGGCAGACTTAGTTGGACCGTTTGACGAGGGGGAAACTGGTCGGCCCGGTCGCTGAATAGCTTGCCTAAGATGCGAAAGAGGGTGGAGAGGTAATGATCTTGCTGGCGGTATCGGTGTCCGTAGTGCTCAGCGCGCTCAGCCAGCCATTTTCGCTCAAAAGCCTCCCGAGACTCCACCTTTTCTAGGTAAGCGGTGATTCGGTCGGGATCTCGGCTTTGCAGCAAGCGTTTCAGTTCGCTCACCGCAGAAATGGGCACGCTGTGGTAATGGATCGCTTGCAGGTAGTGGATTTCGGATCGGTACTCCTTCCTTTTGCTCATTTGTAGGGGTTCTGTCGCTTTCCTATATTCGGACTCTTTGATCACCCATCCCTTTCTACTCTTGTTGTAACCAATGAAACTTGTCATTCTGCCAAAAGACAAAACCTCCACCACAGGCCTCCTCTTGGTGTAGAAAGATGGCATCGTAGCTTAGGACTACTTTCTCATCGTCAGGAACATCCTCCCATTCCCTGAAGTCCTCCACGTAGTTTGACCAAAGGACTTCGCCGCTTGCCACCTTTTCAAATATCCCCGCCCAGGCATAGTCATGGATGCGGAAGGGGTCATCAGTTCCACCGAGTAAACGAGCTGAATTTTGAGGGCCGTAGTTGATGATGGCAATCTTGATCGACGGATCAGCCCCCTGAACCATTACCGCAACATCCTCAACCCCATCCCCAAAAAAGTCCCCCTGGAGGTGATACTGATGTCTATTATGTAGCACCACCATGTCCTTGAACACATCAAATTTACTTAGCTCTTGCTCAAGCTCCTTAATCAGAATAGACTGGAAGACCAGGAAGCCATCAAACACGTAGCCCTCCTTGACAGGAGCGATTGGCTTAGGATAGTCAACAAATGAAATTTTCACCCATTCCCCCGAAATCGTATTTCCCTCATCTTGGATCTGAGCCTTTATCCCTGTACGCTCAAGCACTTCAACCGCCTGCCCAAAAGGCAGTTTCCCCAACCTGACGCTATTGGTCCCAGGCCCAGCTCGAAGGATTAAGCCATTTTCTGCCGTCACTTCAAAAATGTGTTGAGCGGACAGGGCTGGGATAAATAGGCTGATGAGAAAGAGGATGAGGATTTTTTTCATGCTAGTTGTCATGCTTGATTGGAAACTCTGGGCGAAGTCTACTTCTGCTAACCCGAGTCGACCAAAAGGGGTTTTTCATCGCGACTTATAGCTTTCAATAAACTTCCTTCTCAAGCAACAATTCCTGTTGCGGATCGAATCTAAGACTAACCCCATGACCTTTCTCTTCCTTTCTTATCCATGTCATGTCTCGATAAAACCTAATTATTCTCTGCTTTTGGAGAATTACTTCGTAAAAACGTTCAATAAATTCTAAAATCTCCTGTTGTTCCTCATGCTTTGTTATGCGAAAAATTTTAATGGTAAGGGGATAAGTTATAGCACCATACTCTACTTTTAGGCAAGGGAAACGCATCCCGATATCAGGCTGAAGAACGCTTTCAAAGTCAAAGGTAGTGCTGAGTAACTCTTTGAGTTCGTTTACCTTATCGCGATTTAAGAAGGTCAAAGTATTCTCATAAGGCTTGAAGGGGGGATCTTGATTCTCCTGTCGAGCCTTTCGCAGGTTATACTCCGCTATACACTCCTCGCAAATAGCTGATCGCTCCAACTTCTTATAGGTTTTAGAAAAATCATCTACCAATTGATCTGCTTGATTCGCAGGTAAGCTATCTAAAGCCTCTAGATCTTCATAAGTAACCTGAGCATATAAGCGAATGCTCTCTTCCTCCATACAGTTTTTACATACCCAAGTGGGAAGGAGCCCCTCCATCCTATGAAATTGGGGCAACATCCCCTGATCAAAGCTTTTCTTCAAATGCCCACAGACACTTTCATATGTTTGCATTCCGTGTTTTGGGCAATCTATGAATGGGTTGGCCATATTTTCTTCCCTTGTAGGGATCTTTTTAATGAGTTTAAACGAGACTTAATGCGCATTAGGGATAAGTCTAAGCTCTATATTCTAAATTCCCCAATCACCCCCTCCTCCACCAACCCCTGTAGCTCTGCCTCCGTCAGCAGCCCGGACTGAGCCAGCACCACACAGCCTTCCCCAAAGCGATCGTAAGAAGCAAACAGCACCTTACTTTCGTGGATGATGTGAATATGCAAGACATTGGCTAGCAGCCCTATTCTCTTGGCCAATTCGTTCTTCACATAATCCCTAGTGGCGGCATTCAGTTCAAATACCCAAAAATCCTGTCTCGGCGTCAGGGTGTTTCGTTTGAGGATTCCCACCTCCTCCTCGGCAAACAAAAACTTCGGCACCAGACTACCCACCAATTCTCCCTCAAAGCTGATCAAGGAACCGGAGGGAGCAGCGCCCAAGAGGGCGTCCATGATTTTTGCGGGCTTCTTGACCTGAAGATGGTAGATGGGGGGGGGGCATGTTTATCAAAGTGCTTATTGGATCGGAGGGCAAAACCCGTTTTCGGGAGACCTGCTAGCCTAACAACCCCTATAGACTATACCGGTGACTCATAATGCCTTATTATCAAACTAATCAAGCCTTTAGATAAGCCTGCGAGCATTTAGGCTTTCGAATTTTGACTTGATTAACTCAATGAGCTCTGGGTCCATGAAGTCGTACTCATCAGGAATATATAAACAGGCGATCTTTTTTTCCGAGTAGATTTCAGGATAATGTTTACGGATTTGATTCCGATGGACCCTTTCCATAACCACGATCGAGTCAGCCCAGCCCAGCAACTCAGCCGTTATGACTTGCTTGGCACTAGGGTGGGTCCCCGCCGAATGCACCTCAAAGCGGGGATCGCTCTGGTACACTTCATAGGCAGTCGCGCTACGCATCTTATTCACCGTACAGACGAACAATATTTTTTTCTTATTATCCAATTCAGACTCTTTGCTCAGGTTATTGTAATCCATCTCCAACCTACCATATTCTGCACTGAGCTTCTCATAAAATGCTTAAACTAAGCCTTCGCCAACGATCATTTTTGCATAGGTTATTGACATCATCCCTCTTCGACATAACTCTCCCTCTCACCCCTTATCCTTCCGTAGGATCTTCTCCATCTTACGGCCTTTGGCCAGTTCATCCACCAGCTTATCCAGGTACCTCACCTCTCGGGTCAGGGTATTGTCTATTTCCTCAATGCGATAGCCGCAGATCACGCCTTTGATTTGGTCGGCGTTGGGATGCACGTTTGCTTGCTCAAAGAAGGTCTCAAAAGTGGATTTGTCGTCTATGAATTGCTGCAGCTTTGCTTCATCAAAACCCGTCAGCCACTCGATCACCTCGTGTAGTTCTTCCTTGGTCCTTCCCTTCTTTTCTACCTTGGTGACGTAATGGGGGTACACCGAGGCAAAGGTCAATTTGGCGATCCGCGCGTTGTGTTCGGGGGTTACTTTGATTGCCATTTGCTCTAAGAAGTTTGTTATGGGTTTTCAGTCTAGTTGAAATCTACCGCTTTCTTCAAAAAAGAAGATAAAACTAGAAGACATATGTCTAACGTTAATTTATTATAAGCAACACCTATTTCTCTACCGTTAGCTTCCGGAGAAAACTAACCTATACAGATACCCTCCGATCCAACATCTTCAAGGTTTCCCAAATCGTGGAGACCGTCATGCTGAGGCATTCTTCTGTCAGGTGCTCACTTTTGTCGCTCGGTTGATGGTAATGCTGGAACAAGGGGGCCTCTTGAATGATTTCATACAGGGTCTTGCTGTCCACCTCAAACTCCATGGCCCGGTAATAGTGATAGGCGACCTCCACGTCTTTGTTGCTGATACAGGTAATGGTAAAGCTATCTTCCAACCCTACATCACGGAAGCTCTCGTGATCCGCAGTGTTCATGATGACTTGATCATACCTCCCATAGCCAATCCCAGAGGCCGAGCAAGTACGTTCAAATGCATTTAACAATCTTCCATCATGGTTGTGATCCACGGGCCAAATCGCAAACTGATTTCCCATGCCCACCAGTTCCAGATTTAGGAATCCCCTCAGGCCGTTTAAGCCAAACTTCTTTAGGTAAGCATGGGAGCCTACCAAGCCCCGCTCTTCCTCATCAAAAAAGAAGAACTCGACGCCCAAATTGTCTAGGGGATCGTTTTTATATAGCTCGGCCAAGGCATGGCAAACCACAATAGCCGAGGCATTGTCATTGGCCCCTGGACAGTTGGGAACCGTGTCGAAATGAGAGCCTATCCCAATCTTGTAAGACTTAGTTGAGGGAAGGATGATGTTTTTTCCAGTCGAATATTGCTGGATTTTGGGCGGGCAGCCTATTTCATGTAGCCATTGGACGATTTGCTCAAATCGCTGATGATCTGGCAGTTTTTCTAGCGTTTGGATCTTTTCGATCAGCATGGTCTCTCCTGTTTTGGATTAACGACTCACGCTGCGGCCCGGAGGTTGAAGGGGAGAACCTGATTGGCCGAGTTGGGATGGCTGCCGCTTTCATTTGAGCAATATCAGCGCGATGGGGACAGGCAAGGCCCCTCGGATCTAAGCAATTGGACAGAAGAAATCGGGGTATGGACTATGGGACTATGGCTATCAGAATGAATAATTGCCACCACACGCCCCGTACCCCGATTATCGTTTTTATTGGGCTGCGCGCCTACGCTCTTTTGGTCATCCTAAGGCAAGTTTGAAGCCTTTAATCCCAAGTACTCGTGGCAAGGCAAGTTTTGTCCGTTTACTCAACATCTAAACAATCTCTTAGCTCCCTAAGCAGGCCTAAGACTCTTTCATCAATGCCCCAAAATCGTGTCCAACTCCTGGTGCCGCTTCTGCGACTCCGCCAAGAGATGATGCTGTACATGTAGCTTGCCGTTGCCCTTAGATCGTTGATATACCCCATCGCTTTTGAGGTAGCGGGATTTGGCATCGTCATCCAATAGAAGCTGGATGATGCTGCGCAATCGTCGTTTGATGTGAGGCTCTTCAACTGGAAACACCAACTCCACCCGACGATTGAGGTTGCGCTGCATCAGGTCAGCGCTGCCCAGGTAAATGCGCGACTGCCCATTGAACTTGAAGTAGTAAATACGGGTGTGCTCCAAGAAACGACCCACGATGCTCTTCACCGTGATATTTTCACTTACCCCCTTGATACCAGGTTTGAGGCAGCAGATGCCGCGCACCACCAACTCAACCTTAATTCCGGCCTGAGAGGCCCGGTACAGGTGGCGAATCATTTTGGGATCCACCAGGGAATTCATGACCATGATGATGCGAGAGGGATTGTGGCCTCCATGGCTGCGAATGGCCTCGTCTAATAGCTCGCTGATACCCTTGCGCAGGGTCGCCGGAGCAATCATGAACTTGTTCCACTGCTTTTGCAGGGAGTAGCCTGTCAGCAGGTTGAACAAAGCCGAGGCATCGGCCCCCATCTCAGGGTGGCAGGTCATCAAAGATAAATCGGTGTACAGCTTAGCGGTTTTCTCATTGTAGTTGCCCGTCCCCAGGTGCAGGTAGCGCACAATGCGGTCGCCCTCTTTACGAACCACCATGGCAATTTTACAATGGGTTTTGAGCCCCAGAACCCCATAGACCACGTTGACCCCCGACTGATCTAAGTCCTTGGCCCATTCGATGTTGTTTTCCTCGTCAAAGCGGGCTTTGAGTTCAATCAGAGCCGTTACTTGCTTGCCATTGTTCACAGCTTGCTTAAGGGCCTGAACGATGGGCGATTTACCGGTGGTGCGATAGAGGGTCTGCTTGATCGCAAGCACCTTGGGGTCCTTGGCTGCTTCTTGGATGAACTCAATGACATGATTGAAGCTGTCGTAGGGATGATGGAGCAAAATATCTCCCTCTGTGATGGTCTGGAAAATATTTCGATCCCTCACCGCCCGTTGATCCAAGGCAGGAGTAAAGGGTTGATCCTTGAGATCGGGAAAGTCCAAGGACAAAAACTGCATAAAAGTCGTCAAATCTAGGAAGGTATCGATGTCATAGACGTCGGCCTCCGTTAGCCCGGTGATATCTTTGAGGAACTGCCGATTGTGAGCACCCATCTTCTGGCTAACCTCTAGCCGAATTACCGTTCCTAAGCGGCGCTTACGCAATTCGCGCTCAATGAACTTCAACAAATCATCTGCTTCGGCCTCCGAAAGGTCTAAGTCTGCGTTACGCGTAATGCGAAACTCCGATATACTCAGGATCTTCAAGTTCGGGAAGAGGTCTGGTGCATGCTTGCGGATCAAGTCCTCAATCATGACGAAGTCCATCTTATCTTGGTCATCCCCCAGTTTCACGAAGCGGGGCAGACTGGAAGGAATGTGAATCACCGCCACCTTGGTTTCGCTCTCATAGGGATTTTGTAGCTCCACGAGCAAGTTGAGTCCCAAGCTTTTCAACTGCGGAAAAGGGTGGGTAGGATCTACTGCCAGCGGTGTGAGCACAGGAAATACCTGACTTTCAAAATAGCGGGCTGCGTACTCTCTTTCTTGCTTTCGCAGCGAATTGATGCTGCGGATCCGGATTCCTTTGCGCCTCAGTTTAGGAATCAGGTCATCTTCCATGATCCGCGATTGCCATTTCACGGATTCGCTCACGTGGGTTGAGATCCGCTTGAGTAGTTCCTTAGGAGATAGTCCATCGGCGGGAATGTCACGCACGCCAGCGGCAATTTGTTCTTTGAGTCCCGCTACCCGAATCATGTAAAATTCATCTAGGTTGGAACTAAATATTGATATAAACTTCAACCGCTCCAGCAGAGGATGCTGGGTATCTTTGGCTTCTTCTAATACTCGGTCATTGAAACTGAGCCAGCTCAGCTCACGGTTGAAATAGTACTTGGGATCGGTGAGATCTATTGACATAAAAAATCGGACAATGATGTAAGCTCTAGCCAACCTCTATCCTATGCCCGGGTACTCTAGTAAGGGTACAAACCTTGCTCATGGTTACGCCTCGAAGGTCAGTAGGTCTGGCTTGCTGCGGCTCTAGCTCAGATAAATAATTGGCGAATCGTAAATATACGGCTAATTTGCTTCCCATTAATGCTTTGCGGACATGTCTCGATTTTGTTGGCTGATTTTGGTTCTAGGGCTTTGGGCTTGTGAGGAAGAAAGCGCCACTGAGCGTCGCCTATTGTACCCTCAAGAAGACAATGCCGATGCGGTTGAATCTTTTGGGGTTGAATACCTCTTTTCTGATTCAGCCAAGATCTCTATGCAGCTATTGGCAGGCCACCTGGTTGAGGAAGAGCAGTTGGATGAAAACGGGGGCAAAAAAGGCATCACCATTCATTACTTTGACCGTGGGGTAGAAATCTATCTCTACAACGACGAGCTAGAAGCTCATACCACCATCAAGTCCGATTCGGCCATTTTGGATCAAAAAAGCGGCCTCCTTCGCCTCACTGGCGACGTACGCATGGTCAACCGCCGCAATGAGCGTATGCGTACCGAAGAACTGATTTGGAACCGCAGTGTGGACTCCGTCTACACCGACCACCGTGTAAAAATCGAGATGCCCGACAAAATCATCATCGGCAGAGAAGGCCTTCGCTCCAATACCACCTTCACCGCCTATTCCATCTTCGGCATTGAAGGCGAGATGGACGCTCCCGACGCGCAGTAGGGAGGCGAGAAGCGAGAGGCGAGACAAGAGTGGATCCCATGTAGGGGCGGATAACATCCGTCCCTAAGTCATCCCTTCCAATCCCCCAAAAGCTGTCGGTAGAGCGGGGTCTACCGACAGCGAACTCCCACCTACGACAAAAGTCGTAAAAAAATTTGCATCTACGACACGCGTCGTTTACCTTGCTTACATCATCACAGCAAGACCTCTTTACCCGTCTACTTTTTAGGGTAAAGTCAACATATTCTCGCTCATGCCTACTCCTCCCTCTGAAGCTGAAATCGAAATCTTACAGGTACTCTGGCAACATGGCCAGTCTACCGTTCGGGAGATACATGAGCTTCTGGATACCAAGCGCAAAGTAGGCTACACCACCACCTTGACACAAGTCCAGCGCATGGTCAAGAAGAACTTTGTCGAGCAACATCGTTCAGGCAAATCGCATACGTTTACAGCTCTTCTAAGTGAAGAAGACGTACAAGGAACCCTGGTCCAGCGCCTGGTAGATACGGCCTTCAAAGGAAGCACCGCCAACCTCCTCATGCATGCCCTTGGCAAGGGCAATCCCAATCAAGGGGAACTGGAAGCCTTAGAAGCATGGCTTGAGGCCAAACGCAATGAAGAAACTGACTCTTAGTAAACCCATCGGAACCTAACTCACTCAGCAGAGAACATGAACCTTCTCCCGTACGCAGAAGCCTTAGGCTGGACCCTTGTTCACAGTCTTTGGCAAGGAGCCACTGTGGCCTTGCTCTATGCCTTGGGAAAATTTTTGCTCCGGCAAAAATCCCCCCAAAGCAGGTATGTTCTGGCCTTAGGAACCTTAGGAATTTTCTCCTTGGGTTGTATGCTGACCCTGATTCTCTGCTGGCCAGAAGCAGTTGAAACCCTTCCGGCTCCGTCTGAGACCTTATTTTATGGCACCTTTCAGGCCAGTGAAGAGCTTCCGCTGAATGACCTGATCCCTTTTGATCAAGCTCCGATGGATTGGAGCATTTGGATGAATCCTTATTTGCCTTACCTAACAGGGGCCTGGGTCTTGGGCGTCCTGCTGATGTTCCTCCGCTTTTTGGGAGGATGGTGGCAGATCCAAGGCCTCCGAAATAAAGGAACGGGAACCGTTTCTGAATCACATCAGCGCTTTGTCCATACCTGGAGCGAGCGCTGGGGCATTCGAAGGCCCGTCAAAATATTGAGTTCTCAACGGGTGCCTTCACCCGTCACCCTGGGCTTTTTTAAGCCAGTGATATTGATTCCGGTCACATTGCTGACCAGTCTGACGCCCGAGCAATGGGAAGCCATCCTGTTGCATGAGTTGGCTCACATCCGTCGAGCCGACTACTTGATCCGCATGATCCAATCTATGATTGAGATCCTGTTCTTTTATCATCCACTGATTTGGTGGGTGGGCAAGGATCTGGCGCATGAGCGAGAAGCCTGCTGTGATGATCAGGCGGTAGCTGCCAGTGGCAATGCCTTAGGCTATGCCACGGCCCTTACCTCTCTGCAACGGATGTGTCAACCTTCAAATCTTAAACTAGCCATGGCTATTCAAAACCGAAAACCACACCCCTTTACCCTACGAATTCACCGCATTTTTGACCCCCAGGCTGCTTACCAGCGCCCCAGAGCAGGCCTGATGATGAGCTTATTGATTTTCTTAAGCCTTTCTGCCTTGGGCTATCTTCACTCCCAGGCACAAACCAAAGAAAGCCCTGCCCCAGAGCTGGCTCCCATTTCCCTCACCATTGACCGCAGTTGGACTCCCAGCGATCTAGAAGAATGGATTCCTCGGCTGGCTGAAAGTGGCTTGGATCTTCATGTAGAGGCTTATGGACTGGATGTAAAAGGAAACCTGACTTCCTTGGTCGGCTTCGTGACCTGGTCTTTGGGGCGTACACAAGACTTTGAAGTCAAGCTGGGCTCCATTCATTTTGATTATGAACCGGGCAAACGACTTTGCATGTCAGTCAATGACCTAAGAAAAAATGGAAGCGAAAGCCTGACTGATGCTCAAACAGTCCCGATTGACCCTGACCAGTCCTCCACGGATCTTGACTTACGCATCGACAGAAGCTGGACCAAAGATCGCCTCGAAGCCTCTGTCTCTGAACTTGCTCAGCAAGACATTGACCTCAAATTGACCAGTCTAGACGAAGACAGCAGTGGCCAACTCATCAACGTGGCAGGGAACATCTCTTTCCCAGATGGAATCTCCAACTCTTTTGATGTTCGTTTGGGAGAATTGCATTTAGCCCGACAAGGCAAGCAAGAGCTGAAAGTAACCGCCCTTAGCGAATCAGAAGATATGGCCCTCAGTCGCCAACTTATCCAGAGAGGAGAGATGATTAATCCCGGCATTTCACCCTCTAGGTCTTTACAGTCAAATAACGGAACCTTTGTCCTAGTCATCGACGAAAACTGGACCCAGCAAGAGCTTGAACATAAAATCAAGGAGTTGGCCGAGTCCGACATTGACCTCCACATCGATGTCCTGGCCACCAATGATGGCCACCTAAGTGCCCTAGTGGGGCATATCAGCTTCCCCGATGGAGAAAGCAAGGGGTTTGCTGGCAAATTGGGATCACTGATCATCAACCGTAGCGTGGGAAAACGGATTGGGATCAAAATGAGTGAAGCCACTCCCAAAAGCGACTTCAAGGTCATCATTGACCATAGTTATACCATGAGTTCGCTCATGAACAAAGTAGGCGAATTGGCAAAAGAGGGCATAGGCCTCGTTCCAAATGACATGACGGTAGACGATGACGGCTACCTTATCGCCCTCAAAGGAAAAGTCATCTTCCCCAATGGCAATCAGGCCAACTTCATCGCCGAAGACATGGGCGAGGTGATCATCGAGTCGAATAACCATACCTCCATCTCCGTCACGGTCAGACCTGCAAACAACCCTCCTCTGCGTAAGGAAACCCGAGATTTGATTCATCAGCAGGATCAAGAGAAAGAAGCAGAAGCAAGTCCTTTGAGGCAATTCTCGCTAGGTCCCAAAACCACCGCTGCAGAGTGGAAGGCTTTGAAGCAGACACTCATCGAGGATGGGTATGAGGTAGAGGTGAAAGAGATCAAATTCAACCCAAAAGGGTACCTAAAGTTCATCCACGGAAAATTTGATGACTCTGAAGGCATGGTGGCCTTTTCCATCGACGCTAAGCATTATGGCTTGTTCAGTTTGTCTTACGGTCAAAGGCATGAATTCATGATTTATCCGATTGATCAAGGCCCAGGTCAGCCTCAACCTTCCATAGATCAGGGGCTAGCTGAAAAGCTGCGATTCACAGTCAAAGTGAGCCCTAATCCCAGTCGAGAAGCCTTTGCCATCATGACCACCCTGCCAGCAAAGTCAAAATTAAAGATTCAGGTCTATGACAAATTTGGTAAACGCATAGAAGTAATTGGAGAGGGGATTTATGATGCGGGTGAAAATCTTTTCGTTTGGCGGCCAAGCAACCTGCCTTCTGGAACCTATTTGATTCAGATCGAAAGTGAACATCATCACCAAGGAATTAGGGTTCAGTATATCGCAGACTGAGTAAGCCAGCGACCTTTTAGAACTTGAGCCTCATAAGTAATGTGGGTAACATAGATCTCGCTTGCAACCCATATCACCTAGTGTTCATCATGCTTTTAGCTGGACTTTGAGTCCGGCAAGCCCAGAAAAGTACTCCCGCGAATATTCATGACGGCAGAAGCAATCATCAAGCACTTCTTTTTTCTCGATAGATAGATGTTTGGCACCGATTTTCGAATTGGTGCCACTTTTTTTGTTAACCCTTCTAAGCCTGTGACATACCTGGATGTAAGCATTTCTTATTTACCTGTCAAAACGCTGTCATGCATTCATACAACTCTTTCTTTGCCTTGATCATTTTTACGCTCGTTTTTACGGCCTGTGGGGGATCTGATCCCAGTACCCTCAGCTTGACTGAGGTAAATGATCCCGTAGAAGGGGCCTTCACGGTCCAGCTTCCTGAAGGATGGCGACATGAACTAGGCCTCACCCGCCCTGGCGGTCAAATCCGTCCCTGCATCTTTGCCCAAAGCCCCGACCGTGAAACCACCCTTTTTTGGGGTGACGCCAAACTCCCCACCTTCATGTTGCCCAATCGGCAATATGGGATGCGTACCGGCATGAACCTTGGCAACAACATGATGCAGGTTCAGCCTTTTATGCCCGCCGAAGCTTTTTTTCGAGATTATGTGCAAAAAAACTACGGTCAATTACCTGGATTTCGCCTCAACTCGGCTCAGGCTCATCCTGCTTTTCAGCGCTGGTTAGAGCGGGAAGCCGCTAAGTATGGATTTTCCCAGGCACAAATCACCTCTGTCAAAGTCAACTTTGAGTTTGAGGATGAAGGTCAAATGGTACAGGCTCAAATCAATGGGACGACCTTCGGCTTAGAACAAGTCTGGATGGCTGATGTGGCAGGCTTTATTTGCACCGGAGACACCAGCGGGGTTGAAAAGCTCCTACTAAAAGTCATGGCTTCCAAGGTGACGAATCAGCAATGGCAGCAGCAAGAAAACGCCCGCAACCAAGAACGAGCCCGCCAGAGTGCCGCCGCCCACCAGCAACGTATGGCCTCTCGACAGGCAGCTTTCAACGCGCATCAGCGCATGATGCAAGACCGCTATGCAGCAGCAGATGCCCAGCATCAAAGTTGGATGAGCAACCAAGCCGCACAAGATCGCCAGCATAGTCAATTCATCGACATGATTCGAGATGAGGAAACCGTCACCAACGGCTATCAGACCGGCAAAGTCGAGGCCGGCTACAACCAGTACTACGTAAATCCCAATACCGGCGAGTATGTGGGCACCAATGCCTACCAGAATCCAGATGTCTCGGTATATGAGCTATGGAAAAGGAAGTATTAAGGAGACCATGCATCGAAGCTAGCATCAGCTCACCATCCCTTCTTATTAGGGCCTGACAACGATAGGTTTATAAAAGGTAGTTGCATGGCATGCCGTAGAACTACCTCGTAGACGCCCTCAGGCATCTCCCTCCTGCATGCAGAATGACTGGTCAGAATCATAAAGCCTGCCTTTCAGAACCATCACTCTTCCCCTTCAATCTCCCAAAATCTCGACATCTCCCCAGGTAGAGATTGCTAAGTCATAGGCTTTCTTTTCGATTTGCTTAACAAAAGTGAATAAAATATTATATTTACTTTTGTTAAGTAAATCTATTTGCTGTGAAAGAACATTCACTGGGAGAATTTGAAGAGCTCGTCTTGCTCACCGTTGCGGCCCAACATGATCAGGCCTATGGGGTATCCATCAAGTTGGCTTTGGAGGAGCAGCTGCACCGAAAAGTCAACATATCGGCCATTCATGTTGCCTTGAAACGTATGGACGAGAAAGGCTTTGTGGCCTCTCGATTTGGGGGCATTACCTCTGACCGGGGAGGGCGTAGGAAAAAATTTTACGTCATTACCTCTCTTGGCAAAAGCAAGCTGGACCAGCAGTTTGAGCTGCGTACCCGCCTATACAAGGAAATACCCAACATATCCTTTGGATGATGGATCGTCAACCGCCCTCAACTGCGTTGCGCTTCTTGCGCTGGTTTTGTCGGGAAGATTATCTCGAAGAAATCGAAGGAGATCTGTTTGAGCTATTTTCCCGCGACTTAGAGGAAAAGCCAAGTCGCGCAAGTTGGGCTTTTTGGCTAGGAGTGATGCGCTATTTCCGGCCAGATTTTATCAAAGCATTCAACCGTCACCAAACCCTAATTCACTACGGCATGGTCAAACATAATCTCCTCATATCTTTTCGCGGGTTTCTCCGCCACAAATCTTCTTTCTTCATTAACCTACTGGGCTTGTCTTCAGGCTTGGCCTGCGTTCTATTTATTTATCTCTGGATACAAGATGAGTATCGCGTAGACTCTTTTCACAAAAATAGTGAGCGCCTTTATCAATTGATGACCCATTACCAGTTGAACAACGGCATTCAAACTTGGGAAAATAGCCCCGGTCCAGCGGCTGAAGCCATCTTATTGGATTTTCCCGAGGTAGAGCAAACTACTCTTTCTGAAAACAGCGCATTTTTTAAGCCCAAAGGAATCGTCTCCTTCAATGAGACACACCTACCCGTTTCGGGCTCTTTCGTAGCAGAAAATTATTTTGATTTTTTCACCTATCCATTGGTTGTGGGTAGTCCAGAGAGAGCATTGACGCATAAACAGGGCATTGTCATATCGGAAAAGTTGGCGCGCCAGCTTTTCTACACCGTAGATGCCGCGATCGGGAAGACGCTAAACTGGAATAGCCAATTCATGGATACCACTTTTCAAGTCACCGGCGTATTCGCTGACATCCCTGCTGCCTCAACGGAGCAATTTGATGTTGCTGTATCTTACGATTGGCTTATTGAAGATGATGAGTATGCTGACCATTGGAGCGGAGGGTACGCGAGGACCTTTGTCCAATTAAAGGAGGGAGTAGAGCTAGAGGCTTTCAATCAAAAAATCCACACCTACATGGCCAGCAAGCACCGAGCCTGGCAATCCTCCACCCAGTTTTTACAAAAGTATTCTGACCGTTATCTGCATGGCAGGTATGAGGAGGGAGTCCTGGTAGGCGGTAGAATCGACTATGTGAACCTCTTCTCTCTGGTAGGCCTGTTCATTCTGCTAATCGCCTGCATCAACTTCATGAACTTAGCTACGGCTCGGGCAAGCAAAAAGATGAAGGAAATCGGGGTCAAAAAGGTGATTGGTGCCACCCGCAAAAGCCTCATTGCCCAATTCATGACCGAATCTTTTCTGTTGGTCATCATCTCCATCGCCCTTGCAGTAGGGAGCATTCCTCTACTCCTACCTGCTTTCAACCAGCTCACGGGTAAAGCCCTTACGCTTATCCTTGGTGGAGAGTTTCTTACCGTTTTGGGCCTAGTTATCCTGATCACTGCCTTGCTAGCGGGAAGCTACCCGGCGTTCTACTTGTCTAGCTTCCAACCCATCAAGGTACTCAAGGGTCGGTTTCAGGGGGGACGAGGTGAAGGTTGGATTCGAAAAGGTTTGGTGGTCTTTCAATTCGCCATATCCGTTATTTTTATTGTAGGGGTCATCGTCATCAACCAGCAAATGAAGTATACCCAGCAGAAGAACTTAGGCTATTCGCGGGATCAGGTAATTTCCTTTGAACGCCCTGGGGAGCAAGGAGACGTCCAAGCATTCTTAGCCCAGATCGAGGCCCAACCTGGAGTTTTACACGCCACGTATTCCGTTTTGGCCTTCTTAGATGGACGAGATAGCCAAGGAGGGTATTCCTGGACGGGAGATAAAACAGAAAAAAAGCACCTCTTCCAGTCTCCCATGGTCGGCAATGGATTTATTGAAACCTTGGGTATGGAACTGGTTGCGGGGCGCTCTTTTTCCGATCAGTTCAAGGATGATTACCATCAAATCGTCATCAATGAGTCTGCAGCGAAGATGATGGGGCTCACCGATCCCGTTGGAAAGATGATTCAGAAAGGAGATGAACTGCGTGAAATCATTGGCGTGGTAAAAGACTTTCAGTACGGCAGTATCCACAAGAAGGTAGAGCCCTTAATTTTTCGGCATCGAAACTCTGGGCGCAACATCCTCGTGAAGCTACAAGCAGGCCAGACCCAAGCCAGTCTTGCCGCCATGGCGGAAGTCTTTAATTCTTTTCACCCCAATTATCCTTTTGTTTACTCCTTCATGGACGAAAGTTACCAACAGTTGTATGAATCCGAAAGCCGGGTAGCGGCCCTGTCTCAGTACTTCAGCATCTTAGCGATCATCATTTCTTGCCTAGGCTTGCTCGGCCTGGCTGCTTATACCGCTGAGCGCAGGACCAAGGAAATTGGGATTCGCAAAATCCTAGGAGCTGGTAGCTGGGAAATGGTGAGGCTCCTTTCGGGAGATTTTACCAAAATGGTTCTGCTAGCCATTATGATTGCCCTTCCGGTGAGTTTCTGGATGACCCGAAATTGGTTGGATTCTTTTGCTTATCACATTGATCTCTCCTGGGTCTATTTCGCAGGTGCGGCTTTGCTAACTTTGCTGCTCGCCTGGGTTACCGTGGGAGTCCAAACCTTACAAACGGCCCGTTTGAATCCAGCTTCTTGTTTGCGCGATGAATGAGTGGGCCATTAAGTTGCTTAGAGCCTGTTTAGGTTTGGGGATTTCGAGTCGAAACGTAGGATTTTGGGTTCTGACAAGCAGATTTTGGGAGGAATAGCGGGCTATTTCGAGTAAAATCTGCGCAGTTAGCCTCCTACTTGGGGTCCTTAATCCCAAGTACTCCTGGCAAGACAAGTTTTGGCCGTAAACTCAACACCTAGACAGTCTCTAAGGGCAGTTCCGCTAGAAATTCCAAAATCAGCCTTACCCCTGTTCCCGTGCCTCCCTTGCTGCGATAAGTATCGCGGGCAGACAGCCAAGCTGGACCTGCGATATCCAAGTGAATCCAGGGGTAATCTGTAAAATGCTCTAAAAACTTTCCAGCGGTGATACACCCCGCCTCACGTCCGCCGATATTCTTCAAATCAGCGATATCACTGCGAAGCATCTGCCCGTATTCATCCCAGAGGGGTAGAGAGACCACCCGCTCATGAACGGCTTTTCCAGCTTCCTCAAATGCCTTTAAGTAATCCTCTGCATTTTTGCTCATCATAGCTAGCCCTACGCTACCTATGGCCACGACTTGAGCTCCGGTCAGGGTCGCCAAGTCTATCACCAGCCTGGGTTCATATTGTTTGGCGTAGCTCAAGGCATCAGCTAGCAGCATGCGCCCTTCGGCATCGGTGTTGAGGACTTCTACGGTACTGCCATCATACATGGTGATCACATCACCTGGTACAAAGGCTCGGTGACCGGGGCGATTGTCAGTAGCAGGAACTAAGCCGATGACCCGGTGCTTTACCCCTTGTTGGGCTAGGCCGCACATGGCGCCAATCACAGCCGCAGCTCCTCCCATATCGGCTTTCATTTTATCCATCGAATTGGGGGTAGGCTTAAGGCTTAGTCCCCCCGTATCATACACGACCCCCTTACCGACCAAAACCACCGGAGGAGTCCCTTCCATCCCAACCGGAACGAATTCCATGATGGTAAAGGTAGGGGGGTCAAAACTACCCCGGTTGACCGCCAATAATCCCCCCATCCCCAAAGCTTCTATCTCCTGCAGACCCAATACTTTTACGGAACAGCCTTCCTCAGTCCCAAACTTGAGCATGGCTTCAGCCAATTCTTTGGCTCCCAGGGAATTCAAAGGCTCATTTACCAAGTCTCGGGCTAAGCAAGTAGCTTTCCCTCTCGCCTGCCCAAGTCTTATTTCTTCTTCAAATTCCGTGGCTCCCCATAACTGGATCTCCGACAATACCTGCTCAGCAGGCTTAGAAAGATATTTCGTAAATCGATAAAGGCTCAACACCACGGCTTCGGCAATCGCAAACCATTCCTCGCTGCGGCCGAGATACGCGATTTGCAATTTTCGGAAGCCCAGGTTTTGGGCTTGCTGAAGCCCTCGATCAATGGCTCGTCTAAGGTCCTCTAAACTAGGCTTATCACCAAGACCTATTACTAAAAGGGGGCAAGAATCCGTTCCCAAAAGCTTGCTCATTCCTTTTTTATAAGCCATTGGAGTAAGGGTAATTTTCTCGGACCACCTATCAGGGAGGCCCTCCTCATCGCCCGTCTTGACCAGGAGTAACTGTAAGCTTTCTACTTCGGAAGAGAGAAACTCAGAAGTGACTTTAATTGTCGCCATTTAGTAAAATGATCTGTTAAATTTAGGGGTTGGAACGACTTAGCCAAGTTTTGCTAAGCCGCAGCAAATTTAAGATACTGAAGCCATGCAGAAACTGAAACCAAAGAAGCACCTAGGCCAGCATTTTCTGCATGATGAGCAAATTGCGCTACGTATTGTCGAAGCCTTGCAAGCACCTGTAGACCATGCCGTAGTAGAAATCGGCCCTGGTGAGGGTGTACTTACCCGGTATCTTTTTAAAAAATATCGACAATTTACAGCTGTAGAAGTAGACCCAGAAGCGGTCTGGCACCTCAAGCAGCATTTGAGCCCAGACTTGGTGGTTATCCACCGAGATGTGCTCCGTTGGTCTCCATCAGAGAGCCTATCCACGCCTGCCTACTTCATTGGCAACCTCCCCTACAACATCAGCTCTCCTTTCTTTTTCTTGCTCTTAGAAAACCGAGATTGGGTTAAGGAGGGGGTATTCATGATACAAAAAGAGGTTGCAGAACGGATTTGTGCAGGCCCAGGCAGCAAAACCTACGGTATATTGAGTGTCTTATTAGGAACCTACTTTGAGCTCAGCTATGAATTCTCGGTTCCCCCTGGAGCATTTCGCCCTCCGCCCAAAGTGATGAGTGGCGTCATCAGGTTGGTAGCTAAAGATGAAATGCCTGAGGTGGATTTTGAGCATTTGAAGAAATTGGTAAAAGCAGCTTTTGGGCAACGTCGGAAAACGCTGCGAAATGCCCTCAAAAGCTTGCAAATTGATTGGTCTCAACTCCCCTCAGAGTGGCCCTCTCTACGTGCCGAGCAAATGGCTCCCGAGGCTTTTTGGCAGCTCAGCCAGGCATGCATTTGACCTAAGCTGCTATTTTTTGTAATTCACATCACAGAAATATTTATATGCAAGACCCACAAAACCTTCCCCCAGAAGAAGCACCGCCTACGCTTTCGAAATTCACTGCTTTTAGCCAGGCAATCGCAAAAGTTCAGGCTGAGATGGGAAAGGTTTTGATTGGCCAACAAGATTTGATGGACCAATTAATGGCTGCCCTGCTAGCAGATGGCCACGTCTTGATTGAAGGGGTTCCGGGAGTGGCCAAAACCATGGCGGCCAAGCTTTTGGCCAAAAGTTTAGACCTGAAATTTTCTCGCATCCAGTTTACTCCCGACCTCATGCCCTCCGATGTATTGGGAACTTCTGTTTTTAACAACCAGAGTGGTGAGTTTGAATTTCGGCAAGGTCCTATTTTCGGCCAAGTCGTATTGATCGATGAAATCAACCGCGCTCCAGCTAAAACTCAATCGGCGCTTTTTGAAGCGATGGAGGAGCGACAGATTACCATTGACGGAACCACCTATCCTTTGGCCGACCCCTTTTTCGTCATCGCTACCCAAAATCCCATTGAACAGGAGGGAACCTATCGCCTACCTGAGGCACAGCTAGATCGCTTTCTGTTCAAGATCCAAGTAGGTTACCCCAATCTTGAAGAAGAGATTGAGATCTTAGAGAGATTTCAAGTTCGAAAGAATCTCCGCGATTTAGACGACATCCAGGCGGTCATGATGGCAGAAGAAATCCTTCATTATCGCGAGATGGTCAGACACCTCAAGGTAGAGTCTGATTTGCTGAAGTACGTGGCTCAGTTGGTTCAAGCAACTCGACAAAGTCGAGAAATCTACCTAGGCGCTTCACCAAGAGCCTCATTGAATCTTTTGCTAGGTGCCAAAGCACTTGCGGCCATGCAAGGCCGTGATTTCACCACTCCCGATGATATCAAGGCTCTGGCTAGTGCCGTGCTTCAGCATCGAATCATCATTACACCTGAGCGTGAAATGGAGGGGGCTACACCCTCTGAGGTAGTAAAAAGATTGGTAGAAGGAATTGAAATTCCTAGATAAAAAAACAGGCCCAAGGCTCTTACGAGTATGGACCTGTCAAACCCCTGTCATGAAAAAAACACGCACAACTATCTGCCTTGTCGGCAGTCCCGGCTGTGCGAGCCGGAAATCTTAACTAGTAACAAATACCAGTATAAATTGTTTCGAACTTTAAAGAATAATATCGGCTCACAAATATAGCTAATATGTCCTTGTGTTCAAGTTTTATTACGGTACTTTTTGAAATTGGGTTTCAAAATTAAGGGGAGTTTTTTCTGCCTTTACTGCCCTCTACTTTCTTCTAGATTAGCAACTTTTTTTTGAATTCTAAGCCCAATAACTTGCGCCATGGAATATCGATCTGTGAGCTCAATCGGCATCTTAGGCGGAGGCCAACTAGGTAGAATGATGATACAAGCAGGACTTGACCTAAACCTGCCTATCCATGTATTGGATCCCTCTTCCGAAGCGCCTTGTCGCCCCTATTCGCATAGCTTTAGCCAAGGAAGCTTAACCGATTTCGACACTGTGTATCGCTTTGGACAGCAAGTAGAGCTCCTCACCGTAGAAATTGAGAATGTAAATACCGATGCCCTACTTGCCCTTCAGTCAGAAGGGAAAAAAGTATACCCTGACCCTCAGACCCTAAAACTAATCCAGGATAAGCGCCAACAAAAGCTCTTTTACGCCAAACACGGGTTCCCCACGGCAGATTTTAAATTGGTGGAGAATCGCGCCGAGATCATTGCCTCTCAGGAGTTCCTTCCTGCCGTTAACAAACTGGGGAAGGCAGGCTATGATGGCCGGGGTGTCCAGATCCTCAAGGGATCAGAGGATATCTCTCTAGCATTTGATGAGCCTGGGCTCATTGAGAAGCTCATTCCTTTTGATAAAGAACTCGCAGTATTGGTAGCTCGGAATCCTCAAGGAGAGATTTCTACCTTTCCCGTGGTGGAAATGGTTTTTCACCCCGTTCATAACTTGGTAGAGTACCTCTTTTCCCCCGCTGCCATATCTCCCGTTGTTGCGCTTAGAGCACAAGAATTGGCCCAATCCGTGGTCCATGCTCTCGACTACGTAGGACTCATGGCAGTTGAAATGTTTCTGGAAGGTGAGCAGTTATTGATCAACGAGATTGCACCACGTCCCCATAACTCTGGTCACCACACCATTAAAGCTTGTGCCACCTCTCAGTACGAGCAGCACCTTCGAGCCATCCTAGCTTTGCCGCTGGGCGATACCACCCAACTATGCCCTGCTGCCATGGTCAACCTGCTAGGAGAAGCGGGACATACCGGTCCTGCCCATTACCAAGGCCTAGCCGAAGCGGTGGCCATTCCCGGCGTTTATCCTCACCTATATGGTAAAGCAGAAACCCGACCTTTCCGCAAGATGGGACACGTCACCATCCTTGGGGACTCGATAGAGTCGCTGGCAAAAAAAGCCGAACAAGTAAAATCCCACCTCAAAGTGCTTAGTAGATGAGCTAACCTGGGTTTGGGATAAGGCTTAGACAAAACATCACCCGAAGCCAGCTTGAGGCGGCCTTGGGTGGCATCCGGTGGAATGGAGTGGCTTGGAGCGAGGGTCTGGAGTGCCGGAGTTTCTTTGCCTACTTTCTTTCAAAAGAAAGTAGGTCCCGTTGATGGGAGATTCCGAAAATCGGAAAGCCGTCATCCCACTGATAACCAATCACTTTCAAGTAACACTCACGCTTAACTGCCCAAAAGTGGAAGAAGCCCCAGGCCACCAAAGGAAAAGCCACCAACCCGAAATGATCAGGTCGGCGGCTAAGTTTCTTGGGAAACAGAATAATCGATATTCCTAAACGCGTGATGGAATTATCAGTCTATCTCGAAATCCCATCTCTCAATATCTCAGCATCTCCTTAACGCATGGCATCTTTGGGCTTAACGGTAATTACATCTATCTGCCTGGACTTTACCCCTTGGTTAAAAGCGGGGATGTCTTCCCGGGTCAATTGATACCATTTTTCTAATTGTTCATCGATCCGCTTGGTAACTTCCTTGTAAAAATCAGTAGCCTGCTGGGTAGGGGCATATTGTCCCACTGCAACCAAGGATCCCAAATGGGCCAATTTGTTATTTAGCTGAATGGGGAAGTTAAGTGGATCTTGGCCACTCCGGTTTTTAGTTTGGTACAAAGACTTTTCGATTTCGGTCATAACCGAGTCAATGCGCTTTGCCTCATCAACCAAAGCCGTCATGGACTCATCTTCTTTTGCCCGTTTGGTAAAGCCATTGAGTTGTTTTCGGGTATCCCTAATGTCCGTAATGGCTTGATGAGTTTCTGACACCTTATCCCGGATAGAGGTTAACAGATCAAATTGAGCTTTTAGCTCCGCCTCACTTGCATTCACTCGGGGATCTTTAACAATCTCAAAACTCTGCTCCATAGAATCCTCTCCTACGTGCATGCGCACGCGGTAGGACCCTGGCAAGGCAATGGGGCCATCAGTTTTTCCCCACCAAAGAATCATGCCTGGAAATACAGTAGCTGGCTCATACTCCATGTCCCACCTAAATCTATTGATACCTGACTCCAAATCGGCAAAGTATCGTTCAAACTTAGGATTGGTACTAGAGAAACTGCGAATGCTATCCCCGTCTTCTTCAAAAAAGGTAAATCGAATTTCGGTTTCCTTTGCTGGCTCTTCTTTTAGATAGTAGTGAATCATCACTCCACCAGGATGATTGGTACCTGCCGTGCGTGACTCGAATCCTCCTCTCCCTTCCATGCGGTAAGAAGGCATGGGTTGGAATAAATAGGCGACTTGATCCTTCAGCTCAGCTTTTAATTGGTGAAGAGGGGTAAGGTCATCTATCATCCAAAGGCTTCTTCCTTGAGTAGCAGCAATAAGGTTGTCATTCTTCACGGCAAGGTCTGTGATGGGCACCAAAGGAAGGTTGAGTTGGAAAGGCAACCAATTAGATCCGTCATCAAAAGAGACGTACATACCCGTTTCTGTTCCTGCATAGAGGAGTCCTTCACGCTTAGGATCGGCCCGCAATACCCTAGTAAAATGGTCCTCGGGAATCCCTTGCACGATTTTTTTCCAAGTTTCCCCATAATCCTCTGTTTTGTATAGGTAAGGGTGATAGTCTCCCGACTTGTAGGAGGTCGCTGCTACGTAGACTCCTCCCTCGTGAAATGGGTCTACATCGATGCTGTTGATCATGGTCCATTCAGGCATCAAAGAGCTAGGAGGAGTGACATTCTCCCAGTTTTCTCCCCCGTCTCTGGTTAGGTGAATCAACCCATCATCAGAGCCTGCCCAGATCAGCCCCTCTACAGTAGGAGATTCGGCCACGGCAAAGATGGTGCAATAATACTCCACCCCCGTATTGTCTTTGGTAATCGGTCCTCCCGAAGAAACCAACTTTGCGGAATCGTTGCGGGTCAAATCTGGCGAGATAATTTCCCAACTGGCCCCACCGTCTGTGCTGACGTGTAAATGATTGGAAGCTGCGTATAATCGATTATCATCATGTGGGGAAAATAGGATGGGGAAATTCCATTGAAAACGGTACTTCATCCCTTCTGCTCCGTAACCCATGGGATTATCTGGCCAGACATTGATCGCGCGGGTATTGTCGTTGCGGTGGTCTACACGGGTGAGAAAGCCTCCGTAGCTTCCTCCATAAACAACTTCATTGTCCTTAGGGTCTGGAGCGATGTGAGCACTTTCACCTCCTGCCGTAGGCTCCCAGTCTCGCTCACCAATGGAAAATCCACTGGTCCGGTGACTGATCCGGATGGTAGAATTGTCCTGCTGAGCAGCGTAGATCCGATAAGGAAAACTTTGATCCGTGGTCACTCGATAAAATTGGGCTGTTGGCTGGTTGTAATAAGTAGACCAATTTTCTCCCCCATCAAAACTGACTTGTGCTCCGCCATCGTCTGCGATGATCATTCGCTGAGGGTCCTCTGGTGCAATCCATAGGTCGTGGTGATCTCCGTGAGGAGCATTATAGGCCTTGAAAGTACGTCCTCCATCAGTCGACTTATGGTAGTTAACATTCATCACGTACACTACATCCTGATCCTTGGAGTCAGCATAAATCCGAGAATAGTACCAAGCCCGCTGGCGCAAAGCACGGCTCTCATTGATCCGCTGCCAATTCTCCCCTCCATCTTCAGACCGATACACCCCCCCTTTATCCGCTTCTACAATGGCCCAAACCCGCTCTGGGTTGGCAGGGGACACCGTTACCCCTATGATACCAAGGGTGCCATTAGGCAGGCCATTATCTTGTCCTGTCAGCTTGGTCCAGGTATCTCCACCATCAGTAGACTTATACAAATCAGAGCCTTCGCCACCTGACTCAAGGCTATATGGAGTACGTCGAATTCGCCAGGTACTGGCGTAAAGAATACGTGGATTGGTCGGATCCATGATTAAATCTACCGCTCCCGCATCGGCATTGGCATATAGGATTTTTTCCCAGGTTTTACCTCCGTCTTTGGAACGATATACGCCACGCTCTTCACTAGATTTAAACAAATCTCCCATCACCGCAGCATAGACCAAATCAGGGTTACGAGGATGAATTCGTAAGCGAGGAATATGGCGACTATTTTCAAGTCCTGTTGGGGTCCAAGTCTTCCCAGCATCTACAGATTTCCACATTCCATATCCATAGGAGACATTCCCTCGAACCGTTACCTCTCCTCCTCCTACATATATCACGTTAGGATCCCACTCACTCACGGCTACAGCTCCTATTGAGCCACCAAAATAGCCATCCGAAATATTGACCCAGGTTTGGCCTCCATCTTGAGTCCTCCATACCCCTCCTCCTGTAGCACCAAAGTAGTACAAATTTGGCTGGCCAGGAACCCCCGTCACGGCAGCGGAACGGCCTCCTCGAAAAGGTCCAATACTACGCCAGGTTAACCCATCATACAAATCTTCATCTATTTGGGCCATTGGCTCAGGAGGGCTCGGTTCACTCTTTTTTCTCCGCTGGGCACTCATAGGCTCCCAGCTAAGCATCAATAGGGTCACAAACAGGTAGCTTAGCAGATGTCTCATAAGAATTAGCTTTGGTTTATCAAAGGAAAATACGGTTCGCGAATTCCAATCCCAAAAGCTCATCCTCCCCAATCGACCACCCAATAAAAAAGCCCGCCGAAAGGCGGGCTTACTATTCAAAATGGGAAAATGAATGTATCAATTATTCCTTGGACTTATCCTCTTCAGCATCCCCTGATGCTTCAGAATCGTCCCCATCCTCTGCAGGCGAATCTTCTATAGTGGTTTCTTCGACAGCCTCCTCTACCTCTTCTGCGACCACTGCTGCCGTTTCCTCTACCACTTCTTCAACAGTCCCCTCTACTTGGTCGACTACTTCTTCTACGGCTTCCTCTGCAACTACTTCTGCGTCAGTGATTACTTCTTCCACTTGTGTTTCTACTGCAGCTTGCTGCTCAGTAGCTCCTCCTTTCTTGCCTCGGCGGCGGCGACGGCGACGAGACTTGCCAGAACCTGAACCAGTCTTACCAGTATCAAACTCACTGAAGTCAACAAATTCGATGAAAGACATGTCCGCGTTGTCACCGGGACGGTTACCAATTTTAAGGATACGGGTATATCCGCCTGGGCGATCTCCGACGGTCTGAGCAATATTGTCAAACAGTTCGGTAACCGCTTCTTTGTTGTTAAGATAAGAGAATACAACTCGACGAGCGTGAGGGTTTTTCTTTACCTCTCCACCTTGTTTTTTAAAGTCACGAACAGCCTTTGTTACCAGGGGCTCAATGAACTTTCTCAAAGCCTTCGCTTTAGGAGTAGTGGTGACGATGCGCTTGTGCTCGATGAGTGAGTTGGCCATGTTGCGCAGCATAGCCTTGCGGTGAGCCGATTTGCGGCCCAGATGGTTAAATTTCTTACCGTGTCTCATTGTTAAATTAATTTGCCATGGGCATTTCTCTAGGAGTCATAATCCCATGGGCAATGAGTAAATAAAAATGTAACAGAACGAAAAAGGAAGCCGACTACTCAAGGCTTAGTCAAGTAGTCGGCGGAATGAATTCTTAGTCTTCTTCTAGGCGATACTTGCCTACTTCCATACCAAAGCTAAGGTTTTTGTCTGCTACCAGCTCTTCTAACTCAGTTAGAGACTTTTTACCAAAGTTCCGGAACTTCAATAGATCAGCAATGTTATAGCTAACCAGGTCACCTAGGGTTTTGATATCAGCTGCTTTTAGGCAGTTGTAAGCCCTGACGGACAAATCGAGCTCTGAAAGAGGAGTCTTGAGCAACTTGCGCATCTGCAGGAAGTTCTCATCAACTGGCTCTTCCTTCTCTGGCTCTTCAGACTGCAGTGCTATCTTATCATCAGAGAATAACATCAGATGACGAAGCAGGATGTTGGCAGACTCTTTGAGCGCTGACTCAGAATCAATGGTTCCATCAGTCTCTACCACCAATTCGAGTTGTTCGTAGTCAGTCTTTTGCTCGATCCGGTAGTCTTCTACATGGTAGCTGACATTGCGAATTGGAGTAAAAATAGCATCGATCGCAATTTCTCCGATGGTGCTATTTAAGACCTTATTTTCCTCAGCAGGCACATACCCTCTTCCCCGGCTAATCGTCAGCTCGATGTCAAACTGAGTTTTGGGATCAAGGCGAGCAATCACGTGATCAGGATTAGTCACCTCATAGGTCGTATTTTGCTCACCAATGTCTCCGGCAGTAAAGGTTTCTTTTCCACGTACGGAAACAAAGATTTTCTCATCTCCTTCACCTACTTTCTTAAGACGCACTGCCTTCAGGTTCAGAATGATCTCAGTCACGTCTTCAATGACTCCTGGTACTACAGAAAACTCATGGTCTACGCCAGGAATTTTGATCATGGTAATGGCATAACCTTCCAAAGAGGAAAGTAGAACCCGCCGCAAGGCGTTACCAACGGTAATACCATAACCGCGTTCGAGGGGACGGAGCAGGAAGCGCCCGAAAAAGTCGTTGTCCTTTTCGAGAACGACTTTTTCAGGCATTTGAAAATTCAACAGTGCCATATGGTGTTTATCCTTTCGATAAAACGTAAATCTAGCGATTATTTCGAATAAAGTTCTACAATCAACTGTTCGTTGATCTTTTCGGGAATCTCCTCACGGTCAGGATAGTTGAGGAATATGCCTCGATAGTCCTTCCCGTTCACATCTACCCAAGAAAAACGCTTTGAGCGACCAAGCTGTTCGTTGATTACCTCAAGATTGCGGCTTTTCTCGCGTACCTCAATCACATCTCCAGGCTGAATTAGGACAGATGGTATATTAGTAACGACTCCGTTGAGCGTAAAGTGTTTATGATTCACCAATTGTCGAGCGGCTCTTCTAGTAGGAGCAAATCCCATGCGGAAAACCAGGTTGTCCATCCGGGATTCCAACAGCTGAAGGAATACGGTACCAGTTACTCCTTTGGCTTTAGCGGCCTTGGTGAAGGTATTACGGAACTGCTTTTCAAGTAGTCCATAGGTATATTTTGCCTTTTGCTTCTCGGCCAATTGCTGGCCGTATTCAGAAACTTTGCGGCGACGTCCTCTACCGTGTTGTCCGGGAGGGGTTTTACGACGATCCAGAGCCTTGCTGGGTCCGAAAATCGGTTCGCCAAACTTACGGGCGATTCTATCTTTGGGTCCTCTATATCTTGCCATCGGTGGAATTAAAATGATGAAAATAGGGGGTCGAATTAAGACGGCAACGTATTATCCTTCGACCACACCAATAAAAATTGAAATCAAACGCGGCGACGCTTGGGAGGGCGACATCCGTTATGAGGTAAAGGGGTAATATCTTGGATCATGGTCACTTCAATGCCAGATGCGCTTACCGCACGGATGGCAGACTCACGACCAGAGCCAGTTCCCTTTACAAATACCTCAACACGACGTAAGCCCATATCGTAGGCCTTCTTGGCACAATCCGTAGCTGCGACTTGAGCAGCATAAGGGGTGTTCTTCTTAGAACCTCGGAATCCCATCTTACCCGCAGCAGACCAACTAATGGTATTACCTGCCATATCTGTGATGGTGATAATGATGTTGTTGAAAGAAGAACTGATATGCACCTGGCCAGTAGGGTCAACGCGCTTTTTCTTTTTAGCAGAACTTTGTCTTGACTTTGCCATTGCTTGCTACTGGTTTTTTTATTTACCAACTTTCTTTTTACCAGGAACCGTACGCTTTTTGCCCTTGCGGGTACGCGCATTGGTTTTGGTACTTTGACCACGTAGAGGCAGTCCTTTACGATGACGCAGGCCACGGTAGCAACCGATATCCATCAGACGCTTGATGTTTCCTTGAATTTCGCCACGTAGAGCTCCTTCTACTTTGTATTCGTCACCGATGATTCGGCGAATGCGGACGACCTCGTCGTCGCTCCAATCTCTTACACGCTTGTCATGGTCTATACCCGCCTTGTCCAAAATCTCACCCGACAGGGTGTTGCCGATTCCGAAAATATAGGTCAATCCTATGACTCCACGCTTATTTTTAGGTAAGTCTACACCTGAGATCCTTGCCATGGTATCTTAATTTTTACCCTTGTCGTTGCTTGTGCTTAGGGTTCTTCTTGTTGATCACGTAAAGCTTCCCCTTGCGACGAATGATTTTGTCATCAGAGCTGCGCTTCTTGATAGATGCTCTTACTTTCATTGCGCTAAAATTTATGTTAAAACTGAGTCAGTTTATTTGTAACGGTAAACGATTCGCCCTTTCGACAAGTCATAAGGAGGGATCTCCAAAGCGACACGGTCTCCAGGGAGGATGCGAATGTAGTGCATACGCATCTTTCCTGCAATATGAGCCAGTAGCTCATGTCCATTTTCTAGTCGTACTCGGAAGGTAGCATTAGGCAATGCTTCTACTACCTCTCCATCGACTTTAATAGCTGGTTGTTTGGCCAAAACACTAAGCTTTAAGTTCTAATACATGATCTGGAGCTACCAGATCAAAACCGGTTTAAAACAAATTAACAAGGAAAGCACTCAACTGGTAAGTACGGCTTCCTCGTTTTCTATATATTCAAAAGTTGAGAGAATCTCAGCTTTTCCTTTTCTAATTACCACACAGTGCTCATAGTGAGCGCTAGGAAGATGATCGGTAGCAAAGACCGTCCACCCGTCATTTTCATCCACATCTATGTATCTCTTCCCAAGGTTGATCATGGGCTCGATCGCAATTACCCAACCTGCTTGCAACTTGGGTCCAGACCGACGGCGGCCATAATTAGGTACCTCAGGAGGTTCGTGTAAATTCTGACCCAAACCATGTCCAACCATCTCGCGCACCACACTATATCCGTACCCTTCAACATGTCGCTGGACTGCACTAGAGATCTCACCGAGTCTATTTCCTGCTACAGCCTTTTCAATGGCCTTATAAAGAGACTCCTTGGTTACTTTCATCAACTGCCGCACCTTGGGAGCAATCTCCCCAACAGCAAAGGTATAAGCAGAATCCCCGTAATATCCATTCTTAAGTACACCACAGTCTACCGAGATGATGTCTCCATCTTTCAAAAAGGACTGTCCAGAAGGCATTCCATGCACAACTACCTCATTAATAGAAGTACAGAGAGTACCAGGAAAAGGAGTTTGGCTAAATCCAGGAGCGTAATCTTTAAAAGCAGGAATTGCCCCGTGATCTCGGATAAACTCTTCTGCTATCGTATCCAACTCCAGGGTAGAAATCCCTGGACGGATATGCTTTTTCACCTCTCCCAAGGTCATGCCTACCAACCGGGAGCTCTCCCGAATCAGCTCAATTTCCTCTTCACTCTTTACCGTGGGACGTTCAGCCATGGTCTATACTGCTATTCCTCCTCTTGCTCTACCCTTGACTCGGCCACTTTGCATCAAGCCATCGTAATGGCGCATCAATAAGTAGCTCTCAATTTGCTGCAAAGTATCCAGTACCACACCGATCATGATCAGCAAAGTAGTTCCTCCAAAAAACTGGGCAAAACCACTTGTGGTTCCTAATACAGTTGCAATGGCAGGGAAAATGGACACGAAGGCAAGAAATATGGAGCCAGGAAGTGTAATCCTGGATAATACTGTATCGATATAGGAGGCGGTCTTTTTACCAGGCTTCACTCCCGGAATAAACCCTCCATTCCGCTTCAGCTGATCAGCAATCTCGTTAGGATTCACGGTAATAGCCGTGTAGAAGTAGGTAAAGATTATGATCATCAGGAAGAAGACTAGGTTATACCAGAATCCGGTATAATCACTCAAGGCCGCTGCGACACCTGATAAAGATTCAGCTCCAGAGAATTGAATCAACGTAGTAGGCAAGAACATGATCGCCTGAGCGAAAATGATCGGCATAACCCCAGCTGAGTTTACTTTCAAGGGGATGTACTGCCTTGCAGCATTACCTTTACCAAGTTGTCCAATCCGGTTACCCATCATCTGCCGGGCATAGTTAATCGGAATCTTCCTGGTTGCCTGAGTTAAGGCTACTACCGCCATCGTTACTACTCCCAGAGCTAGAATTTCAATAAAGAAAATCATAGGTAGGGTAGAACTTGACTCCTGGATAATCGCTGCGGGGAATCCACTGATGATACCAATCATGATCAATAGAGAAACACCGTTTCCTATTCCATTATCAGTGATCCGTTCTCCCAACCATACCAGGAATAACGTCCCAGCGGTGAGAATCACCGTACTGGTAATCCAGAAGAAGGTAGATGATCCAGTAATCGCTCCAGGGAAAGACCCTCTGAGGAAGGTGATGTAACTTGCGGCCTGACCCAGGGTAATCGCTACGGTTAAATAGCGGGTAATCTGGTTCATTTTCTTCTGACCACTTTCACCCTCCATTCTCAAACGCTGAATAGAAGGGAGTACCGCTCCCAACAACTGGACCACAATTGAGGCGGAGATATAAGGCATGATGCCCAAAGCCAAAATGGATCCGCGATTGAATGCGCCTCCTAGAAAAGTGTTAAACAGGTCTAGCAGGTTTCCTCCAGGGCCACTTCCCCCACCTAAACTGGCTTGCAATGCTTCAGAATTGATGCCAGGTAAGATGATGAATGTCCCAAGACGATAAACCGCCAGTAGCAACACCGTGTAAATGATTCGGTTTTTGAGTTCCGAAATCTTAAAGATGTTTCTAAGCGTCTGAATGAGATTCTTCATGCCTTTTTATTCAGCGGCAAGGTGCCGTTTTAGTCTTGTGCTTCTTCTTTTTCCTCTACAGCGGGTTTAATCTCGGTGACGGATCCACCGGCCGCTTCTATCGCTGACTTTGCGCTTTTACTGAAGCGATCCAGCTTAACCTCAACCTTCGAGGTGATTTCCCCACGTCCAAGGACTTTGACCAACTTGGAATTGTTGGAAATAATTCCGTGATCTTTCAAGTATTGGTGGTCAACTACATCTGAAGGATACTGATTCAGTAGCTCCTGAATGTTGTCTAAGTTGATAACACGATACTCAACTCGTCCTGGATTTTTAAATCCAAACTTAGGGATACGACGCTGCAAAGGCATCTGGCCACCCTCAAACCAAGGGCGATATTTATAACCACTGCGCGATTGGGCTCCTTTATGACCACGAGTAGAAGTTCCTCCTCGTCCACTTCCTTGCCCACGTCCTACCCGTTTACGGTTTTTAGTGGATCCGCTCGCTGGCTTTATCGAATGTAATTTCATGCTTCCTAAACCTCTTCGATGATTACCAAGTGGGACACTTTTTTGAGCATGCCCAATATTTGGGGAGTACACTCTTTTTCAACAGTCCCGTTCATTTTCTTGATGCCCAAGGCAGCCATAGTGGCTTTCTGGTCCTTGGGGCGATTGATCAGGCTTCTAACCTGGGTGACTCTTACCTTAGGGTACATGGTAAAACTGCTTAACCGTTGAATACTCTGCCAAGATCAATACCTCGCTTCTTAGCAAATTGGTGAGGCATCTTCATTTCTGCCAAAGCCTTGAAAGTAGCCTTGACCACGTTGTGAGGATTAGAAGAACCTAGGCTCTTTCCAATCACATCATGAATGCCAGCTGCCTCTAGTACAGCACGCATTGCACCACCTGCCAATACCCCAGTACCTGGAGATGCAGGTCGCAATAGTACCTTTGCAGCTCCGTATTTGGTAAGGCTTTCGTGAGGGATGGTACCCTTCAAGATATTGACCTTGATAAGGTTTTTCTTGGCATCGTCCACACCCTTCGCAATGGCATCAGTAACCTCATTGGCTTTGCCTAGTCCATACCCAACAATACCTTGTCCGTTGCCAACAACAACAATGGCACTGAAGCTGAATCGACGGCCACCTTTGACCACCTTGGCAACGCGCTTTATTTTTACTACTCGCTCTTCGAGCTCTACATCACTGCTCTTGACGCGAATTTCATTTGGGATATTCATAGCGTTCCTTAGAATTTGAGGCCACCTTCACGAGCACCTTCTGCCAGTGCCTTTACTCGACCATGATAACGATAACCTCCTCGGTCGAAAACTACTTGCTCTACACCGTTGGCCTTAGCCATTTCAGCAAGCTTTTTACCTACTTCGCGGCTCTGCTCAATTCTTGAAAGTGCCTGCAAATTTAGGTCTTTATGTCGAGAAGAACAACTTGCCAAGGTGTGACCTTTTCGGTCATCAATCACCTGTGCATAGATCTGCTGGTTGCTTCGAAAAACAGCCAATCGCGGCATTTCTGACGTGCCTTTAACCTTGGCTCTGAGGCGTTTACGAATTCGATTCCGCCTAGCTACTTTATAAGTGGGTTTACCCATTTTAGCTGTATGATTTTGCCTGAGTAAGCTATCCGGCTGCCCAGCTACAGTTGCCTGAATAAGGCCTCCAGCTACCGAATCCTCAACTCCTGCTTAGTTTGACTATTACTTACCGCCTGCTTTACCTGCTTTACGACGTATTTGCTCCCCACGGAAACGAATACCCTTGCCCTTATATGGCTCTGGCGGACGAAATGAACGAATCTTTGCGGCTACCTGTCCGAGCAACTGCTTGTCATGGCTTTCCAGTGTAATCACTGGAGCTTCACCACGTTTGGTTTCAGAGCTAGCAGTTATCTCAGGTGGCAAGACCATGACGATAGGGTGAGAAAAGCCTAAAGCCAGTTCTAACTGACTGCCTTTCACATCGGCTTTGTAACCTACACCATGTACTTCCATGATGGTCTTGTATCCTTCTGATACCCCCTGCACCATGTTATTAATCAAGGTACGGTACAGACCGTGCATCGACTTGTGGCGCTTTTGCTCAGTCAGACGATTAACTACCACTTGACCATCCTCTAGCTCCACCTTGATATCAGGGTCCACAGCTTGAGTCAATTCACCTTTCGGACCTTTGATGGTAACTACGTTGGACTTATCCACGCTAAAGGTGACGCCCTTGGGGAGGCTAATGGGTTGTTTACCTATTCGGGACATAGTTTTTTTGCTTACGTCTCTGTATTAGCTTGATAACAAGTTAAATTCAGCAGACATTAATAAACGTAACACAATACCTCTCCGCCCACGTTTTCTTGGCGAGCATTTTTATCCGTCATTACACCCTTTGGGGTAGAAACGATGGCTACTCCAAGTCCATTCATGACTCTTGGCAAGGCCTTTACTTTGGAATACTTACGTAAACCAGGCTTACTTACTCGTTGTAGGGAGGAGATAGCTGGCCGACGGCTCTGGCGATCATACTTAAGGGCAATTTTGATCAGCCCCTGAGGTCCTTCCTCGATGAACTTGTACTTTCGGATGTATCCCTGCTCGTGCAATACACGAGTAATTTCCTTTTTCAGGTTAGAAGCAGGGATATCTACAACTTTATGTCCAGCCCGCTGCGCATTGCGGATACGGGTTAGGTAATCGGCTATTGGATCGGTATTCATAATTACCAGCTCGTTTTCTTTACTCCAGGAATTTTACCTTGCAACGCTAGTTCGCGGAATTTGATGCGGGAAATACCAAAGCGACGGATATACCCACGTGGACGACCAGTCAGCTTGCAACGGTTGTGCAAACGCACGGGCGAGGAGTTGCGAGGGAGCAACGCCAAGCCTTGGTAGTCTCCGATATCTTTCAAGTGACGACGTTTCTCGGCGTAGCGAGCTACGAGTTTTTCGCGCTTTTCTTGACGGGCAATTGCTGATTTTCTTGCCATAACTTTAAGATGCTTGAGCTTCTTCTTTTTTCTTGACGTTTTGGAAAGGCATGCCAAAAAGCTTGAGTAACTGGAAAGCTTCCTCATCGGTTTGGGCGGAAGTCACAAACGTGATGTCCATACCTGAGATTCGGTTTATTTTTTCCAAGTTAATCTCGGGGAATATGATCTGCTCCTTGATACCCATGGTAAAGTTGCCTCGACCATCAAATCCCTTAACAGGAATACCGCGGAAGTCGCGAATCCGTGGAGTAGCTACATTAATGAAGCGGTCCAGAAATTCGTACATCATGGTCTTCCGAAGAGTCACCTTTGCTCCAATTGGCATTCCATCACGCAACTTAAAGTTAGAGATGGACTTCTTGGCCAAGGTCACGATTGGGCGCTGTCCGCTGATCAGTCCTAGTTCTTCCACCGCAGCGTCAATCAACTTTTTATCACCTACGGCATCGCCCACACCACGATTCAACACGATCTTCTCCAGGCGAGGTACCTGCATGATCGAATCGTATTTGAATTGCTCGTTCAAGGCAGAGACGATCTGCTCTTTGTAGCGCTTATAAAGCCTCGTTTCGTTAGACATATTTGAAACTAATTGAGACCAGGAGGTTTACTCAACTCAGTAAGTCTGGCTAAGTACCTTTCCTGACCGGTTATTTATTTAAAAATCTCACCGGATTTTTTTGCGTATCGGACCCATCCTTTGCCATCCTCATTGCGCTTACGGCCAATGCGGGTAGGCTCTTTGGTAGCTGGGTCCAGCAACATCAGGTTGGAGATATGAATGCTCGCTTCCTGTTCGATTCGGCCACCATCAGGGTTATCCTGACTAGGTCGTTGGTGCTTGATTACCAAGCGCACACCTTCCACGATGGCCCGTTGCTTTACAGGGAAGACTTGCATGACACGGCCTTCCTTGCCTTTGTCGGCACCGCTAATTACGCGGACGATGTCATCTTTTTTGATATGCAGCTTATTAGCCATCTCTTTCAATTCTTTAAAGTACCTCTGGGGCCAGGGATACAATCTTCATGTAGTTCTTATCACGTAGCTCACGAGCCACGGGACCAAAAATACGGGTGCCACGTGGGCCTCCGTCGTTGGCGAGTAGGACCGCTGCATTGTCATCAAAGCGGATGTAAGATCCATCTTTGCGACGCAATTCCTTACGGGTACGAACGACTACCGCCTTTACCACATCACCTTTCTTCACATTTGAATTAGGATCAGCAGATTTCACTGAAGCCACGATACGATCGCCAATTCTGGCGTAGCGTTTACCGGTACCTCCCAGTACCCGGATACAGAGCAACTCCTTGGCTCCACTGTTGTCGGCTACTCTTAGCCGGGACTCTTGTTGTATCATCGGTTGACAATCTTATAAGGTCGAGACAAAAGACTAAAGGAAATCCGATGGATAGGAAGCCAGAATTTTACTTGGCTCTCTCAACCACTTCCACCAAACGCCAGCGCTTACGCTTGCTAAGGGGACGGGTCTCCATGATGCGTACGGTATCTCCTTCACGTGCATCGTTTTGCTCATCATGAGCAACGAACTTGGAGGTATTCCGCACAAATTTTCCGTAGATTGGGTGCTTCACAAAGCGCTCAACGGCTACGGTGATGGACTTGTCCATCTTATCGCTGGTCACCCGGCCTACCCGCACTTTGCGAAGGTTGCGGGCAACATTATCTTGGGTAGCTTCTACTTCACTCATGACGCTTGTTCGTTGCTAGCTTGCTCTGATTCTCTTTCTCTTAGAATGGTCTTCAGCCGAGCAATCGTACGACGAAGACGTTGAATTTCAGAAGGACGTTCGATAGAGGAAACGGCGTGATTGAGGCGCAAGCGCATCAAGTTTTCCTCATCCTCCTTTATCCGGGCGGTAATTTCGTCGAGCGTAAGCTCGCGTATTTCGTTGGCCTTCATATCAAGTTACTTGTTGGAGGTCGCGACGGACAATGAATTTGGACTTTAGGGGTAGCTTGTTAGCTGCCAAGCGAAGTGCTTCACGAGCTACATTTTCAGGAACCCCATCGATTTCAAAAAGGATGCGACCAGGTCTGATCACAGCCGCCCAGTATTCAGGATTACCCTTACCCTTACCCATACGTACCTCAGCAGGCTTCTTGGTAACGGGTTTGTCAGGGAAGATTCGAATCCACATATTTCCTTCACGCTTCATGGCACGAGAAATAGTGATACGGCAAGCTTCAATCTGACGTGAGGTAATAAAACCGGGTTCGAGGGCTTTTATGGCGTAAGTACCAAAAGCAATTTCAGCGCCTCGCTGGGCATTGCCCTTAATCCGACCTTTCTGAACCTTACGGCGTTTTACTTTTCTAGGCTGTAGCATGATGCTATCAAATTATTCCTTTAAACCTAATGTTTATCTTCTTCCTCCACGCTTGCGACCGCCGCCGCCACCGCGCTTGCGGTCGTTGCGTTCTTGTGGAGATAGGTCAACCTTACCATATACTTCACCAGTGAAGATCCAGACCTTTACACCAATGATTCCGTAGATGGTCTTAGCTTCAACCAAGGCATAATCGATGTTAGCCCGCAGGGTTTGAAGAGGAATACGACCTTGCTTGTACTGCTCAGTACGAGCCATTTCAGCTCCTCCTAAACGTCCAGAGCACATGATTTTGATTCCTTCAGCACCAGCCCGCATAGACGAAGCCAGGGCTGATTTCATGGCACGGCGAAAAGATACCCGGCCTTCTAGCTGCTGAGCAATTTGTTGACCAACTAAGGTAGCATCCAACTCTGGGCGCTTGATCTCATAGATATTGATCTGTACGTCCTTGTTGGTGATCTTTTTGATCTCTTCGCGAAGCTTATCTACTTCTTTCCCTCCTTTACCAATCACAATTCCAGGGCGAGAGGTATGGATAGTAATGGTAATCTTACGAAGAGTCCGCTCAATTACGATCTTGGATATACCCCCACGAGGGATACGAGCGTTAAGGTAGGCCCGGATCTGCTCGTCTTCAACAAGCTTATCGGAAAAGTCTTTGCCACCAAACCAGTTGGATTCCCAACCTTTAATGATGCCGAGCCGCAGTCCTATCGGATGTGTCTTTTGTCCCAAAGTACTAAGCTTTATAGTTAATCTTCATCCTCTGATTCATGATCCGAATCTTCTTCAGGAATGTAATCGATCACCAAAGTAACGTGGCAATAACGCTTACGGATCAGGTGGGCTCGGCCCTGAGGAGCGGGGCGCAAGCGCTTGAGCATTCGAGCGCCATCAACGTAAGCCTCTTTCACATAGTGAGTACCTACATCTACCCGCTCGGGATCAAACTTCTCTTCAAAGCTGGCAATAGCTGAACGCAACAGTCGCAATACAGCTGGTGCTGCGCCTTTGGAAGTAAATTTCAAAACGTTCATGGCGTGAAAGACTTCCATGCCGCGAATCTGATCTACCACCATGCGCATCTTGCGCGCTGAAGATCGGTAGTTACGCAGGGTAACTTTGGCCACATCGGCCTTATTTTCTTTGAGGTCAATCGCACGGGTACGCTTACGCTTGGGCGGCTTGGGCACACCAGCTGCGATCTTCTCCTTTCGGGTCATTTTAACGTTCTCCGCCATGATTATCTCCTTTTATCTTTTTTGCCTCCAGCATGGCCACGGAAGGTACGGGTAGGAGCAAATTCTCCAAGCTTGTGACCAACCATGTTTTCAGTGACGTACACAGGGATAAACTTATTCCCATTGTGGACGGCGATTGTATGTCCAACGAAGTCCGGGGAGATCATGGAGCGACGCGCCCAAGTCTTCACCAACTTCTTCTGATTTCCCTCATTCATCCGCAGGATCTTGCGCTCCAATTTTGGATCTATAAAGGGACCTTTTTTTAGCGACCTTGACATATGAGTTTCGGTTTTAAAGATCAAAGTTGAAGCAATGCGCAGCACTTTGATTCATTAACTTTGAGCTTTATGCTTATTTACGCTTTTTCTTACGGCTGATAATCAAGCGACTAGAACCTTTCTTCTTAGCACGGGTCTTGTAGCCTTTGGCTGGCAGACCGTTGCGGTTCCGTGGGTGACCACCAGAGGAGCGGCCTTCACCACCACCCATGGGGTGATCGACCGGGTTCATGGCTACACCACGGGTGCGAGGACGACGTCCCAACCAGCGGCTGCGTCCAGCCTTTCCTGAGATGATATTCTGATGCTCTTGATTCCCTACCTCACCAATAGTAGCAAGACAAGTTCCCAACACCATGCGAGTCTCTCCAGAAGGAAGGCGAAGCACAACATACTTACCCTCACGAGCAGTTAGAGTCGCAAATACACCTGCACTGCGAACCATCGCGGCTCCTTTACCTGGATAAAGCTCGATACAATGGAGAGCCGTACCCAGAGGAATGTTCTTCATTGGCATTGCGTTACCTACTGCAGGCTCTGCCTTTTCAGAAGTAATTACCTGAGCGCCTACTGTTAAGCGGCGAGGAGCAATGATGTAACGCTTTTCTCCATCCTCATACTTCAGTAAAGCGATGCGAGCAGAGCGGTTAGGATCGTACTCAATAGCCTCTACTACGGCTGGGATATCACGCTTATCTCGCTTGAAGTCAATTACGCGATAGCGACGCTTATGGCCACCTCCACGTTGGCGTGAGGTAAGGCGACCTTGGTTGTTACGCCCACCGCTTTTCTTTATAGGCTCCACCAAAGACTTCTCGGGACGACTCTTGGTGATCTCTGAAAAGTCAGAGACCGAGCGATTGCGAGAAGCTGGCGTAGTTGGTTTAAGTTTTCTAACTCCCATCTTTCAATTTTCATTGCGGCTACCGATTCTCATCCGACGGGGGGGACTAGCCAATAGCCTGAATAACGAACTAGATATGTCTGTAGAAATCGATCTCCTCGCCTTCAGCCAGGGTCACGAATGCCTTCTTGTAATTAGGGGACTTACCGGTGATCACGCCTCGCTTAGAATAGCGAGAGCGCATTTTCCCGCGTACGATCATGGTATTGACCCGATCAACGTTCACTTCGTATACCTCTTCTACCGCGGCCTTGATTTCACCTTTAGTGGCGCTCAGGTCTACCTCAAATGCGTATTGAGGCAAACCACGGTCGTCGGTTAGGTAGGTAGTTTTTTCCGTGATGATCGGACGTTTAAGGATGCTCATCGTTTCGATGCATTAACGGTTAACAACTAGCCGGCCACAGCGGCTTTTTCCTTTTTCTCGAACCGCTCGTGTAAAGCGCTTACCGCCTCCTCTGTGAGGATCAACACGTCGGCATGTAGAATCTGGTAAGTATTCAAATCTGAAGCAGTCGTTACGTCTGCTTTGGGCAAGTTTCTCGCTGAAAGAAACAGGTTTGGGCTATGTCCTCCAGTAACCAACAAGGTCTTGCGAGTATCTAGCTCAAGGCCTTTTAGCATACCAAAGTAGCTCTTGGTCTTAGGTCCTTCCGAGAAAGCAGAAGTGGGATCTTCAACCACTCTGATCGCTTCATCACGCACCTTGTAAGTAAGGGCACTCTGGCGAGCCAGTTGCTTCACCTTCTTATTGAGACTAAAGCCATAGCTACGTGGGCGGGGTCCGAAGATACGACCACCATGGCGGAACAAAGGAGACTTGCGGTCACCCTGACGGGCATTTCCTGTTCCTTTCTGGCGAAAAGGCTTCTTGTTGGTTCCGTGTACCTCTCCACGCTCCTTGGCTTTGTGGGTACCTTGGCGGCGATTAGCTAACAACTGTTTGACATCTAGATAGATCGCGTGATCATTGGGGTTTTCTAGTGAGAAAACACTCTCAGATAAGTTGACCCGACGTCCAGTATCTTCGCCTTGGATGTTGTATACTGCTACTTCCATCTTACTTCTCTACTATGACATATGAACCCTTGTGGCCAGGTATCGAACCAGAAACCACGAGAAGATTTTTCTCAGGGATAACCTTTACAACGCGTAAGTTCTGCACCTTGATACGGTCTGTACCTGTACGACCAGCCATGCGCATTCCAGGAAATACCCTAGAAGGTGTAGACGCATTACCAATAGATCCTGGCGCGCGTTCCCGGTTGTGCTGACCGTGGGTACGGCCACCTACACCACTAAATCCGTGACGTTTGACAACACCTTGAAACCCTTTACCCTTAGAAACCCCTACGACGTCTACAAATTCACCTTCTTCGAAGAGATCTACACTAATCGTGTCCCCCAATTGGAGCTCAGAATCTTCAAATTGGAACTCTGCTAACTTGCGCTTAGGAGTAGTGCCCGCTCGGGAAAAGTGCCCCATCATTGCTTTTGAGGTATTCTTTTCCTTTGCCTCATCGAAGGCCAGCTGAACTGCGTCATACCCATCAGTTTTGCCGTTTTCACGAGCGTCGCTGCTTTTAATCTGGGTAACAACGTTGGGTTCTGCGTATATCAGAGTACAGGCAATGCTCCTCCGATTTTCATCGAAGACGCTGGTCATCCCTACTTTCTTGCCGATGATTCCTGCCATCTTTTTTTTATTGAAAATTAATAAAGCAAAGCACAGTCTAGGCGTCTGAAACCTAGCCCAGACTGTGCGTTAGATAGAACCCGTTCTTACACTTTGATTTCAACGTCAACTCCACTGGGCAATTCCAGCTTCATCAATACGTCAACGGTCTTGGAGCTTGAGCTGAAGATATCGATCAAGCGTTTGTAAGAACTAATTTCGAACTGCTCCCGTGACTTCTTATTGACGTGTGGGGAACGGTTGACCGTAATAATGGAACGCTCAGTAGGCAATGGGATGGGACCACTAACAATGGCTCCGGTGCCTTTTACGGTCCGTACGATTTTCTCCGCAGACTTATCTACCAGATTGTGATCGTAGGACTTGAGCTTAATGCGAATCTTCTGGGTCATTTGCTATCGATTTATTCCACAATAGGATTTACCTATGCGGTTACACCTTTAATCTTGGATAGTACCTCTTCTTGAACGCCCCTTGGAGTTGCTTCATAGTGAGAGAATTGCATGGTAGAGGTAGCACGCCCTGAGGAGATGGTCCTCAATTCTGTTACATAACCAAACATCTCTGAGAGAGGCACACTGGCTTTGATGACTTTGGAATTACCACGGTCACCCATTTCGCCAATTTTACCACGGCGACGGTTCAAGTCACCTACCACACTACCCATGTAGTCTTCAGGTGTCACTACCTCAACGGCCATGATAGGCTCCATCAAGATTGCACCAGCCTGACGACAGGCAGTACGGAAGGCCAATTTAGCTGCTGTCTCAAAAGACAACTGGTCAGAGTCAACAGGGTGGAAGCTTCCATCAAACAAGCGAACACGCAAGCTAGTAATGGGAAAACCTGCTAGTACACCTTCGTTCATTGCGGCTTCGAACCCCTTCTGAACCGAAGGAATAAACTCACGAGGAATGTTACCCCCTTTGATCTCGTCTAGGAATTGGAATGGCTCCTTGTCAGGATCAGTAGAAGGTCCTACTTCCACCTGAATGTCGGCAAATTTACCACGTCCACCTGTTTGCTTCTTGTAAACTTCGCGGTGAGTGATGGTATCGGTGATGGCTTCACGGTAAGATACCTGAGGCTGTCCCTGGTTGACTTCAACCTTGAATTCACGACGTAGTCGGTCTACAATGATTTCAAGGTGAAGCTCTCCCATACCTGCGATGATGGTCTGGCCAGTTTCCTCGTCAGTAGATGCTTGGAAAGTCGGATCTTCTTCAGAAAGCTTGGCCAATCCGGTCGAAAGCTTCGCCTCATCCTTTTGAGATTTAGGCTCCACCGCCAACTTGATCACCGGATCAGGGAAGCTGATTGCCTCGAGAATCAAGGGGTGATTCAAGTCAGTAAGGGTATCACCGGTACGGATTTCTTTGAATCCTACTGCGGCAGCGATGTCCCCAGACTCAACAAACTCAATAGGTTGCTGCTTATTGGAGTGCATCTGAAGCAGACGGCTGATACGTTCTTTTTTACCAGAACGATTATTCAATATATAGCTACCAGCTTCCAAACGACCAGAATAGGCGCGGAAAAATGCAAGACGACCTACGTAAGGGTCAGTCATGATCTTAAAGGCCAAGGCTGCGAAGTGGTCTTCAGGATCCGCTTTACGAACTTCCTTGTCTCCAGTATCAGGATTCTCTCCTTCCACGGGGGGCATATCCAATGGAGAAGGCAGCAATGAACAAACTGCATCAAGCAGTGCCTGATCTCCTTTGTGTTTGAAGGCAGAACCACACATCAATGGCTGGATAGCCATATCAAGAGTAGCCGCGCGAAGAGCTGAAATCACCTCCTCACGAGTAATGCTATCAGGGTCCTCAAAATATTTTTCAAGAATGGCCTCATCATACTCCGCTACAGCTTCAATCAGCTTGGTACGCCACTCTTCAACCGTTTCCTCTAGGTCTTCGGGAATTTCAATCTCCTCATAGGTCATTCCCATATCCTCCTCATTCCATACGATGGCCTTCTTGTCTAAAAGGTCTACGACACCTTTAAATTCAGCTTCGGCACCGATAGGAATTTGGATGGGTACAGGGTTACCTCCCAACATGTCCTTGATCTGCTTGACTACTTCAAAAAAGTCAGCACCAGACCGGTCCATCTTATTTACAAAACCAATCCGAGGAACTCGGTATTTTTCAGCTTGACGCCAAACAGTCTCTGACTGAGGCTCAACCCCAGACACAGCACAGTAAAGCATGATGGCACCGTCCAATACACGAAGGGAACGCTCTACCTCTACAGTAAAGTCAACGTGCCCAGGAGTATCAATGATGTTGATACGGTGCTCCGTATCTTGGTAGCGCCAAAAGGTAGTGGTTGCAGCAGAAGTAATGGTAATACCACGCTCCTGTTCCTGCTCCATCCAGTCCATGGTGGCAGCTCCGTCGTGCACCTCACCTATCTTGTGCGAGATACCGGTATAGAACAAGACCCGCTCAGTGGTAGTAGTTTTTCCTGCGTCGATGTGAGCAGAAATACCAATGTTGCGAGTTTTCTCAAGGGATACGCGACGATTATATTCCATAACTGACTTTTCCCGTTATATGGTTTTTGAATAGTGCGGTGAAACGGATTAGAAACGGAAATGAGAGAATGCTTTATTGGCTTCTGCCATGCGGTGAGTATCGTCTTTCTTCTTCACAGCTCCTCCTTCTCCTCTTGAAGCAGCCATTAGCTCTGCAGCCAACTTCTCCTTCATCGATTTCCCATTTCGTGATTGAGAATACTTAATGATCCAACGGATGCCTAGACCTTCGCGACGCTTAGGAGCCACCTCAATGGGTACTTGAAAAGTAGCACCACCTACACGGCGACTCTTAACTTCTACACCAGGCATCACGTTGTTCAAGGCGGCTTTGAAAACCTCCAGCCCAGACTCTTCGCCTCGGCTTTCAATGATGTCCATAGCCCCATAAAAAATTCCGTATGCTACGCTTTTCTTACCGTCTAGCATCAAGTTGTTTACAAACTTGGTGACCAACTCACTGTTGTAGCGAGAATCCGGGACGATGGGGCGATTTTTTGCTCGGTTCTTTCTCATGATGATTTCTTGCTAGCAGCCGAATTATTTCTTCTTGTCGCGGCGGGTACCATACTTAGAACGCCCTTGCTTGCGGCCTTCTACTCCTGCGGTATCCAAAGCACCGCGAACGATGTGGTAACGCACACCAGGCAAATCCTTTACCCGGCCACCACGGACCAGTACAATGGAGTGCTCTTGCAAGTTGTGTCCTTCTCCTCCGATGTAAGCATTAACTTCTTTCTGATTCGTCAAGCGCACACGGGCGACCTTCCGAAGGGCAGAGTTAGGCTTCTTAGGAGTTGTGGTATAAACACGAAGACATACGCCACGTCGCTGAGGATTTGAGTCCAGCGCTGGCGACTTACTCTTTTCGACTTTTGCCTTACGGCCTTTGCGTATTAATTGCTGAATCGTTGGCATACTGCTATGCTTTATTTAAAGCGGCTGCAAAGGTAAGTCCCTATTCACCACTAAGCAAGTAATCTGTTCTAAGCGAGTGAGGTTAAGTAAACACAAAAAACGGCCTATCTATTGATAGTCCGCCTCAGCCATTTTGAGCTAAAATACTCAGTTGAAAATGAAGGAGAGACTGTTAAGTCCCTAGCTGAACTGCCGATTGCCTTTTCCTTGCGGAAGTACCATCAAACATAATATGTCTTTGCAGCGCTTCTTCCTTCGTCTTCTTCCGGGATACTTCAGTCTTGAGTTGACAGAGGCATTGCCATGAAGTGACGTTCCTGCTCCTCAAAAGCATTTTTGGAGAATCTCCCCTCAAACGCGTGGCAAATGTCTACTTATTTTTCGAGGAATCCAAAGCACCCTTTCCTTTTTCTACAAATTTATCCCCGATAGCCCTCTACTCACGCCAACCTGCTAAATTTGCCCTTCAAGAACACCCATTCTATGCCTGATAACATACCTGGAGCCTTACGAAGTACCCTCGAGCTTACCTGTCCTCGTTGTCGAAAGGGTAAGTTATTTTCTCACCCTAATCCTTATAACATAAGGCAGATGGAGAAAATGCCTGATCAGTGCCCAGATTGTGGCCAAGACTTTGTCATAGAGCCTGGATTCTATTTTGGAGCTACCTACGTGAGCTATGCTCTGAATGTCGCATGGTTGATTCCTACCTTTGTCCTGATCAGGTTTGGGCTAGGGTTGCCATATTCCTACTTCGTAGTTGTGATGTTTTTGCTCCTTCCTGTTCTGGTTCCAGTTATCTTCCGTTGGTCAAGGAGTATATGGCTCAGGTTTTTTGTAAAGTATGATCCAAAGTTGGCCATATCGGTACGGCAATCGCCTCATGATGCTTCATAGGAGTAAGACAATAAATCGAGCCTGATTCAATTCAAAAAAGATATTAAACTAAATGCCCCCTAGCCCCTGGCCTAAGGAAGCCTACAGATTTCAATTACAGCTGATCTCGGCCCTTACTGAGCTGTATGGAGAGAGGGAAGCCCGCACGCGAACGCAGCTTTTGATGGAAGATTTGGTAGGCAAGTCGGTGATACCCCCCTATTCAACCTTGGAGCTTGGGTCCTCTCTCTACCAACGAGCCACTGACTTAGCCGATCAGCTACTAGCCCAACACCCCATCCAATACCTTATTCAAAAAGCCCATTTTTATGGCCGCGACTTCAGAGTTGGACCTGGCGTATTGATTCCCAGACCTGAGACCGAATTGTTGGCTGTAATGGCTAGAGATCGACTCAGAGGGATGGTTCAAGCTAATTCCCTGCTTGATGTCGGTACAGGAAGTGGCTGTTTGGTCATTACCATCGAACGGGAACTCTCCTTAATCAATCGCTCTATTCATGCGGTAGGAATTGATATCAGTGAGCAAGCCCTAGTTTTGGCCCGTTATAATGGGCAAGAATTGGGCTTTCAAGGATCCTTTCAGCAACTAGATATTCTAACAGCCAAACCGGATAGCTTCAAGGACCTAGACCTTCTAGTCAGTAACCCGCCATATATCCCTATACAAGAGCGTGCATCACTTGATGTGCAAGTTAGAGAGCATGAACCCCAAGAAGCCCTATTTGTCCCTGACGATAACCCCTTGCTATTCTATAAAAGGTTAGTCGAATTAGCCCCAAGCTGGCTTAGGCCTAATGGTTGGCTAATGGTTGAGTGTCACGCAGATTATGCTGCCTCGGTTCGAGATCTATTTGTAGAAAGCGGGCTGAGCAAAGTTCAGCTACACCAAGATCTTTCTGGAAGAAATCGCATTGTGGAAGGCCAAGTCTGATCTAGAATTCTGCTGACTTGGCAAGTGCAACAATTTTTTTGACCATTCAGGTAATGAATAATGGGTTCCATCATGGTCAATTGTATGTTTGCGATATGGCTACCCTTCCTCTACTCGGCCAGGTGATGTTCTTCAATCCTCATCGTGGCTTTGGGCGCATTCGTAGTGATGAATTACCGCAAGGTGTCTTTGTCCACTTTAGCGCCATCGACGGTGAATCCCGGGTTTTGATACCTCATGAACTGGTTCGGTTTGATTATAAAAACAGTCCTAGAGGCCCTCGGGCTACCCAGGTAAAGCGTCTTAGTCCCCGCTTATCGGGCAGTATCTTGTACGTAAAGGGGCATCGAGGCCAAGTAGCCTCTCTACCAGGGGGGCGTAAATTTGAATTTGAGGAACAAGATCTCATCGCTGGGCACCTAGATCAGGTGCGCCCTGGAGTAGCCGTGGAATTTAGTCCCTTTGAAACTCACCTAGCCAAGGAAATTGTAGTAGTAGATCCTCGCTCTCCTTTGGAGCGATTTGCTAGGCTAGAAAATTGGCCAAATTTCCTCGCCCAACTTGCGGATCGCCTTCAACCAGAAAAGTGGCACTATCCTGGAAGCAACAGAGGGGGTTACTCAGTCTTGGGTACCTATTTGCAGTTCACTTTCGCAAGGCTCCAAGCTGAAAATAAAATTGAGCAAGGCAGAAACCAGCAAGGAAAGCCTATTGCTGCTTTTGATACAGGGCTAATGGATCAACATGGGCAAGAGGTATATGCACTTTTTGAAACGAACCAAGACGATTATCGGTCAAAGTCTCACTTACCTAGACCCAAATGGGAGCTAAGTGGGTTTGTGGCGCCTAATCATCCAGATCTGGCTTGTCTGGAACATCTGCCCAGTCGCGCCTATTACTTTCAGGCTCTTTCTCAATTAATATTTGATCCTACGCGACCTGTTTTGGCCCATTGGGAAAAGATTATTCAAGACGCACGTACTGCAAGTCAAGCCATTCAACAACTGGATTTGGCTCTGAAGCGAGGCATAAAATGGGCTACCTATGACTACCAGCAGGTAATCCCTGCCTTTTATCATGGTGAGGTGGTCTTGCTCATACCTATGAATCTCAGCCCAAAAGCCACTCCCAGCCTAGCTGGGGTACTCAAACAAGTCAACCACCGCTACCATTTGGTAGATCTTTTGTCTCTTGAAGAAGCCTATTCGATTGCCCGTCTTTTGGCTCCGGTAAGGCCTGGATGGCTGCACCACTCACAGGTAAAACGAAGTCATAGATCCTTAAATGGATCCCAAGTCTTCGGAATGCAAGGATGAGTACCTTTGCTTTGACTGCAGACCTTAAAGCACTAATTTTGCCAGCCATTTATTGAGACAAAAGCTTCTTCTTAGTTTTTCTTCGATGATGCTTTCTTTCTCTGGTACTAATTCATAGCTACCGTATCGCCAACGTCCCTCCTATGGGAGCATTATCCTTTAATCACTATGATTCTCTCTGACGCACAGATTTTAGCAGAAATAGACCGGGGCAACATCGTCATAGAACCCTTTCGCCGGGAAAGCCTGGGTAGCAATAGCTATGATGTCAAGTTGGGAAAATACTTGGCCGTCTATCGGGATCGTGTACTTGACGCCCGCAAGCATAACCAGATCGAAGAATTTGAAATCCCGGAAGACGGCTTAGTCTTGGTTCCCAATACCCTGTACCTAGGAGTCACGGAAGAATATACCGAAACCCACCAGCACGTTCCTTTTCTAGAAGGAAAGAGCAGCATTGGCCGTTTAGGTATCCATATCCACGCTACAGCAGGAAAAGGGGACGTAGGTTTTTGTAATACCTGGACCCTTGAAATTACGGTAGCGCAGCCTGTACGCGTATATGCAGGCATGCCCATAGGACAGTTGATTTATTTTGCTCTAGATGGGGAAGTCATCAATCCCTATCGGATTAAGCAAAATGCCAAATATATTCAGCGCACCGATCGTCCGGTGGAATCCATGATGTGGAAGAATAAATTTTGAGTATTCTTTTACGTCAAATATCCCATCAAAAAAATGGAGGCAAGCTATCCTTGCCTCCATTTTTTAATCGGGTTAAAGTGAGCCCTCAAAACTTAATCTCTTCATCCCGCTCATTGAAATACTTCACGACGGTAAAACCCAGGGCAGGATCCTCCTTCACTTTGATCCATTTCCAATAGGTGTGGAACCAACTAAATTGATGGCTACGCAGTCCTCCTCTCTTCAAATAAGCTACTACGTAGGGATTGGCTACGATGCTCAGCTTTTTCTCCTTGTTTTGCCTCAAAAGAAAATCGAGGTTTTTGGAGATATCATCTGCAATGAGAATAGATGACTGTATTTTGCCCGTACCATTGCAGCTAGGACAAACTTCTGTGGTATTGATGGCCAAGGCGGGCCTCACTCGCTGGCGGGTAATTTGTACCAATCCAAATTTACTCACTGGCAAGATTGAGTGCTTAGCACGATCCGCCTTCATCACCTTCCGAAGGTGCTCATTGAGAATTCGCCGATTCTCCGATTTTTTCAAATCGATGAAATCGACCACAATGATTCCTCCCATATCACGCAGCCTAAGTTGGCGGGCAATTTCAGTAGCCGCCTCCAGATTCGTCTTGAGGGCGGTCTCTTCTAAGGTCTGATTCCGTAAGTTTTTAGAACCAGAATTCACGTCAATGACGTGCATGGCTTCGGTATGCTCAATGACTAGGTAGGATCCATTAGCCATGGAAGCGATCTTACCGAAAGAGGCTTTGATTTGCTTTTCAAGGCCATAAGCATGAAACAAAGGCGCTCGGCCTTTGTACATTTTCAAACTTTTGACCATGTCAGGCTGATGGGCTTTCAGGTATTCATTGATCTCCTGAAAGGCCGTAGAATCATCGACATGGATGGCATCAAAGCCTTCACTCAGCATATCACGCAGCAGACCTGTAGCCCGATTGGTTTCGCTTAGAACCTTGGTAGGCGGTTTCGCTCTGGGAAGAGAGCGCAACATATTATACCAGCGATCCATGATGCCAAAAATGTCACGGCTCAAGGTCGCAGCATCCTTGCCTTCTGCAGCGGTACGCACAATCAAGCCAAAATTGGCTGGACATAAACTTTCGCACAGGACTTTGAGCCTGCGCCGTTCCTGAGAGGAACGCAATTTTTTAGAAACGGAAACGGCCTTGCCAAAAGGCACCAATACCACGTATTGTCCGGGTAAGGAAATTTCACTAGAGAGTCTTGGCCCTTTGGTAGAGATAGGCTCTTTCACCACTTGCACGAGGACATCTTGGTTGACCTTGAGGACCTCCTGCATCTTCCCGTGCTTGTTGATATCGGGCACGGGTTTGATTTTTTCTAAATGCTCCAGGTTGCCATTGCGGTTTTGCTTAGCGGCCCGCAGATACTTCAATAGGGACCGGATTTGAGGTCCCAAGTCGAAGTAGTGCAGAAACGCATCTCTTTCATGTCCTACATTGACGAAGGCTGCATTTAGGCCCCCAACAATTTTGGTAACCTTACCTAAAAAGAGGTCACCGACCGCAAATTCTTCCTCGAGCTTTTCGTGGTGAAGCTCTACAATTTTCTTATCCTGAGTAATGCCAATACGTAGCCCGTCGTCGCTTCTACTAACAACTAATTCATTCACTCACGCTTGAAATTTTGCTTACTGACTCAATCGGTTTGGCCAAAATTGAGCCTTTTCCCGATCAGGAGCTGAAGTTACAGGCTGGTACTAAGGGGTAGTAAGCGGGTGAATAATAGACCGAGGGAGACACAACAAATAGGTCTCCGGGCAAAAAAATGGCTGCGGCAGGTACTTTTGCTCGATGAATAAGCCCAGAGGGTACAACTTGAAAAAACTAGACTTATTCTATATCTGGTAGTACCTGCCGCGAGAATTACTTCTTCTTCTTATGGCGATTTTTTCTCAGGCGCTTCTTACGCTTGTGAGTAGCAATCTTGTGTCTTTTACGCTTTTTTCCACACGGCATAATGGTATATTTTAAAGAGTATAAAATTAATCAATTTGGTTAAGCAAGTCCGAAGCGAGCTTACGCAAATCATCTTCGGGGGTTTTATCTATCACTTGCTCTAAATAGGACTTTGCTTCTCCCGAGCGGTTGGCTTGAGCCAACGCAACCGCTAAGCCATACATGGCGGGATAGTGGTCATTTTCAACTGAAAGAACTGTTTCGAAACGCTGAATGGCTTTATCTATTTGTCCAGTCTGAAGGGAAAATTCACCTAGACGAAAAGCCGCTTCCACATTTTTAGGATTGATCTCAAGTACCTTTCTCACGCTAAGTATACCTTGCATAGGTGCCTGAGATCGAATATACGCTAAACCGAGATCTAGCAGTGCTTGTTCATTTTCTGGGTCTTCTTGGACGACAGGTTCTAAGGCAAAAATTACCAGATCGCGATATCGCCTAGCAAGTACAGAATCAGATTGCACGTAATCAAGCTCCATTGCCCGTCGAGCTAAGCCCCCTGTTTCGAGGCGATTTGGCAAGGAGCTTTGTAATTGAAGCTTCTGGGCAGCAAAATCTGCAGCAAAAGGGTAGAGATCTAAGCTACGAAGCTCCGCAACAATTGAATCAAGTAAAGCAAGTTTACGATCCCCCTCAACATTAGGGAGGCGCTCAACTTGTCCTTTCAAGGGCTGATCTTCGGGAAAAGGAGGTAGATTTGCCACACTAGTTTCAGGACTTGGAATAGTTTCCTGGACAGCCAATGATTCTTTTCCGTCTAGATTGGTTTTGTCTGCAAAGAACAGTAACAGAAACAATACAGCCCCTGCCCCAACAATGATTACTCTAAGCCAAAAGTCCCGCTTCATCATGCCCATTAAAAATTCTTAGCCCTGCCCATTATCATCGGGGTCAATGTCTGCGTTCTTGACCTTCTCTACAAATACCTTGGCGGGTTTGAAACTAGGTACGTTGTGAGCAGGGATCACAATAGATTTGTTCTGAGAAATGATCCGCCCAACTTTTTCTTTTCGGTGCTTTACTACAAAGCTTCCAAATCCACGTACATATACGTTCTCACCACGAGCCAGTGAATTTTTGACAACTGAGAAAAATGCTTCCAGCGAGGAGGCCACATCTGCCTTGTCCATCCCGGTTTTTTGGGCAATTTCTACGATTACTTCGGCCTTAGTCACAGGGTAGGTAATTAACTGTTGATGAAATCCGGTACCAAAGAGTCATTTGACTTCAATGCTGGGCAAATTTAGTAGATTCAAAGCAAGGACAAAACATTTTAGACCAAAAAGGATTGAGAATCCGATAGATATGGTCTGACCTAACCTTTCACGATCGCTTCTACCCCCCCAAACTTTTGTCAAAATTAAGCTTCCCCCCCTTGAGTATTGGTAGCAAGATTCTAAACTGGTTTGAACAACAAGGACGCCAACTTCCTTGGCGTGATACACGTGAGCCCTATCGAATTTGGATAGCAGAGGTGATTCTCCAACAAACCCGAATTGAACAAGGCATCCATTATTTTTACCGCTTTATAGAGCGATTTCCCAACCTAGAGTCTTTAGCTAAAGCAGAGCAAAGCGAGGTACTCAAGTACTGGGAAGGCCTGGGTTACTACAGCCGAGCCCGTAACCTGCATCAAGCCGCCAAGACCTTGGTAAACGATTATCAAGGAATTTTTCCTACCAACCATCAAGAACTCATCAAACTCAAAGGAATTGGTCCCTACACTTCCCGGGCTATTGGTTCCTTTGCATTTGACAACCCTACCGGAGTGATTGATGGCAATGTGCTCAGGGTTATGGCCCGGGTATTGGGTGATGCCAGTCCCATTAACCAGCCGGCCACTCGCAAGCGATTCCAAGTACTCATTGACGACTGGGTAACAGACCTACCATCTCGGCCTTTTAATTTTGGAATCATGGATTTGGGGGCGACGGTATGCACTCCTACTCAACCAGCCTGCTTGATCTGTCCTCTTCAAGAAGATTGTGAAGCCTACAAAAAGGGCCTCACTCAGCTCCTCCCTTACAAAGAAAAAAAACTCAAACGCCAGACTCGCTACCTCCATTTTTATTTGGCAGTGGATCAGGAAGGTCAAATAGCCATAAGGCAACGGCCACCAGAAGGCCTCTGGGGAGGGCTTTGGGAGATACCAAACGAAGAACAGAGCTTGGAAAGTTGGCTTAAAAAGAAAGATCGCTTAGAAGGGAATTTCCTCATGGAATTGAAGCATGTGCTCACCCACCTAGATCTATGGATCCGCGTCTATCAGATTCCTGCTGATCAAATCCCTGATTGGAAGGGACTTCGGTTCATTGCGAGAGAAGAAATTTCTATATTTGCCTTCTCAAAAGCTGTGTTGAAAATCTTTGATCGATGGCAAAATATGGCTTGAACCGAGCTACCCTCATTGGAAAAGTAGGAGCCGACCCCCAACTTACTTATACAGAAAAAGGAATTCCAAGGGTCACGTTACGCCTTGCGGTTACTATCCCGCAAGAAAGCGATGGCCCTTCTGTAGATTGGCTGGAGGTTCAGTTTGAAGGAGATCTGGCCGAACAGGTAATGGATCAAGTAAAAAAAACCAGCTTGGTCTACGTGGAAGCCCAACTTAAGGGAGGAACCCTTAGCAACAAGGCCACTAATATTTTCCTTAAAGGCTTTCATTTTCTTCTTTTGAGCCCTTCACAAGACAAAGGCCCGAATTCAGCCAGCTTCAAATTTTTCTCAGACACTGCTTCAGATTCAGACGAAAACCATCAAGAAGATCGTCTCCCCTTTTAGTCATTAATCTAACTCAACGTCGTGGACCCTGACCCTGGGAACTGCTTACTTCTGCTGTCTATTCTCAACGAACTGCCATGGCTTACTGAGCAGTTTAGCCAATATATATTGTTCTTCGTACTGCTGGTTGGCTCTTTCATGGCATCAGGTGCCGAAGTCGCCTTCTTTTCCTTGACCAAAGCAGAAATTGAGGAGTTCAGAGAGAACTCTTCTCAGGAAGGCCAACGGATCTGGAACCTCATCAATGACAGCAAACGCCTTCTAGCCACCATTTTAATCACGAATAACTTCGTGAACGTGGCGGCCATCTTGGTCGCGTCTAATACCCTTCGCTACCTTCAGGGGCTTTACGGTTGGAGTGACCAGTTAGGATTTTTCTTAGAGGTCATCTTAATCACAACCCTTCTCCTTTTATTTGGGGAGATTGTTCCCAAGGTATATGCTGCCCGAAACCGAATACGCTTGGTCAAAATCTTGAGCTTACCCCTGCTAATGATTGGTCGCATTGTGAAGCCGCTAGCTTGGGTATTGATCAACGGCACTCGCTTTATTGATCGCAGGGTAAAACTCTATGAAGAGGGTGCTTCCATTGAAGACCTGCGCCAAGCCATTGACCTGACGACTGCTGCGACAGAAGAGGAACAAGGTGAGCAGGATCTACTCAAAGGCATTGTCAACTTTGGCAACATCACCGCCCGCAGCATTATGCGGGCTCGGGTAGATGTCGCTGCGGTAGAAATTCACACGCCATTACCAGATTTGATCCAATTCATCCAGGATAACAGTTTCTCTCGCCTTCCCGTCTACGAAGAGAACCTAGATCAGATCAAGGGCATTCTCCACATCAAAGACCTGCTCCCGTATTTGGCGGATGATCAACAACAGCTGGATTTGAGAAGCATCATGCGGGACAGTTATTTTGTACCCGAAAGCAAAAAAATTGATTCTCTGCTGGAAGATTTCAAGACCCACCACTACCACATGGCAATTGTGGTAGACGAGTTTGGAGGCACCGCTGGCATTGTCACCCTCGAAGACGTCATCGAAGAAATTTTTGGGGAGATCAACGATGAGTTTGACTCAGAAGATTGGGTGTACACCAAGATTTCTGAAGACACCTACATATTTGAAGGACGTCTCAGTTTGAATGATGTACGGAAGATCCTCAACCTGGATGATCAAGTTTTTGAAGATGCACGGGGAGACAGCGACAGTTTAGGTGGCTTGATTTTGGAACTACACGGGAAAATACCAACCGTCGGGGAGGTGATTCAGTATAAAAACTTTGAGCTACATGTAGAATCGGTGAGTCGTCACCGGATCGCCATGATCAAAATGATCATTCTCGAAGATGAAGAAGG
>CAZFPQ010000006.1:0-56077 GCA_964521065.1 uncultured Bacteroidia bacterium | reverse complement strand
GCTAAGAAACTGTTTGGGTTTTGGCCGTAAACTCAACATCCAGACAGCTTCTTAGGAAGCAAGGATAACTGAGCAAGCTTTTCAAGGGGAATCTCATTTTGAACTACCTATTACATCCATGCCATGGGCACCCTCCTAGACGCATATTTTGATCGGATAGATTTTCGCCCTGCTCCGGGCGCTACGCAACTAGATCTTGGGCGACTCCATCGTCAACATTTGTTGCACATTCCCTTTGAAAACCTGAGCATTCACCGAGGGCAGAAAATTGAACTAGGTTTTGAAGCGCTTTTTGATAAGCTGGTCACGAGGAAGCGAGGGGGATTTTGTTTTGAGATGAATGGATTGTTCAGCTGGGTTTTAGATCAGCTGAACATACAAGTAAATCTATTTGCCTGCTCAGTATTTTCTCCAGAAAGGAAAACCTGGAGTGATCCTTTCTCGCATCTTGCCTTACAGGTATACCACCAATATGATTATTGGCTGGTAGATGTGGGGTTTGGGCGCAGCTTCCCAGAGCCATTGCGCATGGTCCCCCAGCAAATTCAACACCTTGATGGCATTCGCTATCAGTTCCTCACCCAGGCAGATGGTGCCTATTTGTTGCAGCGCCAGCAGGGCAGTCAAGCCTATGAGGCTATGTACCGGTTTGTTAGGGTTCCCCGCAAAATGGAGGATTTTGCAGGCATGAGTCACTTCCACCAAACCTCGCCAGATTCCCCCTTTACTGTGCAGCGTTTGATTACCCGCTTGATTGCCGATGGAAGAGTCACGCTAACCGATAAAGAGTTGAAAATCACTGAGGGAGGGCAGGTCTACAGCCAGTCGCTGCATAGTGCCGAGGAGTTTGAGGCCCATCTTGAAGCTCATTTCGGGATGAATTGGGCAGGAATTTAAGGCAGCCCCGCTCCTGGCTAATGGGCTGTGGATCTAGCATAAGCGCGGATTCTCCTGTCCATACATGCTCTTTATTTACAATTTCATAACATTAATGCTATTTTTGTGGTCCCTAAATACTTGCTCTATGCGGACCATAGCCCTTTACAGCATGAAAGGAGGTGTAGGCAAGACTTCCGCCTGCGTAAACTTAGCCCATTTGGCTGCAGCGGATGGATATGTGAGTCTCGTCTGGGACCTTGATCCACAGGGTGCCGCTAGTTATTATTTGGGGCAAAAAGCCAAAATTAAGGGAGGAGTCGAGCGGATGATTCATCCCAAAGGGCATCTTGGTAATTTTGCCCAGCAAACGCGCTTTCCTTCATTAGACATCATCCCTGCTGACCTTTCTCATCGAAACTTGGACCTGGTTCTAGATGATTTAAAGAAGTCCCGCAAAGAATTTAGAAGACTGGTGTCAGAGTTGGGGAGCGAGTACCAATATATATTCATCGATTGTCCCCCGGTCTTGGGGCTTTTGGCTGAGCATCTCTTTGATGTGGCGGATTTTATTCTTTTTCCCACTATTCCTACTGTGCTATCAGAAAGAGCCTATCAGCAGGTGTTTCGTTATTTTAAAAAAAATGACCTACCTGTCAGCAAGCTTTTTCCTTTTTTCTCCATGGTAGATGCGCGCAAACGGATGCACCGAGACATTCAGATTAATTTTGGTTTTGAGCATCCACGTACCTTGAGTACCTCTATTCCCTTTGCTTCTGTAGTTGAGCAAATGGGACGCTTTCAATTACCTATCGCAGAATTTGCCCCAGATACCCCTGCTACGGATGCCTTTCGCCGCCTTTGGGGAGAAGTAAAAGGCTTGGGGTAAAACCTAATAGGTGTAAATCTTATCTAATTCTGGGAGAAACTACTCCCCCCATATGGAGGTCATTTGACTTCGATGTGGTTTCGATGCGTCTTCCTTCATCAATTGGATTTTCAATCAAAACGACATATCGCATCACCGTTCCTGGCATAAGTCATAGATAATCAGGCGGAATAGTCGGACCTTTTTGATATATTCTGAAAAGACCACCACCTATTACCACCACCACTATGTCTAAGTCCGCCCCAATCCTGCTAGCCGTTGATTTTGGTCCCCGTACCGATGAGGCAATCCAACAAGCCAGTTTATTGGCCCAGCTTAACCAAAGTGACCTATACCTGCTTCACGCCATACACGTACTCCCTCAAAGTTTCGGCGTAGAAGCCCAGACTGATGCACAGAGTCAAGACCTTATCGCGCAAACGGAGACCCAGGTAAGGGACCTGCTGCGTGAAGCAAAAAAGAAATACATTCCTCTTGCTGTCACCGCCCGTTCACAAGTAAGGGTCGGTTCATGGTTTGAAAGCTTGCGCAACGTGGCTGAGGAAATCCGACCTTGCTTAATTATGCTACCAGATTTAGAAGGGGAACTGGGCCAATCCTTTTTAGACTTTGCTCAGCAAATGGACGAGCCCTTTATGGTCTATACCTCAGAGACAGATCTTCGAAATTCAGATGTGAAAGGGGTCGGCCAAACCCTGGTTGGGACCTTACCTGATTGGAAGGCCGACGAAACCTGCCAAAACCTAGTTGGCAACCTAAGCTTGATGAGTCAGCAGACCGAACTGGTCACGTGGATCAATGAATCTAGAAAGCCTAATCAGCAATTAAGTGAGCAGCTCGAAGCGCAGCTCAATCAGCTGCCAGATCTGCGCCACGACCAGATGGCTAGACAAATCATCACCGAAGGCCTTACTGATTCCAGTCTGCGTGGTCTTCTGAAGGAGCGCAAGGCAGACTTATTCTTGTTGCTTGGTTGCGGAAAAGATCAGCGGCAAATGGAACAGGAGATGGCTGCACTTAGAAGTAAGTTTCTCTAAGAGGAATCTATTGATTGCCTCTGCTGCTGATGCTCCTAAGTACCGATTCTCGTACCAGAATGTGTAATTCTTGTCCCGGGTGTACTACATCATTGGTAAGCTGATTTACCTGCTTGATGATGTCCACCCGGGTTTGATATTCTTGTGAGATGGCCCAGAGGGTTTCTCCCTGCCGGACAATGTGTTTAATCCATAGGCTTCGGCCTTGATCCGCCGAGGTCGGGGTTGGCCGAGTGCTTGGCTCTACCTTAGGCTGAGTAGCTGTCCCATTGGAAGGTGTTTCTGTGGGAATTTGGCGGGGTCGGGCCGCAGTAGCAGAGGGAGCAGGATTGAAGATGGGTTCGGTAGGCTCTTGCGCTTCTAGCTGCTCTACCTCTGATAAGCTCGTAAACTCTTCTTTTACCCATTGTTCACTAGGCATCAAGACGATCATCTTCTCATCTTTCCGCTTTCTCCCTTTCAGGTAAAGTTTTTGACCCACGTAAATAGTTAGGTTGCTGGAGGCCATGTTGTTGAAGCGCTGTATTTTACGGATGCTACTCCCATAGCGGGTTGCAATCTTGGCGAGATCGTCCCCAGGCTCTACAATGTGATACAAGGCCTTGCTGGGCTTATTGAGGTAGATGATGGTGCCTGGTTCCGGATCCTTGCCAGCCTTGAGTCCATTCCACTCTAGCAACTTAGTAAACCGGACTTCATGTTGAGTGGAGAGATCTACTACCGAGTTTTCCCCATCATACATGACGTATTCTTGGCCGTAATGAATATCTGCCTTGACGGGAAATGCCGCGAAAAAAAGATCATCTAGGTGACTAGTCTGGTGGGCATCTGGTGTCAGTGGCTGAGGATCTAGTTCCAAATCAGGACCGGAACTCGCATCATTGGCGTGGGATGAAAACGGCTCGCTATAAGGTGAAGGATCAGTCTCAACGGGTTGACCCCCTGCATCTACGATGGCAACGGGGGGGTGTAGGATGGGGTCTTGGACATGCCCTGGATAACGATCGGCCTCTACGGGAATGTAATAGGAAATGGATGCGCCATCACGAGGCAAACGACGGCTACTTAGCAACCAGGGATTATGTTCTTGAAAGCTTTCTACACTAAGACCATGTCGATCAACCAGGGTTTTTAGGTTGGTTTCTCCTTGGGTGCTTTGGGGAATGAGGTAGGTGTCTAGTTTAACGGGTCTTTCTAAGGATCCCTCATAAGCTAGCTTATGGGCGATGGCTTTGAGTACATACCAGTGCAGCTCTGCGGTGATTTCCATGCGCTTCGCCCCATAGTACTCGGCTTCAGTGTAAGGGAGGGAACCAGATTGTCCCTCATAATAAGCGATAATCGCATATACCCAGTTGTCATAATAGTAATTGGCCTTGGCAAAATATTTGGCCGCACCTATCGATGCGCGCAAAATGTGCCTTCTTTCGTCTACCAGGTCATCAATTCGAAGCCCCATTTCTCGCCCGGTTGGGGCTTTGAACTGCCAGAACCCCACGGCATCAGAAGAAGAAACAACCGAAGCCTGTAGCCCGCTTTCCTGAATGGCAATGAACTTAAGGTCTTCGGGAACGCCTTCGGCTTCGAAGGCTTCTTCAATGAATGGCATATACAAATTTGCCCGCTTTACCATCTGGTTAAAATAGCGTGGACTGTTGGTGAGTTGATACACCAGTTCTGTGAGCTTTTGTCTCGCTTCCGGGGTAAAACTGAGCTCAATGCCACAGTATTCCATCCTACGAGGAACCTGTTGAGCCTGGAGAGGCAATGGAGCGATACCGATTGTGACGGCGAAAAGGGCGAAAAGAATGTGGCGAGGAGACATGTGGATCAGCTTTTCCTGGTCGATTTTAAGATCAATCCAGACAAATTGAGTCGGGATTGGGTGGCGTATTTCTCTACAGCGTGAGGCGAACTTGGGAGTATTGTTTAGGCCGCGAGAGACATACCAGACCCCAAAATAGTTAAGTAGTATCAGACTATCTACGCAAACAAACCATTCGGTGTGACATGTCATTGTAAGGTTTGATCTTTTCCTCTCATTTTTTTCGGACCAAAAACATCCCATCCCTTAAGGGCAACAAGACCTTCTCAACCCGCTCATCTGCCCTCACTCGCTGATTAAAGGCCCGGATTCCTTCCGTTTCCTTATCCATGACGCTAAGGTCTACCACCTTTCCATCCCACAGGACATTGTCTGCAATGAGCAATCCTCCCTTGGCCATTTTGGGTAATATTTCCTCGTAATAAGGCAGATAATTTCCCTTATCAGCGTCTAAAAACACCAAATCAAAGGGGCCTGACAGGGTGGGGAGTATTTCGGCAGCCCGCCCAAACATCAAATTGACACGCTCCTCCAAGCCTGCCTCTTTCAAGTATTTTCTGATCAGCCATTCCCGCTCTGGGTAAAGCTCCAGGCTAGTGATCTGCCCATCTTCTGGCAGGCCTTCTCCCATGCACAAGGCAGAATAACCGGTATAGGTCCCTACCTCCAAAATGTGCTTTGGCTGCAAGAGTTGGGAGATGATGGCTAAGAAACGGCCTTGCACGGGCCCCGAAAGCATGCGCGGATACAAGACTTTTAGGTGAGTTTCTCGATTTAGTCGGTAGAGCAGATCTGGCTCAGGAGAGCTAACTTGAGCGATATAATCTTCTAAATGTTGAGGAAGTAGAAATGGATCAGCCATAAATGGGGTGGTTGATAATGGGAGCTTCTGTAGAATGTATTGCCTTTTACGCTTAAGCCAAAGACACTACATGATTTTGTCCAAAGAAAGAACAATTGGCATAATTGCAGGCGTAAAAATATAGATCTACTCCTCTGGGCTACCCGATATCTAAGGAAATGTATATTCGGAAAAACTTATTTCACCCCGCTTAGTTCCTTGCACGTTAGGTTAACCCATAGGAAAAAACAGATACGACATGCGATATCGCTCCCTCAGAGCTTGTGTATTAGACTTGGAAAAACATGGACAACTCATTCGCGTCAAAGAAGAAGTAGATCCCTACCTCGAAATGGCCGAGATTCAGCGTCGGGCTTACCAGGCAGAAGGTCCCGCGATCTTTTTTGAAAATGTAAAGGGAAGCTCCTTTCCTGCGGTATGTAACCTGTTTGGAACCATGGAGCGGACCCGTTTCATTTTTCGGAGTACCCTCAAACAGGTCCAAGCCGCCGTGCAGTTAAAAGCAGATCCGGCCAAAGTCCTCCAAAACCCTGGTCACCTTTTCCGTTTGCCAGCTGCTGGCTTACATGCATTGCCTCTCAAAAAGATAGGACCTGCCCCAGTGATGCGGCACCAGACCCAGATAGACCAGTTGCCGTTGATTCATTCTTGGCCTATGGATGGGGGACCCTATGTATTGCTGCCCCAAGTCTGTACGGAAGATCCCACTCGGCCCGGTGCCATGCGCACCAATGTAGGAATGTATCGGGTGCAACTCATGGGCAATGACTATAAGCCAAACCAAGAAATAGGCTTGCATTACCAGATTCATCGGGGCATTGGGGTTCACCACAGCTTGGCTGCACAGCAGGGCGAAAAGCTCAAAGTAAGCGTGTTTGTTGGAGGGCCACCGGCCCACACCTTTGCCGCGGTGATGCCCTTGCCAGAAGGCTTGAGCGAGCTCATGTTTGCGGGAATGTTTGCTGGTCGGAACTTTCGATATGTACGGGACGACCGAGGGCATTTCATCAATGCTGATGCCGACTTCGTGATCACGGGGACCATCGATCCCAGTGCCACCAAGCCTGAAGGCCCTTTTGGCGATCACCTAGGCTATTATAGCCTGCAGCATGAATTCCCCGTGATGCAGGTAGACCGAGTATACCATCGCCCTGGAGCGATCTGGCCCTTTACTGCGGTGGGGCGTCCACCACAAGAAGACACCAGCTTTGGAAAACTCATTCATGCAGTGACGGGCCCTATGGTACCCGTGTCAGTTCCGGGTCTGCATGCCATGCATGCCGTGGATGCTGCGGGCGTACATCCTTTGCTCCTAGCCATAGGAAGTGAGCGATATGTGCCTTATCGCAAGCGCTACCCTCAGGAGTTACTGACAGTTGCAAACGCGGTTTTGGGCTTTGGGCAAGCTTCATTGGCGAAGTATCTCTTGATCATTGCGAAGGAAGATGCCCCCAAACTAGACATCCATGACATCGGTGCTTTTTTTCAGCATCTGTTGGAGCGCATTGACCTCCGCCGAGATCTACATTTTCAGACACGGACTACCATGGATACCTTAGATTACTCTGGAACGGGGTTAAATCAAGGATCCAAAGTCGTGATGGCAGCTGCTGGGGAGCCAATACGATCCTTGGCCAAGGAGCTTCCTGCAGAGTTGAGTTTGCCAACTGGATTTACGGAGCCTAAAGTAGCGGGAGCTGGGATTTTGGCGATCCAAGGGCCTCCATATCATGATCAGGTTTCAGGAGAGCAGCAAGCTCAAAAGTTGGCTCAGGGACTTGAACCCTCAGCGGATGACCTCACTGGCTTTCCCCTGATTTTGCTGGTGGATGACAGCGATTTTACGGCCAAGAACTTGAACAATTTCTTGTGGGTGACCTTCACCCGTTCCAATCCCTCACACGATATCTATGGCATCAAGTCCTTTACTGATCACAAGCACTGGGGCTGCGAAGGCTCTCTTATCATTGATGCACGCATCAAACCCCATCATGCTCCTCCATTGGTGGAAGATCCCGAAGTGACTCGGCGAGTAGATGCCTTGGGAGTAAAAGGAGGTCCGTTAGAAGGGGTGGTTTAGGGGTAGCTCTTGTACTTGATAGGGAAGAGTCTCCTCTCTAGCTTGTTCTCAGCTTTTGATTTTACCGACTCCGATGCCCACCTATAAACCCCAAAACAAACAGGGAAGCCCAAGCTTCCCTGTTTTAGTAGTGTGCAGATATGTGATCGGCAATCCGCCTATCTTGCTCCCCAAGTAGGGGCAAAATCTAACTGGGTTGACTTAAATGCAGCCTTAGGCGGTTTATAGCTCACTTTTAGATCTTTGAGTGCTTCAAACTCTCCTTGGACTTTCCCAAATATATCGCGGTGGTGTGAATAGCTTAGGCCTAGTTCGAGGTGCTCGCTGATTTTGCTGAGTAGTTGCCAACTAGGCAGCACATCAAAGATGTTTTCTAAGTTGCGCCAGCGATCTACAGCTACAGCCCCTTTGTCAATGCGAGACTTAGGTAGGCGCATCCACTGATCAGGAGTCATTTGCTTGATCTGCTTGGCCAAGCTTGACACTTGGGCGCTACCCTTTTGGTTGATGTAGGTGCCTTCTGCTTCAATGTCAATAGCTGCGGGTAGCAAAAGATCTACTTGGTCATAGTAAGCCTGGTAGTGGGTAGCGTGGGCGATCACCGTTTTACCTTTTAGCTCCTCAGCGGCCTGATCAAAGAATCGACCATTTTCTAAGCTATAGAGGAATCCAATTTCGTTTTGGCGAAGCTTTTCGCGTAGATCGTTGATGCTGATGGCTTTGAACCCAAGTAGTTCACAAGCGGCCGCGTTGGGAGTGCGGTCGTCAGAGATCAACCAATCATCGCCAAAGCCCTCCTCTACGTGGGGGATATAGTAAATCTCAGTTACGTCAAGCTGAGCCGCAAATTCTTTGAGTGCATAGTTGCTCTCCAAAGATTCATAGGCAGATCCCAAGAAGAAAATAGGGGCCTGCTGGCCTTGGATGAATTCTGCTGCCTTTTTGATTCCTGCCTCAAAGTCGACGGGGATATCCCCCTTGACTTTGGTTCCAGATACTCGGTTATCGTTATAGTAGGCAACATTGAGTCGGTGGGCATCCGGCATCCAATAGTCATTGACCTCTGTATTGCTCCGAGGAGTGAGGCGTAGGACTTTGTTGTCGCGAATCCAGACGTATACATTGGTTCCGGTAGCATCATTCATGTCGATGGCGGGTGCATGAGCCATTTCCCATACCCGCGCTTTGAAGCGGTGGGCTTTGCTGGTAAGGGCACCTACCGGACAGATATCAATGGTGTTCATTGAATAGGGATCGTCAAAAGTCTGTCCCGGAGGGGTTCCTGGATAGTTTTTATCTCCCCGGCCAATGATGGTCAGCTGGTTGGTTTTAGAAATTTCTTCGGTAAAGCGGGTACAACGGGTACAGTTGATGCATCGTTCCTGATCGAGCACAACCCTAGGGCCAAGATCCACGTGCTTTTGCTTGTGGACCTTCTTGGCCTCAAAGCGGGAACCCTCTGGCCCATACTTATAGGTCCAGATTTGTAGGGGGCACTCACCTGCTTGGTCACAGATAGGGCAATCCAAAGGGTGGTTAACGAGCATATACTCGAGCACCCCTTCTTGGGCCTTTTTGATGGTTTCGCTGCTACGGTGAGTTTTGACGTATAGCTGATCACTCAAGGGATAGTTACAAGCCGTAGCAGGCTTACGCCCCCACATGATTTTGGGACTGCCATCCTCTTCGTAGATAAACTCCCCCGTGGCACGATCTCTTGCATGGCTACCCGCTTCAACCAAGCACATGCGGCAGTTGGTCGGGGCGCTCATGGCAGGATGGTAACAGAAGTAGGGAATTTCTATTCCTTGATCAATGCAGAATTGGAGCAGGCGCTGCTTGCCTTCAAATTCGTAAGGCTTGCCGTCAATGTAGACCGTGGGCATACGTTAGCTTTGATTCACTTTTCTAAAACACCGGGTCTAAATTAGAGATAATCCGGCATAAATCTAAAGTGAAGACCACAAATGTGGGAATAGATTTAGAAGAGTAAGTGAGGAGACTTTGCGCTCTCTGACTTAAGAGGCTGTTTGGATTTTTCCTTTACGACCTAAACTTGTCTTGCCACGAGTACTTGGGATAAAGGGCCCCAAGTAGGAGTCTGACTGCGCCGATTTTCCTCGAAATAGCCTGCTATTCCTCAAAAAATCTGCTTGTCAGAACCCATAAATCCTGCGTTTGGGCTCGAAATACCAAAACCCAAAAAACCTCTAAAGGGGAGAAGGGGGTTGGAATATGGACCAGCCTATCTTCGCTAAGCTAGATGAGATCATGGGTATCTGTTCTTCTTTGGGGGGAGCTAAAGGGATGGAGGGCATATAGCCATGGGCGGCTACTTGGGTTAAGGCTCCTTTTTGCTTCACTTCCCATTGGTAAACATATGCCTGGTGAGGGTCAAGATCGGAGAGGGGAATAGAAAGGATGAAAAGAGATTGAGCTTTTGGTTGGAGATAAGGAGAGATCCAAAAAGGTTCTTCTGGATGCCCAGCTTTGAAGACCACTAGCCGGGCCAAGCAGCTGCGGGTGAATTTCGCAGAAACTCGGGTGCTTCCCGTTTGACTGGGGTGAACCCAATGAAAGGCCAATTCCTTTTCAGAGACATCATGTAAAGAGCCATTGCGCCACTCTGGAAAGTGAAGCAAAATCATGCCAATGCCTTGAATCAGCAACAGCAATGAAATATGGCCTATAAGACGCCTCAGCGGCATGGTTTATGGTGCTTGTTTCTTTATGGATGCAAATACGTAAATGCTGCATCTTGTTTGCTTTAGGCGGGCTTTATTTTGTAAAAAAATAACTTGTCTTGTCTCTTTTAATCGTAGCTTAACTGTAAGGTAACCTCAATAATAAACTACTCTGCCCCTGAGCGATTCTGTATCTATGGGTAATTTCGGTTTTGAGGAATTGAGGGGTAACGTAATCGGGCCGTAAGCTATCTTTCCCACTTTCCCTAAGGTTCCCGGCCAACGCGTCGTTTATGCAACAATTTTCTTCTCATATATTGATTGGCCTTTTGCTAGGTATCTTGTTAAGTACCGCCTCTTTATGGGGACAAAGTGAAGACAAGGAACGGAAGTATCCATTGCTACCCAATCGATACGTGGAAGGTTACTTACTTACCCAAACAGGGGATACCATTCAAGGGTACATCAAGCCGGGCAATTTATTTAAAGATCAAATGAGGGTCTTCTTCTTAGATTACTTTGGGGGGAAAACCACTTATTTTGCCAGTCGGATCAATGGATATGGTTATGAGGATCTTCACTATTCGTCACATCCCACCCCATATAACTTTGCCGGAGCTTTTGCAGACTCTATGCTTTTCCTTATTCGGGTGGTTAATGGGCCTGCCACATTATATCGTTTTTACACACGGCGTTCTTCTCTGACCTTGCAGCGTGGCCCAGCCTATTTCGACTTGTTAGTCAAGCCAGATGGAACCCGGCATGAGGTCAGTTATGCCTTTAAATGGGAGAGGTTGGCCACTGCACTGGATGATCACCCCAGCTTGGGTGACGATATTCGGGAAGAGCTTTATCGACCTGAAGACACCGAAGAAATTATTCGACTATACAACGAATGGTACCGCAAACAACACGGCGGTGGGGCTGCTTTGGGAGATTAGTGCTTAATCAATCCCTTTCGTGAAACTACTCTGATGTACACGGAGGTATAAGTCGCCGAGGCCTATTGCACCCATCTCTTTAGGGTTATTTACATAAAAAAGGAAAAGAGGAGTTCTAAGTGGAGCTCCTCTTTTCCTTTCTATAATATTGTTTGTCGAAAGCTTTCTGGGAATAACCGGCGCCAGATAGGGGAGGCAGGTTTTAGGAAGTTGAAGGACAATTCTCAACGTTCATTCCTCTGCAATCCCCTGCGAAAACCCCAGAGTACAAGGCTTACTCCTCTAAGCGCTTAGAGGTAAAGAATCCGTAGATCCAACCGCTCTGGCCATCCTTCTCAATCTCGTACCAATAGTCTTCCATTTCTCGAATCTTGACTAGATCGCCACGGGTGAGAATGTTACAAATGTCGCCTTGGTTGAGTTGGAACACCACATTATCGGCTTCATTGTCAGGCTCGCTACGAACGTTGAGGTCGGTGGCAGTAACGTAGAGTTGATTGGCGGGCAGGTCGGGAATGGTCGGAACTGAGGTGAGGGCTTCTTCAACCAGTGGCATGAGGGCGGAGGTGGAAAAAGTACTGTTTTCCGCAATACTTTTGAGGGCCTCTTCTTTGGCCTTGGGGTCATCCATCTCCATGGCGCGATCCATGAGGATGGCCACTGTAACGTCTATTTCTCCAGTCTTAAACTTTGAATCATTGTTTAGGACCCAGCCGGCGATGTTTTTCTCTTTTCCCTGTACTTCTACCCAATCATCACGGTCCCCGTTAAGTACCGCGAAGATGTCGCCTTTTTTGAATTTTTTCCCTTTGTAGGTCGTAAGGTCTGGGCGAGTATATACCTCAATATCTTCTATAGCAACGGCACGCATGGCATCTACGGCTAATAGGTACTCATTGACCCAGCCAACTTTGCCATCTACCAATTCTACTTTGGCGTAGGTACGCTTTTCTTTTTCGATTTCTTCAGTTTCTCCCAAGTGGGTGACCAGTTCTCCAAAATTGATGGAGGTAATGTATTCTGCGTCTTTCCCACGCCCTGGTTTGTCACGTAAACCGGCTAAGTTCCAAAGACTTACCGCCAGACTTGTGCCATCTACGCGCTGGTTAGCGGCCTCTGCTGCTTCGTCGGTCTCAGCGGTAGCTTGTTCTTCATTGGCTGAGGTTTCGGCACTTTCCTCACCACAAGAAAGGGCAAGCATCGCAAATCCAATGGTGAGCAGATAAATAAATATCTTCTTCATGATTGAAACGGAGTTAATGATAAAAGGTAAGAATGGGGAATCAACTTGTGTCAAGGTTAAACGCTATAGTTTTCCTTTGCAATATAATATCTCAACCTAAACTTTTGTATGTTGGGCGAAAAGCCTAAGCCCATGCACCTCGATTTAAGTGGGAAGCGAGCTCTGGTAGGAGGATCTTCTCAAGGCATTGGATTGGCTAGCGCCATCGAGCTAGCTGATCTAGGAGCGGAGGTCACCTTACTAGCGCGTAGCCAATCTTCTCTAGAAAAAGCCCTACAAGTCTTGCCAAGTCGTCATCAACAATCCCATGACTACTTGATAGCGGACTTTACACAGCCCGAAGAGGTCGGAAAGACTGTGAGAAAGTACTTATCTGAGACCCGCCGTACCTTTCATATATTAGTCAACAATACGGGGGGACCTCCAGGGGGACCTATTACCGAGTCTGAGGGAGATGCTTTTTTGCGGGCCTATTCGATGCACCTGCTTTGCAACCAACATCTGGCCCAGGCCTGCCTACCTGGCATGAAAGCCGCCGCTTACGGGCGCATCATCAACGTGATATCTACTTCGGTCAAAATTCCTATCGCTGGACTGGGGGTTTCCAATACTACCCGTGGGGCAGTCGCTTCCTGGGCCAAAACTTGGTCTAATGAAGTTGCTGCGTTTGGCATCACCGTCAACAATGTCTTGCCAGGGATGACGGATACCCAACGACTCCGAATCTTGATCGATCAGTGGGCTGCGAAAAGAGGCATCAGTCCAGAGGCCATGAAGGAAGAACTCAAGGCTAAAATCCCTGCTCGCCGCGTAGCCGAGCCTTCAGAGGTAGCTCATGCTATAGCCTTTTTGGCTTCCCCGGCAGCCAGCTACATCAATGGCATCAACTTGCCAGTTGATGGGGGGCGTACTGGAGCTTTGTAAATTGATGGTTTCCGGGATGTTTAACAACTTAAGTTCTTGGACAGAGGAGTTGGGGTATGGCCTACGGAGCCATAGGCATAAGAATGAATAGCTGCCACCACCTAGCCCGTACCACCGTATTCCGCTTACCGTTTTTCTATGTCCACTTACTTACAGACTCTCATCTCCTTGTCCCAAACTGACTTTCATTCCAAAAAAGTAGTAGTTTCGGTCCATGAATGAAGCCCTTCCCTTCATCTTATTTGGCCTGGTATTCGGCTTGATCTTGTTTGGCTTTCCTGTTGCATTTACGCTTGGAGGCCTATCCGTACTTTTTGCTTGGCTCTTCCTAGACCCCGCCTTCCTGAGCTTTTTACCTAGCCGGATTTTTGGGATCATGACCAATGAGGTTCTGATTGCAGTTCCCCTATTTGTCTACATGGGGGTGATGCTGGAAAAATCCGGATTGGCCGAGCGCATGCTGGAAACCATTGGGCTGTTATTTGGACGAGTTAGAGGAGGATTGGCCATCGCTGTGGTTATTGTAGGAGCTCTATTAGCAGCCTCGACTGGAATAGTAGGCGCCACAGTGATAACCATGGGGCTTATAAGCCTACCTACCATGCTCAAGCGAGGTTACAACGTGGAGCTAGCGACTGGGACCATTGCGGCTTCAGGTACCCTGGGACAAATCATCCCGCCATCTATTGTACTGGTGTTATTGGCGGATACCATCACCAACAGTGCCCAAGGAGGAGGCAGCGCTGATGTCGGAGCCATGTTTTCTGCGGCGGTATTACCAGGCTTGATTTTGGTTTTGGCCTATGTGCTGTACATCTTGGTATTGGTGCGTATAAAGCCAGAGTTAGCTCCTCCCATGCCTGCCGAAGAAGTGGCTCAGTTCCGTGGAGAAGGGTTTGGCAAGAAAGTATTCACTGCCTTCTTTTTGCCAGCTTTGCTCATTGTTTCCGTTTTGGGAAGCATTTTTGCGGGCATCGCCTCACCGACCGAAGCTGCGGCCTTAGGGGCCTTAGGGGCTACCCTGTTGACGCTTTTTACTCAGGGCAAAAAGCTGTGGAAGGGGCCGATTCATGGGCAGGTGATGATGGAAACCCTGCGCATCACCAGCATGGTCTTCATTATTTTGGTGGGAGCAACCGCTTTTTCTTTGGTTTTTCGGGGGCTTAGGGGGCCAGATATGCTCATTCAATGGATAGAGCACTCTCAAATGAGCCCACAGCTATTTTTATTGCTGGTGATGGTGCTGATTTTTGTAGCCGGTTTTTTTATCGATTTCATCGAAATCATCTTCATTTTTGTTCCAGTTGTAGTTCCCATATTCACTCAGTTTGGATTTGATTTGGTTTGGGTAGGGATTCTTTTTGCCCTCAATCTCCAGACTTCCTTTCTGTCTCCTCCCTTTGGGTTTGCTCTTTTTTACCTAAAAGGAGTGGCTCCTCCTGAAGTAAGTACCGGACACCTTTACCGAGGTATTTTGCCTTTTCTAGTGATTCAGTTGATCTTTCTTTTGTTGGTGCTCTTTTTTCCCTCTATCCTGCAAGTAGGATTTTCGCACTGACAAAACCCTTCTTCAAAGTCTGATTTGAATCCTATGAAACGGAAAAAATGATGCCCATCTTTGCCCCGATTTACACACATACCTAAAGTTCTATGGCTATGAAATGTATCGGTGTATATACATCTGGTGGGGACGCCCCGGGGATGAATGCCTGCTTGAGAGCAGTAGTACGGTCTTCCATTGCCAACGGGTTAGAGGTGGTCGGCATTCGCAGAGGCTACCAAGGGATGATTGAAGGGGACATGTTTAAGATGGAAGCTTCCTCTGTGTCCAATATCATCCAAAGAGGGGGAACTATTCTCAAGTCTTCTCGATGCAAAGAGTTTCGCACTCCAGAAGGCCGGAAAAAAGCATATTTCCGTTTGAAAGAGGCTGGGGTCGATGGCTTGGTAGCTATTGGGGGGGATGGCACCTTTGCCGGGGCCAAGGTTTTGGCGGATGAATTTGATATTCCTGTCATAGGAGCGCCTGGGACCATTGACAATGATCTTTATGGAACAGATTTTACCATTGGATTTGACACAGCACTGAATACGGCCATGGAGGCTATTGATAAGATTCGCGACACGGCTGATTCCCACAATAGACTGTTTTTTGTGGAAGTAATGGGGCGAGACGCGGGCTTCATTGCCTTGAATACCGGTATTGCTGGTGGGGCAGAAGCCGTGCTGATTCCTGAAAGAGAAACGGTCATTGAGGCGGTAATCCATAAATTAGAGGAAGGGAGGATACGTGAAAAAACCTCATCTATCATCGTAGTGGCAGAGGGAGACGATGCCGGAGGAGCTTTTCAGGTTGCAGAAAAAGTAAAAGAAAAGTTTTCCTATTATGATACCCGCGTCGTGGTATTGGGACATATTCAGCGTGGTGGAAGCCCGACCTGTATGGATAGGGTGTTGGCCAGCCGACTGGGTAATGCAGCGGTCGAATCTCTGTTAGAAGGATTGTCCAATGTTATGGTTGGGCAGGTGAATAATCAAATTGTACATACTTCCTTCGCCAGGGCTTGTAAATACCATCAAGAGGTGAACCCCAATCTGCTGAGTCTCGTGGATGTGCTGTCCGTTTAGGTGTTATGCTTAGGGGTAGCCGAAAGCATATCTGGCAAAAGTATTTCGCCTGGATCGTGTATGCCTTAACCGGTTTGGCGATAGCAAGCCAACTTGGGGGGCATTATGGGGGCCTAGCTTTGTTGGTCCACTTTCGCTTTCATCTGGGGGTTGTCGCTGGTATAGGACTGCTATTGGCTCTGTGGGGACAAGATGGAAAAAGTATTCTGCTGAGTTTGCTCTGCTTGGCCCTGACCTTGCCCAGCTTATGGCCACTTTATGTGAAAAGAAAAACCGTTGAACCTGTCGATGGCAGGGGCTTATTCATCATTTCGGCCAACCTCCTGCGTGACAATGCTCAGAAAGATTCTGCGTTGCGGTATTTAGAACAGTCTCATTCAGATTTATTGATCCTGACCGAGCTTACGGAAGATTGGAGAAGACGACTCAAAAGCTTAGACTCTAAATACCCCTTTCGGGTTGGTCTGTCGCGTGAAGATTACCATGGGATTCTATTGTTGAGCCGCTATCCTTTACATAGGGCGGAACTCTGGTGGCCCGCAGGATTTGACTGTCCTGCGGTATATGCAGAAGTTCAATGGGCAAAAGACACGTTTTCCCTCGTCGGACTCCATCCTCCTGCTCCCCCTAGGCGTAGGAAGACCCGCATCCGAGACCTCCAATTTCAGGCATTGGGAAATAGGCTAGAGGGTGTCAAGCATCCATTGCTGGTGTTGGGTGATTTCAACCTCACCTCTTTCCATCCAACTTATGAAGACTTCCAACAGCGGTTAAACCTCTTGGACACACGCATAGGACAAGGACGGCAGGCCAGTTGGCCTGCCTGGGCGGGCCCGCTAGGTCTGTGCCTTGATCATGCATTAGTGAGTCCACATTGGACGCTTGTCCACCGCGAGGTTGGCCCCTTCATTGGCTCGGACCACCTGCCAGTAGAGCTGGAGCTTCAGCTGAAATAAACTCCTCTGAAGCGCGGCCTAGGCGCTGATATCTAGGTGATCTTGGATTTCTTGAGGAAGAAGATTGAAATCGGCGAGGCTCACAAATTGATTCACCCGAGATTGGATTTGGGTTTGGTTAAGGTTCATGAGCCTTTCGGGACCAAATTTCTCTACACAGAAGCTGGCCAGAGCCGAACCATAAATCACGGCTTGTTTCATGGTGCGAAAGGATACTTCCTCGCTCTGTGCTAAGTGACCAATGAAACCACCCGCAAACGTATCTCCCGCTCCGGTAGGGTCAAATACTTCTTCAAGCGGCAGACCTGGGGCAGAAAACACTTCGTCTTCTTTGAAGAGTAGGGCTCCGTGCTCCCCCTTTTTGATGACCAAATACTTGGGTCCCAAAGCAAGGATGGCCTTAGCCGCTTTGACCAGTGAGTATTCGCCAGAGAGTTGGCGAGCTTCTTCGTCGTTGATCACCAAAACGTCTACCATGGCAATGGTTTGCTTGAGGCTATCCAACGCAACTTCCATCCAGAAGTTCATGGTATCCATGACGATGAGTTTGGGACGCTGATCCAGGCGCTCAATCACTTGTCTTTGGACATCTGGCGAGAGATTTCCCAGCATCAGGTACTCACAGCCTTGGTAGGCATCAGGCACTTTGGGGTCAAAGCTTCCCAATACGTTGAGCTCAGTAACCAGCGTATCGCGAGAGTTCATGTCAGTATGGTAGCGGCCTGACCAAAAGAAAGACTTCTCATCGGTCTTTACCTCTACTCCTGTTAGGTCTACACCATGATCTCGTAGCATTTGCATGTCCTTCTCTTCGAAATCGTAACCCACGACTGAGACCGCATTAACCGGCTTGACGAAATAGGAAGATGCTAAGGCGATGTAGGTCGCTGCCCCACCTAGGACTTTGTCAGTTTTTCCAAATGGAGTCTCAATTGCATCAAAGGCCATGGAACCAACTACCAGTAAGCTCATGTTTATTGTTTTTGGGAGTTCAGTTTTTCGGAGGACAAATCTAAGGGAAATCTGATGGAATATGGGGATAGATGTAGGTGAATATTACATCCTGTTGAAGTTCTAGTCTACAATATTGGGACTGGGAGATGTGTTTTTTTAATTCGAATGCCATTATGGCGCTCGGTGGTGTTGTATTTTGTCATTTTGGCGTATACAATTTTTGAATTGTGACATTTTGTCACATTTTAGTATCCTGGCCCTTCCTTTGCCAATGGGTAAATGTCTGAGTAAGGATAAGTCACTCAGCAAAGTTGAACTCAAACCATTAAACAAAACCAACAAAGATATGTCTCTCATCAAACGCAACAGCCGCATGTTCCCTAGCTTCGACCAGTTTTGGAACGACTTTTTCAACGATGAAAGTTATGTGACCCGCCATCAGGGTAACTTAAATACGGTGCCTGCCGTCAACGTTCGCGAACAAGACCATGCCTTCCAATTAGAGGTGGCAGCGCCTGGGATGAAGAAAGAGGATTTTGATATCTCCCTAGATGAGCAAGTCTTGAGCATCTCTGCTAAGCAAGAGTCTTCTCATGAAGATGGAAACCCAAACGATGGATATACCCGTCGGGAGTTTCGCTATGCACAATTTCGTCGGTCATTTAACCTACCCGACACGGTAGATAGCGAGCAGATCTCGGCTAAATACGAGGACGGGGTATTGTACCTGCTCTTGCCTAAACGAGCCGAAGCTCAAGCTAAACCTGCTCGCACCATAGAAATAGGATAGTGAAGAAGATGATTTGAGGTTAAGCAAGGTGAGCCTTGGGCCTGGTAAAAGGTGATCAGGTGAGTTGGGAAGCACCAGGCCCCAAGGCTCTTTTATGGAGACCAAATAGCAAATAATCAAATGATTGGATCTATGCCGTGACGTGTAGTCTTTGGTCCAACAATTCACCATCAATCTGCGCTCTGCGCTTAATATACACAGCCCGTTGAGAGGATTCTCGACGGGCTGCCTTTGCTTTATATTAGGGTGAATAGTGGAGGGATGATGTTCCCTCCGAACGGCTTAATCTTCCTTCTCAGGATCATAAGGATCCTCCAGTTCCATATCTTTCTCCAATCTCTCTCGTCGCTCCTCCAGTTCAATTAGGTCATTGTATTTGGGGACATTGACCCGATCTGGAACGACAAAAGCTCCTCGGTAGCGTCCTTCAATTTCCCGTCTGAAAAAGAGGGTGGCTTCTTCCTTATCTAGAAAGTCACCTAAGCGAACTGTGAAATTAGGGGCGGTGAACTCTAAATAGGGTTTGTGGGTAAAGCCAAGACCGAGTAGCTGACTTTTGATGCCATAGGCCCGGCTGCGGTTGGTCCCTGAATAAATCTGAATGCGGTAGCCTTCGACTTGGCGGATGTTTTCGTTGATTTCTTTGTGAGTCTGAATCAAAGTTTGTAGCTGAGGATTGGACTCAATGTGGTAGGCATTTCCTTCGGAAAAGTAGGGCGCCAAGCTGACGGGTTGGGGAAGGGTTTGTACGGGAGCAGGGCGGTCTATTTCGGGTTCGGGCCGCTGGAAATTCACCCGATCTCGATAACGAGATACATCCTCTCGTTCGTATTGGTAGTAGCGTTCCCGTCCAGGTTCTCCCTCTTTGGCTTTTTTGGGATCGATTTCCGGTCCACCAGGGAAGCTCAAAAGGCCAGCCAGAAAAAAAGCAACGATGTTCATGACTAATCGGTGATTAGGGTAGAAGTTCCAATGCGGTTGGCCCCAGCCGCGATGTATTCAAGGGCCACCTCTCGGGAGCGAATGCCTCCAGAGGCTTTGATGTACATGTGGGGAGGAAGGATCTCTCGCAACCGGCGAACTTTATCCAATTCCGCGCCAACTTGGGCGAATCCGGTTGATGTTTTGACAAAATCTACCTGAGCTTTGATGCATAAATCTGCTGCTATATCCACTTCTGCAATGCTCAGGAGGCCACTTTCAATGATTACTTTACTGGTTACGCGGGCCCGGCGGCAAAGTTGAGCAAAAGCTTCGATTTCTTCTTGCCAATACGCCAACTCCCCACTTCGGAATGCAGCTAAATTGGCTACTATGTCTAGCTCCTCAACTCCAGCCTGGATCAATTGATCTGCCTCGGCAAGTTTAGTCTCCATCACGTGCATGCCGTGAGGAAAGCCTACCACGGTACAAACTTTAGTAGCTGAGCCAGCCAGGACCTCTGTTGCTACAGAAACGAAGTAAGGGGGAAGGCAGGCTGCCGCAAATTCATGTTTTCCAGCTAGTTGACAAAGCTCCAACGCATCTCCTTGGGTCATCCCAGGCTTGAGGGCAGTATAGTCTATGTGAGAGGCTAGGCTTTGCATGGGACCAAAATAGGGAAATTTATCTATAGCCACCACCGCACACCCAGGCCTCCTCCAATGTCGGCATCGGTTTCATCTATGACCTGTAAGCGAGGGGTAACCCTTAGATAGAGCTCAATGGGGTCAAACAAGAAGCTCACCCCTACCGTCCCACTGATTCCGATTCTCAGGTCAAACTCTGAATTGTCTTCGAAAAATCCGACAAAGCCTCCTGGACCAAAAAATAGATCTACTTTGGGATCATTGGCGAGACTCTCTCGGTAGAGCCCGTGTACATTCAAATAAAAGAATTGATCTAAGTCCCAGGCAGCCAGGAAATCTAGGGTCAACTTTTGGCTACGCTGGGACGCGATGGACAAACCACTCGGTTCTCCTACTTGAAGACCAATGGCAAACTGTCCAGGTTTTCCTTGTGCCCAGATTACCTGAGGGGTTATAAATAAGCAGCCCATCAGGAGTAGCCCGTAAGCAAGTTTACTGGTAGAGGTGGAAACCAATTGCATGATTAAGAATATAGAATATTAGGAGCCTGAGGGGGAAACACCGAAGTTAATAGGTTTTGGGGAAAAGGATAGGTATCGCAAAAGCACAGGGCAAAGCCTAATTCTGTAGAAAACTATTTTTGTAGCCGGATAAAGATTCCCATAGGGAGCCGCCGCCCTGAACGGTCAGGCATGTATAGCTCTCCTCTTTCTGCCTTGGAAGAAGCTGACTGTCCAAGGTGTGTATGTACCAAATTCTCCAATACCAAGGGGGAGAAACCTAGTGAGTAGCTATTTAAAACTAGAAAGTGCGTTTTGGGATCGAGAATTTGAGCCACGTTTCTCATGAGCTCATCAATCATTTCTTCGATTTGCCAGCGTTCTCCTTTTGGGCCATGGCCATAGGCCGGGGGATCCAAAATGATTCCCTGGTACAAGTGGCCCCGTTTGGCTTCACGTTGCACAAACTTAAATGCGTCTTCGACCAACCAGCGGATGTCTTGGAGCTTACTGGCTTGCATGTTGACGTTAGCCCAAGAAACCACGTTCTTGATGCTGTCACAATGAATTACGTCTGCTCCTCCTGCTTTGGCGGCTAAAGATGCTCCACCCGTGTAAGCGAATAGGTTGAGGACTTTGGCTCCTTTGCGTTTCTTACTGGCCTCGTAAATGTATTGCCAGTTGACCGCTTGCTCAGGGAATATTCCTACGTGTTTGAAGCCGGTTAGACCTAGCCGAAATTTGAGTTTCATGCCTTGGTAGCGATAATGTACGTACCATTGATCGGGCATTTTTCCTTTTCGATCCCAGTTGCCAGAATGGCTGCCATCGGGGAGATAGCGAGCTTGAAAGGCTCCCCATTCTCGATCTGAAAGCATGCGTTGCCAAACAGCTTGGGGTTCAGGTCTTCTGAGGATATGGGCCCCAAAACGCTCTAATTTTTCCCCAGCTCCACTATCTAGCAGTTCATAGTCATGCCAATTGTCGGGGGTCAGCAGCAGAAAGCTCAATATGACGAATGTTTAAAGTGGGTGGAAAGAAAGAGGTGGGGATTCCAGGTAGGAAAAGCGAACTCTCAGGCTTACCCCAGCGATCCTTTATTTCAGTGGGCAAAATTAGCATTTTCTCTTCATATCTGCCGCAGGATACTCAAAGCTCCCTGGTTTACACATTCATCTCTTTAGGAAGCTCAACCCAAAAGGTACTGCCTTCCCCTGGAATAGAGTCAATCCAGATCTTCCCCTGATGCATCTGAACGGCCTTGAGAACAATGGCTAGGCCAAGGCCTGTTCCTGGGTACTTATCAGGTTCGTGAAGCCGTTGGAAGGCCTGAAACACTTTGTCTTGATAAGCTGGATCAATCCCAATGCCATTGTCCCGGATCATAAAAAGGTGGGTGTGTTGGGCATCTTGATAGCCAATCACAATTTGGGGTGGGTCTTCTCCTCTGAACTTAATAGCGTTGCTGATGAGGTTCAGGAAGAGTTGGTATAATCCACTGTGGTAGGCCAAGAGGGTGGGCATATGACTCCAGAAAAAACTAGCTCCCGACTCTCGGATTTGCTGTCTTAAGCTTTGGGTAACTTCCCTAAGTAGGTCCTCGACTGACAATTCGGTTAAGGCCTCTTCTTGACGGCCAAAACGGGCATAGGCCAGAAGGTCATTGAGAAGGGTCCACATGTTGGAGGTACCCTTGGTAATGTATGCAAGGAAGTCTTGGCCATTGGGATCCAACTGGCTGGCGTAACGGCGCTGGAGGAGTCCCGCGTAGCTATTGATGGTCCGCAAGGGCTGCTTCAAGTCATGGGAGGCTGCATGGGCAAAGTCAGCGAGCTCCCGATTGGTTCGGGCTAACTCTCGATTTTTGGTTTCTATCTCCTGTTTTTGGGCTGTGAGGATGTGGGTAACTCGGTTTTGAGAGCGATACAAAACAAATACCACCACTAGGCAGGCAATCAAGAGCAGTACCCCCAATGATGTGGCAATAGACGTGGTTCGTAGTCGATTTTTTTCTGATCTCTCCTGCAGAATTTGAAGCTCTTTGTTTTGGGCTTCGAAGTCAAATTGTCCTCTGAGCAAAGTAATTCGGCGAATAGCCTCTTCATCTCGCAAAGCCTGGTCATCCTTGATGTAGAGACTTTGGAACCGATATGCTGCCTGATGTTGTCCCAAAGCGGCATACCCAATGCTCAATATTTCATAAGCATCCCGGCGGAGAGGAATGGCTTGCAGATCTTCGATGGTCCCTAGTTGAGGAAGTACTTTGCTGATAGCATCTAAGTATGTCTCCCGTTTTAGGTCTAAACTTGCTAGGGCTAATACTGCTTGAGAAGCCCCATTTAAATCTTCTAGCTTTAAATAGGTTTGATAGGAACGGCTGAGATAGGAGTCTGCTTGTTGCAATTCTTCGTATCCTAGAAAAAACTCCCCTAGGTGGTACTCTACGTAGGCGATTACTTTTTCAGATCCGAGGTCATGGGCATAGGTCAGAGCTAGGCGAAGTTGATTCCTGGCTCTGCCTATTTGGCCAAGCTTGTTTTCTACTTCTGCCATGCTGACCAAAGTATAGATGAGGCCTACTTGATCCTTGAGAGCTTCTCGTATTGATCGAGCTTGCTGTAAATAGCGTAAAGCTACCGAATCCTCACCAATGGCACTGGTGATCAGGCCTATGTTTTGGTACGAACGGCCAAGACCGAGGGAATCGAGCAGTTCTTTGCGGATGTCTAGCGCCGCCAAGTATTGGGTCATGGCTTGGGCGTAATTGCCCTGGTACCAGGCCAACATGCCCAGGGTATGGGCTGCATCAGCTTGCCCTTTAGGATAGCTACTTTCGGTGGCCCGTTTTTGAGCTTCTTGGGCTATATGGACTCCTAGTAGGGGATCACTGCTTTTCAGCCCAAAAGCCAAGTCAAGTAAGGAATCTATTTGTGCCTGCTCATCTTTATTTCCCTCCCACCCTGGTAAGATATCCAAAGCTGTCTGCCCTTGTGAGGTGGCAAAGATCAGAAGGAGGAAAGGGAATATTAGCTTTCTCATGGTAAAGGGAGGTCCCTAATCTGGTTGCCACATAATATATTACAAATTACGAACCATCTTCTAAGGAATGGAGAATTTTTCTTGCCTCTTCCACCAAATTGGTAGGTAGTTGACAGGTATAGTCTTCACATACATAAATCAACGTTTGATCTGGCTTACTCCTCGATTTAAGGAGGGGAAGATTTGACTCGGTTTGAGTCCCGGCATAAAGACGCATGCCAAAGGATTTGTCTAACTCTAAGCGAAAGGAAGCAGCTTCAGGCCCACAGATCGCTACCTCTGCATAGCTAAAGTGAAGCTTGAGTAAAAACTGCCCCCAGTGGCTATGCCAGGCGGGCAATTGGGTCAAGTCATGCAGCATGACCTCCAGCATGGCTTTGGCTCGATCCCGATAGGCTGCGCGGTCAAGCAATAAACCTAGGTCAAGGAGGTTGTGGGCCATCACGGAATTCGAGGAAGGAATGACATCGTCTTGTCTTTCAATTTTTCGCCGGATTAGGCTCTCACCGTGAATCGAGGTGTAGAAAAAGAGTCCGGTCTCTGGATCATCAAAGTGGTCTATGGCTTCTGCCATTAGCCGATCAGCATAGAGCAACCAATCTTCTTCAAAGCTGACCTGATACAGGCCCAATAGCCCGCGTATTACTTGGGCGTAATCATCTAGGAAGGCAGGGATGCTATGGCGCCCAGCTTTGTAGTTTCGGTATAACTGACCGGGTTCGTAGAGCTTTTCCATCAGAAAGGTTGCATGCTGTTTTGCAAGCTGTAGATAGGCTTCTTTTCCCAGAGCTCGATAGGCATCTACTACTCCTTTTAACATCAATCCGTTCCAGGAAGCCAGGATTTTGCCATCTAGCCCTGGTCGGGTCCTACTTTCTCGCTTCTTAAAAAGCATCCCCTTGGCCTGGGTCAACTGACGTAGGAATTGTTCCTGATCAAGCTTCCATCTTGCGGCAAACTCTTCAGGCGATTCTAGGGCGAAGAGCACATTGTTTCCTTCCCAATTGCCCTGAGGCTGTAAGTTGTAATAATCCGCCAGTGGTTTGAGGTCCTCACCCAATAATTCCTCTAGCTCAGCGTAATCCCATACATAAAACTTTCCCTCTTCGCCTTCGCTATCTGCATCTAAAGAAGAATAAAACCCTCCCTCTTCGCTGCGTAGTTCCCTCGTGACAAAGTCCATGGTTTCTTCGATGATCCGTTGGTACAACGGTTGGGGGTGCTGAAGGTAGGCTTCGCTATAGAGACTGAGAAGTTGTCCATTGTCATACAGCATCTTTTCGAAGTGAGGGACCTTCCAGTACGCATCTACTGAGTAGCGAGCAAAGCCTCCACCTAGGTGGTCATAAATCCCTCCAAGAGCCATCTTCTTGAGATTGATGTCTACTTGGGCTTGCAGAGATTCATCTTTGAGTAAGTGGGCCAAATGCAGCATGAAAAGGCTGTTCATGGGAAGCGGGAATTTATTGGTTTCCACCGCTCGCCCCCCCCATTCAGGGTCACTTTGATTGAGCATGACCTTGGCCATTTGCTCTAGGTCCTTGGCTTGAAGCCCAGAGCTAGGCTCTCCCTGCTCTACCACATCCATTTGCTCCATGGCGCTAAGGAGTTCGGCAGCATAGTTCTCGGCTTTGTCTCTCGAATTGAGGTAAAAATGCTGAACTTGAGTAAGTACGCTGAGCCACTGTTCTTTGCGGAAATAGGTCCCTCCATAGATGGGGCGGCCATCTGGCAGAGCAAACGCATTGAGGGGCCAACCTCCTCGGCCGCTCATGACCATGATGGCATCCATGTAGATTTTGTCCACGTCAGGTCTCTCCTCCCGGTCTACCTTGATGCAGACAAAATGCTCATTCATGAGCGCTGCCACCTGAGGATCTTCAAAGGATTCCTTCTCCATCACGTGACACCAATGACAGGCCGCATAGCCAATGCTGATGAGCATGAGTTTGTTTTCCTCTTTGGCCTTGGATAGCGCTTCTGGACCCCAGGGATACCAATCCACAGGATTGTGGGCATGCTGAAGGAGGTAAGGACTGCTCTCTTTGCTTAATCTATTGGCCATATTAATTTGGGTTCATGGGTAAATGTGGAGGTGCACGCTGGTCAAGAATCCCGACACGCCGGGACGAATATGCGGAGCGCTTGATCAGAAGGCCTGACAATAAACTAAACCCTGGGGATTTTGTGTGGTCCAACTACCGAAAAATCAATAACCCATTCATCATGATTCGTTTGACCATTTTGATTGCCCTGTTAAGTGTTGCCCAAACCCTGTCTGCCCAAGTACTGCGCAATGCTACTGAACGGGCCCAAACCAGTTACCAGATCAAGCAAGGCCAAGCTCAATTGACCCGAGACCGGCAAGAGATGGCTGCTTACTACCAGACTGTAGACCAGTTAGAGCTTGCTGTTCGCCGTGGGCAGCCCGCTCAAGTTCGCTCTCTCCGTAAAAGCCTGCTGAGGGATATGGAACGTGAAATCACCCAGGCCAAAGCCAAGCTCAACCAAGCTCAGGCAGAGGTAGGTCAGAGCAAGCGCGAAGTGCGTGCAGAGAGCCGTGACTTAAGGGAGGACCGCCGGCAAGGACAGGTCCTCGCTGCCCAGGCAGAAAAAAGAGACCGCCGGGATGACCAGCGTGACTTACGTGACGACAAGCAAGACCGTAAGCAAGCCCTCACTCGACTAGCTATGATGCAGGATACCTACCGTGATTTGTTGGCTATTCCCGCTTGGAGTCCCAAGCAGATCCGAGAGATACAGCAGTTTGGCGCTTGGATGGAGGCCGACTTGAAAGCAACCCAACGGGAGCTGGGTGAGGATCGGAGAGAAAAACGTGAAGACGGGCGTGAGCGTCGCTCTGATCGGAGACATTGATTAGGGCCAGGGGAAAATCAGTAGTCGGGGTATGGAAATATGAGATAGAGAGCTGGATTTGTGCTAGACCATACCCCGATTGCTTTTGTCCAAGTGCGTAGATAATAGAACCCACTAAAGGCCATTGGAGCAATTGTATTCTCTTTAGAGTTCTTGCCTCAATATCTCATTTCCTAACATCGCATCATCTATTTAAAACAAGCAGCAAGTAGTCAGGTTATGCCTTGTCATAAGCTGACTTTTTATGCCGAAAATCCTTCGTTTGGTCCTCGGAGACCAGCTGAACGCCGCGCACTCTTGGTTTGAGCATCCTGATGAGCAGGTTTCCTACCTGATGATGGAATTGCGTCAAGAGACGGATTATGTGATGCACCACATCCAGAAAGTGGTGGCATTTTTTCGGGCTATGCGCTCGTTTGCTGAAGCGAGAAGAACCGAAGGGCATCAGGTCATCTACCTGGAGCTGGATCATCCAGGTAACCTGGGTACACTACCTGAGAATGTGGTGAGCTTGGTGCATGAGCAGGGCTTTGATCGATTTGAATATCAGCTGCCTGATGAATATCGATTGGATGTTCAGCTCCGGGAACTAGGCGAAATGTTGGGCATTGAATATCAAGCTGTAGACAGTGAGCATTTTCTAACTGGTCGCCATGAGTTGGCAGAGATGTTTGTGGGGAAGAAAACCTACCTAATGGAGACCTTTTACCGGAAAATGAGGAAGCGGTATGGCATTCTGATGGAAGACGAAAAGGAACCACTCACAGGTAAATGGAACTATGACGAGAAGAATCGCCAAGCATATGACCATCAAGTAGCGGTTCCTGCTCCTTTGACTTACGGAAATGACTTGGTCGAGCTAGCAGAAATGATCGAAAACCAAGGGGTTAAAACCTTTGGCGAGTTTGAGTCGGATCAATTCTACTGGCCTACCAATCCAGAGGAAGCGGAACAAGCCCTTGATTTCTTTCTAAGGGAGTGTCTAGCCCATTTTGGAACCTACCAAGACGCTCTCAGCAATGAGTTTTGGTCACTTTTTCACGCAAGAATATCTTTTCCCCTCAACGCAAAAATTCTTCACCCTCTTTACGTTACCAACCGAGTAGTGGAGTATTGGCTGGAGCACCAAGACGAAATTGACATCGCCCAGGTAGAAGGCTTTGTAAGGCAAGTGATCGGCTGGCGTGAGTACATGCGCGGAGTCTATTGGGCGCATATGCCAGAGTATGCCGAAAGAAACTTCTTTGGTCACCAGCGCCCACTGCCTGCTTGGTTTTGGACAGGAGAAACAAAAATGAATTGTTTGAAACAAGCGATCAAAGCTTCCCTTAAATACGCCTATGCCCATCATATCCAGCGCCTAATGGTCACGGGAAACTTTGCCCTGCTAGCGGGAATTGATCCCGATGAAGTGGATCGCTGGTATTTGGGCATCTACATCGATGCCATAGAATGGGTGGAAATCACCAATACCCGGGGCATGAGTCAGTACGCTGATGGGGGACTGGTAGGCAGCAAACCATACGTTTCCTCGGCTAATTACATTGATAAAATGGGTGACCACTGCAAAAGCTGCCACTACGTTAAAAGTAAAAAGCATGGACCTAAGGCCTGTCCATTCAACAGTTTGTATTGGCACTTTTATGAGCGGAATCGGGCCAAGCTCGAAAAGCATCCCCGAATCGGCTTTGTTTACCCCACTTTGAACAAAATGAAGGCCGAAAACAAGGCCAAGCTTTTCGAACAAGCTGAAGCATATCTAGCCAATATCGAACACTTGTAGGGCAGAGTGCACGAATATGTTATTTTAGGGCTTTAGATCTCCTTTCGCCTGGATGATCAATTGTAAGCCATGCCCAAACACGTTCACCTCCGTTGCTTAATCCTGCTCATACTGGCCTGCATGGGTACCTTTAAGGTCTGGGCTCAGTCTCCTTTTTTGTACCGGCATTATACCACTGAAGACGGCCTGCCTCACAACGTTGGCTATGATTTTTGCCAGGATGAGGCAGGCTATCTGTACATAGGTACGGACAATGGGTTGGTGCGCTTCGACGGCAGCCGATTCGAAATGGTAGACCAGGGAGATCCTTTTCCGACTCCCTACGTGATCACCTTATCCAAAGCTCCGGATGGAAAGGTCTGGGCCGGCTTGCATCGAGAGGGAATGATGGTGGTGGAGGGACTGGAAGCAAAGTATGAGCCGAGCCTTAGTACACATATTTTCAATCCTAAGGCCTATTTTTTTTCGCCTAACTATGCAATCTTAGGAGAACTACACCCTGCAAGGGCGAGAAATATTTTTGTAGTCTGTAAAGCCGATTTAGTAGGTAATTGGAATTGTAAGGAGTTATGGATGGCTGGGAATGGAGACTCCCTTGCTGGAGTATCAGTAGGGGCGGCCGAATATCCTTTTAATACTTCTAAGTATTCTAGTCGGTTTGGTGGAGAAAAAATTGGAGTACGGGAATTTTGCAATTGGCCCTCGGGAGGAATTGTTTTAGCGTCTCGACAAGGGCTTTACCAAATGGATTCCGTATCAAAGTTTCGGAAATTGACCAATACGGGAGAACTTAATCCTGAGTGTTTCGATGTAGATCATTTGGGCCATTTATGGATTGGGACTGACTTTGGAATCTTTAATCTTAGGCCTGGGGAGCAAGAGCTCAATATGCTCATTCCCTTTCATGAACCGATTCAGCAAATAAAGGCAGGCAAAAATGGTTGGCTGTTTTTTGTCCCAGAAAGAAGTCGAGAGATCTGGGCCGTAAATCTTATTAGCAATGAGTTAGTGAATCTGTCACAAGTCCTTGGTTTAAAAAATCGAGTATCTTTTATCTATCTAGATCAAAGTGATCATCTTTGGATTTCTACCCATGGAGATGGAATCTACCAAGTTTTTTGCTCAATTTTTTCAACCTTCCAACTTGGAAGTAGACTTTTTCAACAGTTTGTGTTATCCACTCAAATGGGTAAAGAAAATAATGTCTGGATATCCACCAGACGTCAAGTTTTTTGGGGCGATAAGAGGGGCCAGATTCAAGAAGTGACCGATGTTATTCCCGAAACTTATCAACGTCGCTTTGAGATTAAAAGCATGACAGCCCAAGGGGACGATGCTTGGATTGTTGCTAGTGAACACTTATTTAGGATAAGTGTATCTCGTGAAGATACTATAGGCCGCCTAATGCAAACTTCGAGTTCGGACTTTGTTTTCCTTAGTTCTGCTGGTCAACTAATGAGGATGTCCTGGCCTTTTATTGATACTTATGAAGAGCTTGATTGTATCAAACGGATGCAAATTGGGGATGGCGTGGAGGGTTTTCGGATATACAGCGTCCAAGAATTCGATGACGGAACCTTGTGGTGTGCAACTCATAAAGGACTTTATGTAGGCACTGGGGACGTTGCGAAGAAGTATGAGTTTAACCACCTGTTACCAGCCATAGAATCAAATGATCTCTTGAGAAAGGGAGACTCTCTATGGGTGACTACTGAGGGGGGCTTAGCTCTGATTTTGGAGGGAAAAGTGGCGAGGACCTGGATACCAGAAGGAGAACCAGGTTTACCAAGGTTGAGAAATTTAGAAATGGATGAAAATGGTCGTCTATGGATGGCCAGCCCGAATGGCCTTTATTGCCTCATTGGAGATGATTTCTACCGCTTTTCCATGGCCCATGGCCTGCCCGCAAAAGATGTAAACCACGTCATGATCGACCGGGATCACACCTTATGGGTCAGCACCAGCTTAGGTATTGCCCAGTTAGATCTAAATCAGCCCCTCCCGTTAGCAGACCCTCCCAATATTTTCTGGAAAACCCTCAAGGTGAATGATCAAGCAAGGGCGTTTGATCAACTCAGCAACTTGAAAGCTACGGCTCGCTTACAAATAGACTTAGGCTGCATAAATATGCTATATGCAGATAAGATCTCTTGGCAAATGAGGGTAAAAAAAGAAGACCCTTGGCAAAGATTTGATACCAAAACCATCACCCTATCCAACCTGCAGCCAGGAAACTACAACCTACAAGTTCGGGCGCGCTTACCCCATAGCTCCTGGCAAGAACTGGAGCCGATTACTTGGGTGATCATGCGGCCTTGGTACCAGAGACCCGGTTTGATGGCATTGATGGTGTTTGGATTGATGGTCATAAGTTTGGGGTTTGTGTACATCCGACAAGTGCGAAAAAGGCAAGCGCTAGCTGAGAAGCTAGAAATTCAGCAGCAAATGGCGGTGTTAGAACTGAAGGGCCTTCAGGCCCAATTGAACCCACATTTTATCTTCAATGCCCTCAACGCGATCCAACATTCCGTGGTGACTCAAGATGTCCTCAGCGCCAATCACTACCTTACCCGCTTTGCTCATCTGCTGCGGCGCTTCTTGGAAGCTTCGAGGGTAAGGAAGCATAGCCTCCAAGCAGAGATGGAATTGCTAGATCAATATTTGGAGCTGGAAGCCTTGTGTTATGAAGGGCGTTTTGAATACGAGATTGAGCTGACTCCTGGCATTGATGCAGCACATCAAATGGTTCCCGTAATGCTGCTCCAGCCGCTCGTTGAAAATGCCGTTCGCCATGGACTGTTGGGACGATCTACTCCAGGCTTACTCCGGGTAATCTTCCTGCAACTGCATGGCCGCTTGGTGGCTATTGTCGAAGACAATGGCGTTGGGCGGGGTAGTCAAGCCCCGCCGTCAGCATCTCGATATCCCTCACGTGGGCTAGAAATTCTCCGCTCCCGCATTGATACCCATAATCGAGCCGAAGGAGGAGATAGTGAGCTTTTGATTGTGGACCTCAAAGGCTTGGAAGGCGAAATACTCGGCACCAGGGCGCTGGTCTTCTTGTGACATCGCTATTAGCGAACCCATACGCCGGTACTGGCAGTTTTTCCACTCGCTCTAAGTTGGAATATATATAAGCCTTGACTCCAGGTTGAGACATCAAGGTCCAGCGAGGAGGCGGGCTTTAGCTCTAGTTGCTTGGTCTCCAAAATCTGTCCACTGGTATTCATGATTTTTAATTCGGCGGGTCCTAGTGCAGTCATAGCTAATTTAAGCCGATTGGTAGCTGGATTAGGAGAAGCATCGATACTTAAATTTTGATCTAGTTCCTTGATGGGTAACTCTAAAACCTGACTGAAGGCGACTTCGCCATTTAGGTCTACCTGCTTTACCCGGTAATAAACCCTGTTGCTCTCCCCGATTGGGAGCGCTTCATCCTTGAAATGATAGCGGGAGGGGGTGGTGGAATTGCCTGCTGCGTCTAAGCGGGCTAATGGCCTAAATACCTGCTGGTCATCTGATCGTTGCACTTCAAAATAGCTGCTGTGCGATTCAGATTGGGTTTTCCAGGTTAGTAAGGCCGCTTCTTGGTTTTGGACCAAACTGAACTCTCCCCATTCTACGGGTAGGATGACTCCCAAGGTAGACTCATAACTTAGGTTCAGCAACTCGACATTCTGTTGATTGGTGTTATTACTTAGACCCGTAAAAGCCATGGAGGCTAGTTTAATCGATTCGTTTCCCTCAAAAATCTCGTCTACGATATCTGACTTGTAGCTCGCCAACGGGGTGAGCATATCGTCGAAGTATATTTCAAGGGTCTGGTCATCTGGAAGCCATACCAGACGGAAAAAGTGATCTTGATCGTCTTCTACGTCTGTTTCCAAGGAGGTGGGACCTAGTACAGGGGTGGTAAGATCTCCATTCAAGAAGATGCTGAGGTGATCATCCTCTATGTCTTCGCTATTTCCGTTGTCATCTGTATCAAATTCGATGATCAGGCTAGGATCTGTATGGATGAACTGCTCCCCATCAGTAACTCCATAGTCTGTAGTCTCCAATTCACCAGGAAAAAGCATAAAAGAAATGCCTAAACCTCCTCGGTCAAATCTTCCAAATTGAAGGGCACAAGTAAGATCTACGGTATCGGAAAAATCAATTTCATCGTCTAGCAGTATGGCTCCAGCCTTTTTACTGCCATCCGTCGTCATTCGATAAATTTCTTTACAGCCTTGGTTGCCTTGATAGATTGCCTCTCCGCCCTGGGTGAATGACGCTACAGGAGAGCCTGTACAGGTACAATCAGAATCAGCTAGGTCGACCCAGCCATCTAGATCATCATCGATACCGTTAGCACAGTCCTCTGAGCTCTGAATACTGGCAAAAGTGTAAAAGGCGGCCATCATCACTCCGATGGCTGCTCCTGTAGCTACTGCCCTCACAAATAGGTTGACCCTGGCTTCAACTTTATGGTGAATTCCCGGATTGATTCTCATTTTGGGATATTTTTGTTTGCAAAATACCCCGAGTGCCTTCGCCTCCTTTGTTAGCTAGGCGAGAGATCTTACCTCCGTTAAAATCTGATGATTATTGTCCACATAATGATGCCGAACCCCCTTTCATTGATTTGGAGAAGGGATCTCGAAGAAAAAATAGATGATAGGGAATAGCTAGGCTGTAAAGGAAGATGCTTTGATCAACAGGGCAAGGATCCAAAATGGACATTTTCAAATTGATAGCCCAAACCTTCTGGGGCTTTCTCCTTTTCCCTGCCCTCCTATCTCGAAGATTGTGTTCCCACATCTAGCCCCCAATGTCTCAAACTGCCTATGGCTCAACCTAGCCTAAGCTGGGCTTTGGCCAAAAAGTTGTCCTTAACCATTAGCAGTGTCGCCTGCCGCGGGCCTTACTTTTTTCAAAAAAAGTAAGCAAAAAACTTCTGCATTTCAGGCCAGCCCGCTAAACCGCCCCAGTCCACCAAATGCAGACCAACGCCGCCTCAAGCTCACCTTAGGCTACCCAAACCACAGCCTTGAATTAATCAACATCAGCCTAAACCTGTGGAGTTGAATAATTCAAATTAAGCTTTTCCAGGTCTTCAAGAGAGGTTTTTATCCATTTCAAAATGGCCAAAGTCCAGCCAAGAGACTGTTTGGGTTTTGGTATTTCGAGCCCAAACGCTGGATTTTTCGGCTCTGACAAGCGGATTTGCTGAGGAATAGTGGGGTATTTCGAGGAAAATCGGTGCAGCCAGACTCCTACTTGGGGCCCTTAATCCCAAGTACTCGTGGCAAGACAAGCTTAGGCCGTAAGCTCAACATCCAAACAGTCTCTTAAAACCCAAATACCCCAGGTAGCCAAAGACTCAAGCCCGGAATATACGTCACCAAAAGCAGGCAGATGACCATGGCGAGGAAAAACAGGAGTAGGGGCTTAATGACCTTTTCGATGGTGGTGTTGGCCACGCCAACTCCTACGAAAAGAATAGAGCCTACGGGTGGGGTACACAACCCAATACACAGGTTGAGCACCATCATGATGCCGAAGTGAATGGGCGAAATCCCAAGTTGAGTGACTACCGGCAGAAAAATCGGGGTGAAGATGAGCACTGCGGGGGTCATGTCCATAAAAATTCCCACGAATAGCAGAATGGCATTGATGATGAGCAACACCACGATCTTGCTGTCGCTGACTGAGAGCAGCAGTTCCGTAATCGATTGGGGGATGTTTTCATAAGCCATGATCCAAGACATACTCATCGAGGCGCCAATGAGCAGCATCACAATGGCGGTGGTCGCCACGGATTGAAGAAATACTTCTGGCAGTTCTTTCCAAGAGATTTCCCGATACACAAAGGTCAGGAGCAAGCAATAGAGCACCGCGACTGCAGAGGCTTCTGTAGCGGTGAAGATCCCTCCTACGATGCCGCCAATGACTACCACCAGCAACAACAGGCCGGGCAAAGCCGCAATGAAGGACTTCCAAATTTCCCCCAGCGAACTCCGTTTTCCTTGGGTCATTCCTTTGCGTTTGGCCCAAATGCCGGCGGCCGTCATCAAAGCCAATCCCGTCAAAATACCCGGAACATAGCCCGCAAGGAAGAGTGCCGCAATAGATACCCCTCCACTGGCCAAGGAGTAAACGATGAGTACGTTGCTGGGTGGGATAATCAACCCCGTGGTAGAGGCGGTGATGTTCACAGCCGCAGAAAACTCACGGCTATAGCCTTCGTCGGTCATGGCCTTGGTCATGAAACTGCCAATGGCTGAGGCCGCCGCCGCCGCTGAGCCGGCGATGGCCCCAAATAGCATGGCGGCAATGATGTTGACGTGAGCCAGTCCTCCTGGTAAAGCTCCTACCAGGGTCCGTGCAAAATTGACCAGGCGCTGGGCAATGCCCCCTCGGTTCATGATCTGCCCCGCCAAGACGAAAAAGGGGATGGCCAACAAGGCAAAACTATCGAGACCCGTCGCCATGCGCTGGGCTACCGTGGTAAAGGCAGGCATGGTGGGGATGCTGACCAGCATGGTAAACAAGCTGCTCAACCCAATGCCCCAGGCTACGGGTACACCCAGGAGCAAAAGGAATACAAAAGAAAGGACTAGGATGAGGATCTCCATTGCTTAGGCTTGGGGGGTGAAAAGTTCGTTGAGCTTATAGTAGACAATGAGCAAACCACTCAAAGGGATGACAGCGTAGACCAACCCCATGGGGAGTCGCAGGGCGGCTGAACTCTGTTCAAGGTGAAAAGTCAGGTAAATCAATCTTGTTCCCCCAATCAGCATGACGGTGACCACAAAGCCCAAAATGAGAAAGATGATGAGGGTTTGTACCCGCTTGCTCGCTTGGGGACTTAGGCGAGGGGTCAGCAGGTCTATGGCCAAGTGCATACGTTGGCCGGAGGCATAGGCAGCCCCTAGGGTGCCAATCCAAATCAAGAGGAAACGAGCCAACTCTTCGGTCCAGCTTGCCTGTCCACCTAAGGCGTAGCGGGTAAACACCCCCCACAATACGTCCAAACAGATGAGGACCATCAAGGCCACCAGGACGGCTCCTAAATATTGATCAACTTTGGCTTTCATAGACAAAACTAAAGTTTAGAAGAGGAATCATGCTGTGCTTCCATCGCTTGGATGCGCTGGATCAATTCTTTAAGGCGAGGCTGTTCTCCATATTCTTCCAGCATGGGCTGTACTTGGTCAGAGAAGGGCGTTTTTTCGGGACGAATGATTTCTACCCCAGCTGCCCTAACCGCATCAAGGGCTTCCTTCTCTGCAATTTGCCACAGCCTTCGCTGCTCCACGGTTGCGTCTTTGACCGCTGCTTTCAACCAGCCCTGCTCTTCTTCATTGAGGTTTTCCCAGGCTACCTTACCAATGACCAGGATATCTGGCACGGCGGTATGTTCATTGAGAGAGTAGTACTTGCAAATCTCATAGTGCCGGGAAGTGTAGAAGCTCGGAGGATTGTTCTCCGCTCCATCTACCACGCCCTGTTGTAAGGCAGTATAAAGCTCTCCCCAGGCAATGGGGGTAGGGGCGCCATCCATGCTGCGAACCAATTCCATGGCTACTGGGCTTTCCTGTACCCGAATCTTCAGCCCTTTTAAGTCTGCCGGAGAATTAACTGGTTTTGTTTTGGTATAAAAAGAGCGATACCCCGCGTCAAAATAAGTGAGCCCTCGTAGCCAATACCGCTCACTGCCCAGTAATAGTTCTTGACCTATGGGGCCATCCATCACGGCATAGGCATGAGCCCGATTCCGAAAAATGTAGGGCAGACCGAATATTTGTATGTCGGGAGAGAAATTCTCCATGACAGAGGCAGAAACTTTGGTCATCGCTAAACTGCCAATTTGAAGCAGCTCAAGACATTGACGCTCGCTACCCAATTGAGAACTGGGGTAGATTTCTATGCTCATCTTGCCGTCGGAGTACTCCTCTAGCTTTTTTGACATGAATTCCATGCCTAAGTGAACGGGGTGGTCGACATTGAGGCCGTGGCCAAGTTTGAGGGTTTTAGGTCCTTTCAGCTGCGAACAAGCAGTTAGTAGGATACAAAGCAGCAGGCCCGTTAATCGAAGGAAGGTGGGTGACCAACTAGAGCCAGAGGATGAAAAAGTCGACATAGTGGCGAGCTTAAGCAAGTAGAATAGACGAAGATAAACATTTTTTGCAAACGATTGCATTGGGTTTGATCTTTTCATGTCAAACCCTTCATATATCTACCCTGTAGCCTCAATCATGCTCCCTTGTCCGCCATAGCAAACCGGCCCAGATAAGCAGCAAGAAAGCCAGGCCAAACAAGACGTATCCCATGGCTCGATCTGCCCCCCCTCGTTGATAGTAGGCTACTCCCTGATGATCTAGATATTGAAGCAGTTTGTTGGTGGGTAAAGCCTGGGTCTGTTCATTTTCCTGGAAATAAATTTCCACTTGATCCCCCACTTTTAGTTCTTCTAATCGATTGATGCGCGGAGAAAAGTCTCCCCATTCAGCCCCGACAAAGAGTTCAAATACTCGATCGGCCCCTTCTATCGTCAAAAATAAGGATTTGGGCTCCATTTTTTGATCCGTGCGTAGGGGATTTGCCGAAGCCAAATAGCTAATCGGACCGCTCAGTTGTGAAAAGTCTTCCTTGGGCTGATTGGATCTGAAAAGAAGATATATGCCCATCAAGATGGCAAAGCCCCCTGCGAGGGCCAAGCGGCTAGGGTAGCGTGCAGCCGCAGCTTTGGAGTTTCCGGTGGTTGGCATGTGGGATGGGTAAGGGTGGCAATGGGGGCTTAGGCTTATCAGTTATCGAAGCCAAATTAGCATTTCTCTACCAAACTATCCCTCGATTTCGCGCTGTATCCGGTCCCGTGCTTCCATCAAGCAAAAGCCCAATAGGTTTTTGCCTCGCCAACGATCGGGATGTTCTGCATCCGGATTATCTTTGCCTAGGCCAATGCCCCAAATCCGGTCGCGGGGGGAAGCCTCGACCAGTACTCGATCTTGACTGCTTAACAGGAATGCTTTGAGGTCTTCATGCTGAGAGAACTTCAAATAGCTACCTTCGGCCACAATGCTTAGGCGATGAGCCTCCCAAACACGCTGGTCAAAGTTTCTCACCTTACGCCCTAGATCTTTGGCTTCTCCCGGAGAGGCCGAAGCGAGAATGGCCCGATACATTTCTTCATCACCAAACAAGCGGGCTTTGCCGGCCATCATGTAATGCTCGGCGGTGAGGAACACCTCTTCATGTTCAGAAAAAGGGTGGCCCACCCACCACTGGCTGAGGCAGGTGGCAGTGAGACTTCCGTTTGAACTGGGCTTATGTCCCCAGAAAAACAAATACTTGATGCGCTGTGCTTGATAGGCTTGTTGGAGCAGCCATGGGAGGGTATAATGCATGGATTCCTTCGTGAGGGATGGACAGATACACGAGAGGATCTGGTACCTATATAGGTACTTGCTGATGGAGTGGAAGGTTACGGAGTTCTGAGTACCTGTTTTTGCGATACTCGGCTGGGGACGGGGACAAAGCAAGAAGCTGGCGTCTCTTACCTACTTGACGTTTGAGTTATCACCATCCCAACATCTCAATATCCCGACATCTCATTGTCTCAAAGTCTCAATAAGGAACATAATTCTCCCAGCGCCAAGGCGTAAAGGTATCTCCAATGGCGTATTCCAGCAATTCCTTGAAAATGCTCTCTCCTTGATCGCTGTTGGTCATGATGATGATCCCTACGCCCGCTTCAGGAAAAACGATGGAGTAATGCTGAAAGCCATGGTCATGGCCTTCTTTAAACGCTCCCACTCCATAGGGAGATTGTAGGAGTCCCCAACCTAAACCATAGCTCAATTCAATGTCATCATTGGCGCTGCTATCCCGGTCTGACAAAGGTCCAAACTGAGCGATGGACCGGATGCGGACGCTAGGAGTGAACATTTGCTGGGTCACTGGAGAGGATTGACGATAAAGTTCAAAGAGGTGGGCTACAAATCGGCTGTAATCCAATAAGGTCGTTTGCATAGATCCTGCTGCGGCGGCGTCTTCCTTTTCCTTTTTCTTGGGAATTTTTTGCTCCGCTTGATCATGGCCATAGCAAAAATGCTCCTCCCACTCTTCCTCCCACAAGTATCCAGAGTGAACCATGGCCAATGGTTCAAAGACCATTTCCTTGGCCAAGTCCTCATAAGGCTTCTGAGTCAGGTGCTCGACCACCCATTGCAGCAGCATGATGCCTTCACCGGAATATCGGTAGCGGGTACCGGGGTCGAAGCGAAACTTCAGCTGCTGGTCATCTTCAATCCAGCGCCAATTGGGTAAGCCTGTGGTGTGAGAGAGGCACATCCTAGCCGTGATGTCTTCATAGCGGGCATCCCCTGTCAATGGCGCCAAGGATCGCCAAGCTTTCGCGGTGGGAATTTCAGGAATAGGCATGGGTAGGTAGGACTGTAATGGCGTATCCAGTTCCATGATTCCCTGGTGAACTAGCTCTGATACCACATAGCCAAATACGGCCTTGCTGAATGAGGCAGCATAGAAAACATGGTCTAACTTTAGGCTGTCTTGGGTACTGCGGTCGGCATAGCCATAGGCTTGTTGGTAAATGGGTTTGCCTTCGTTGAAAATGGCTAGGGCCAACCCGGTTACTTTGGCTTCTTGCATGAGGGTGACCACCTTGTCATCTAACTCTCTAGGGCTGAAGGTCCTGCCATCTAGTTTGGAGATCTGGCTACTGGGCTGGCAAGAGATACAGAGGAAAAATAGCAGACTCAGCCCCACCAATGGCATGAGGGAGGGCAAGGATAAAAAAGTTTTGGGGTCCATGTGTAGCTAGCTTGGTTCAAGTTGTATCTCTGTTAAAGAGTTAGCTAAGATGTCAACGGTTGATCCAAACTACCCAAAAATCAATCAACCTTTACCTGCTTGAAATATTGACTGAAGATCGCTACCGCTTCCTCTATCTGGTCTTGGGTTGGCGGCGAGACATCCTTCAACGCATACTCCTTGCCAAGTGCTTCCCACTTGTGGACCCCCAATTGGTGATAGGGCTCGATCTCAATTTGTTCTAGCTGAGTATATGCGCTGAAATGCTGGCCTAGCTGATGGAGGTGCTCAGGTTGATCACTCCAACCGGGAACTAGGACGTAGCGCAACCAAAATGGCTTGCCGGAGGCTTCTCGGTAGGCTGCTACTTCCAAGGTGGGACGATTAGATACGCTGGTGAGGCGATGATGCCAATCGTCATCGATATGTTTGACGTCCAGCAGCAGCAGATCCGTTTCATCGAGCAGGGCTTTGGCTTGGGCATCAATCAAGCGGCCATTGGAATCTAGAGCCGTGTGAATGCCGGCCTCGTGTAGACGCTGGAAAAAGTGATGGAGCACTCCGCGTTGAAGCAGCGGTTCGCCACCTGAGACAGTCACCCCGCCTTTTTTGCCAAAATAGGCCTTCTCTGATATGGCTTTTTCTACCAGTTCCTCTACCTCAAACCATTCCCCGCCTTCAATATCAATGGTGTCGGGATTGGCGCAATACAGACAGCGAAATTGGCAACCTTGCACAAAGATCACCATGCGGATACCGGGGCCATCGTGGACCCCGAAGGTTTCTAGCGAGTGGACGCGCAGTCGATGTTCAGTCATAGAAAAAGAAAGAGGAAAGCCCATTGAACGGAAGTAGGTACGGATAACTCCCGCCAATGGGCCTCTACTCTGTTGATTAAAACTCCCAAAAAATCATGAGGGTAATGGAATAACAGTTCGCTATGACTTCAAGTCCTATTTTTCCAACTCTGACCCTCTCCACATCTCCATCACATTTGCTCGTGGAAAGTCCGAGCAATTACTTCCAATTGATGGGCCTTGGACAGACGAGTGAAATTCACCGCGTATCCTGATACCCTGATGGTCAATTGCGGGTATAACTCAGGATGCTCATAGGCGTCCATCAGGGTTTCACGGTTGAGTACATTCACGTTCAGGTGATGGGCTCCTCTGCCAAAGTAGCCGTTCAGAAGGCCGACCAAGTTCTCTACCTGATCTTCTCTAGCACTGCCTAAAGACTTGGGCACGATGGAGAAGGTATTGGAAATACCGTCCAAGGCGTCACGGTAGTCTAGTTTCGCCACCGAGTTCAAAGAAGCGATGGCGCCCCGTACATCTCGGCCGTGCATGGGATTGGCTCCAGGAGCAAAGGCTTCACCTGCTTTGCGTCCATCTGGGGTAGCCCCGGTCTTCTTGCCATACATCACGTTTGAGGTGATGGTCAACAAAGAAAGAGTAGGGTTGGCACCCTTGTAACAAGCATGCTTAGCCAATTCGGCCGAGAACTGAGCGGTGATGTCCCTGGCGATGGAATCTACCCGGTCGTCGTCGTTGCCGTAGGCCGGATAGTCGCCGGTGATTTCAAAATCTACGGTGAGCCCCGCCTCGTTGCGGATGGGTTTGACTTTCGCATACTTGATGGCTGCTAGGGAATCTGCGATGATGGAAATTCCTGCCGCCCCGTAGGCCATGTCGACCCCTGGATTGGTATCGATGAAGGCCAATTGGGCTTTTTCGTAGTAGTACTTGTCATGCATGTAGTGAATGATGTTCATGGTTTTCACGTACACTCGGGCAATTTCGGCCATGGCTTTTTGGAAGCGATCCAATACCACGTCGTAGTCCAGGTACTCACCTTCCATGGGCTCAATACCAGGCAAGATCTGCGTACCTTCTATTTCTTCTCGCCCTTCATTTAAGGCCATTAATAGCGCCTTGGGTAGGTTGGCGCGAGCCCCAAAAAATTGGATGCGCTTGCCGATCTCTTGGTAGGATACACAGCAAGCGATGCCATAGTCTTCAGAGCCACGGAGACCTCGCATCAGGTCGTCATTTTCATACTGGATGGACGAAGTGTCGATGGATACCTTGGCGCAAAACTCCTTGAACCCTTCTGGCAGGTCTTGGGACCAAAGCACGGTAAGGTTGGGCTCAGGCGAGGGGCCGAGGTTGTAGAGGGTTTGCAAGAAGCGGAAGGAGGTCCGAGTGACCTTGGTGCGGCCATCCACGAATTGCCCTCCAATGGCTTCGGTAACCCAAGTAGGGTCTCCGCCGAAGATTTCGTCGTAGGCCTGAGGCCGTAGGTGACGGACCATGCGCAGCTTCATCACGAAGTGGTCGATCAGCTCTTGTGCCTCCGATTCGTTGATCAGACCTGATTCCAAGTCGCGCTCTAAGTAGATGTCTAGGAAGGAGGAAACGTTGCCGAGTGACATGGCCGCTCCATCTTGTTCTTTCACAGCGGCTAGATAGGCCATGTAGACCCATTGGACCGCTTCCTGGGCATTTTCTGCCGGACGACCGAGCTCCAGTCCATAGCGCTCGCCCATGGCCTTGATGTCTTGTAGCGCAACGATTTGACTGTTTACTTCTTCGCGTAGGCGAATCATGGCTTCAGTCATCTCGCCATCTATGGCCAACTTGTCGGCTTTTTTGGCAGCGACGAGGCGATCTATGCCGTAGAGGGCCAAACGGCGGTAGTCACCGATGACCCGTCCTCGAGCGTAGTTATCGGGCAGGCCGGTAAGGATGCCTTTGGAGCGGAAAAGGCGGATTTCCGGGTCATAGGCAGTGAAAACACCCGAGTTGTGATCGCGTGCGTAGCGGAATGCTTCTTTCACCCCAGGAGAGACTTCCAATCCCCGCTCTTTGACCGCGCCTTCGACCACGCGCATGCCACCAAAAGGTTTCATGGCTCGCTTAAGCAGTTCGTCAGTCTGCAAGCCCACAATTTTTTCGAGGTCTCGGTTGATGTAGCCAGCTTCATGGCTGTTGACCTCCGAGATGGTTTCTGTGTCGATCGAGCGGCAGCCTCCGCGCTCAGCTTCTTCCTTCATGGCTGCTAGGCAGAGATTCCACAATTCCTGGGTCGCTTTGGTCGGGCCAGCCAAGAAGCTAGACTCGCCTTCATAGGGGCGTACATTTTGTCGTACAAAGTCCCTCACGTTAATTTCTTCTTGCCAAATACCTTCATGGAAGGTGGTCCGGGGTGGGATGGTGGTGGTAATCATAGCAACATCGGTATATGTACAAATCGGTTGATCAAGGTTCGAGGCTCGACTCGAAATGAAGGGGGGAATACTGACGCCTACCCTTGGCTTCATTTCCCTATACAACACACGGCAATATTTGGCATAAGTAGGATGACTTGGGTCAGCCACAAGGGTAGGATTGGTCAGCTTCGTCCTGCATTCAAACAAAACGGTCGAAGAGCTAGGAGACCCCCAGTGGCTGAGGGCTTTTCTTATCCTCACTTATATGGGGCATGTTCTATGTGTTCATAGCCTGAAATGCACTTTTACCAAGCTCAAGCGTCAGCTGCTTGTATCTAGTCTTACTTTAAGCTTCTCTATCATGAACAAACAGATCTTTTCTCTGCTGCTTACCCTGTTTCTCCTAATGGCCCTTACGCCCCTAGCTGGCCAAACCAGCCGTGGCTTTTCTTATCAAGCCATAGCACGAGATGCCTCAGGTGGCTTGTTAGACCAAACGACCATCAACATTCGCTTTCAGGTGATTAAGGGAAGCAACAATGGAACCCTGGAGTACCAAGAGGTCCACGACCTGACTACCAATAGCTATGGCTTATTTTCTACCACGGTAGGAAAGGGTAGCCCAGAACTAGGCGACTTCAATACGATTGATTGGGGGAGTGATGAGTTCTTATTGGTGGTGGAGCTCAATGGCATTAAGTTGGACACCAGCCTACTCGAATCTGTGCCCTATGCCAAGGTCGCCACCGACATGGGATTGGTCGACTTGAAAGATGTGGATGCACTGAGTCCTGGCACTAACCAGGTTCTGAAGTGGGATGGCAACAATTGGATACCGAGTCAAGATGAGGTGATAGATGGAGACGCTGACGACAAGAATGAGTTGCAATCTTTGGCCCTTTCCGGCACTACGCTTAGCATCTCCAGCGGCAACTCCGTGACACTCCCGACGGGAACTGCCTACACTGCGGGCACGGGCATTGATATTTCTGGGAATGTCATCAGCAATACCTCTCCTGATCAAACGGTGAACTTAGCTAGTGGAGGAGCCACTTCCATTTCTGGTAGCTATCCCAACTTCACCATCAGCTCCACCGATAACGTGGACGATGCAGATTCGGACCCTAACAATGAGCTGCAAAGCCTTTCAATCAGCGGCAACAACCTCAGCATATCTGGTGGAAATTCCGTGGCTTTGCCTAGTGTACCGACCTACTCAGGTGGTACGGGCATCAGTGTTTCTGGAAGTACCATCACCAATACAGCTCCCGATCAGACCGTAAGCTTGTCAGGGGCGGGAGCCACTTCTATTTCGGGCAGCTATCCCAACTTTACCATCAGCTCCACAGACAACGTAGATGACGCTGACGCAGATGCGGCCAACGAGTTGCAAACCCTGTCCTTGAGTAGCAATACCCTTAGCCTGAGTCAAGGCGGTGGATCCGTAAGTTTGGCTTCATTTGCTACGCCATGGACCAACTCTGGCAGTGATTTGTACTTCAACAGTGGCAAAGTCGGAATCGGTGACAACTCTCCCCTGGCCACCTTCACGGTTGGCAATGGCGACAAGTTTCAGGTGAAAGGAAGCGATGGAGACCTGACCTTCACGGATGATGAGGGATCGATACAATTTGCCAATGCTGTTGGTTCCAATGCTCCGATGATGTACATGTTTCGCTCTGGGGTAAATAATGCCACCCGTATGTTGGTAGCCCACTCGCCTAACTATACCGACTGGGGAATCCAGTACAATGACACGGCTGATGCCTATACCTACTTGGGCGATGGCATTCCTGTGATGCGCGTACAACTGGGGGGACAACAGCGAGTAGGGCTTGGGACTGCAGCCCCAGAAGGCAAACTACACGTACTAGCAAACACCACCATTGGGGTTGGACACCTCAAGCTGACGGAAGTCGGAGTCGATTTTTCCCGCATTACCATGAACAACAACGTGCACAACAACAACAACTACTGGGACATTGCTGCCCGTGCGGACACCAACCTAGCCAATTCTCAGTTCAATATATTCAACAGCCAAGCTGGAGATCTATTCTCGGTCAATGCCAGAGGACGAGTCGGGATCAATGATGCTTTTCCTGGTTTCCCATTAGAAGTCAATGGCAAGGGGTATGGCCGCACCATCTATGCCTACAACCAGCTGCCCACCACCACCAGTACTACTTATGGCTATGGGGTATTTTCGAGCATGTCCCAAGCCAGCAATACCGGATTCCCGAGACTTTATAGCGTTTATGGCACGAGCACCGACTCCGACGCTTTTGTCAACTTTGGGATCTACGGCGTTGCCAACAATGCTAGCCAAAACAATTATGCAATTTATGGCTATACCCCAACCACGGAGGGCTATGCCGTCTATGCTGCAGGAAATATGTACTGTACGGGGTCCTACCTGCCCTCGGATAGCCGCCTTAAGACGGGGGTAAGTTCTATTCAGCGTGGTCTTTCTACGGTGATGAGCTTACAGCCAAAGACCTATCAATACAAGCAGGAAGAATACGAATCTCTGAACCTCCCTGAGCAGAAGCAATACGGATTCGTGGCTCAGGAACTTCAAGCTGTCTTGCCAGAACTCACCCGGGAAACTTTTCATCCATATGAGGAGGCCTTGAGCGATACCGAAAAAGGGCAGGGTATCTGGTTTACCTCCGTCAATTACATAGGCTTGGTGCCCATCCTGGTGGCCGGTATGCAGGAGCAGCAAGGCATCATCGAGCAGCAAGATCAGCGTATCTCGGATCAGGAGCAGAAGATCCAGGATTTGGAGGCTAGGCTGGCGGCGTTGGAGGAGGTGATTAAATCGAAGTAAGGAGCACCTGGGAATATGCAAAATGAGACTTTGAGGTAAAGGCCCTAGTTATCAGGTCCTTGACTTGGTGTTGTCACCCGTTTGGGAAGGTTTTTTCTGATTAGTAAGCCACATTTAGACCCATTCTTTGCCTCCATTGCTTATATTATAGGTTAGGAATTTACGGATAGACGAATCTCAGTAGCAACGAGTTCCCCAGTCTTGTCCGTTTAAAAGCCGATTTCTACTACTCAGTCGGGGGCACAACTGCCGCGAATAACTAGGACTATGAAGGTAAGCAAAGACATGTATGAGGATGAACTCCAATCTTCCTTTGGAGCTGGTAAAATGTTGGGATTTTTGGTGTCTCGGAATTGGGGGTTGAAAGTTTTTGATCTTGTGATGGGCACTCTGAAGGGGCAGAAGATCAAAGGGGTGACCTGTGAAGAACACTACCTGCCCAGTACTTCAGATCCAAGCCATCGGATTCGGGTAAGGGTATATAGGCCTGAAAAAGCAAAAAGCCGGATTCCGGCCATGCTTTACCTACATGGAGGAGGCTATATGGTCGGTCTGCCAGAGCAAGCGGCATCTTTTTACAAAGGAATTCTAGAGAGGCGAGAGGTTGCCATTATCGCACCTGCCTATCGCTTGTCGGTGAAGCACCCTTTCCCGGCAGGCTTTAACGATTGCTACGATACCCTGCTGTGGATGAAAGAAAATTCTGAGGCCCTCAACATTTATTCAGATAACTACATCATCGCTGGCCATAGTGCTGGAGGGGGACTCACCGCGGCGCTTAGCCTCAAAGCCAGGGATACCCAAGATGTCAAGATCGGCTTTCAAATGCCCATCTATCCCATGATTGACCATCGAATGCAGACCGAATCTTCGAAGATGAGTGGTGCTCCGGTGTGGGAAACCCAAAATTCCCGCTTTGGCTGGGATCATTATCTCAAAGGCTTGGGCAAGCAAGCGGTACCTGCCTATGCTTCTCCAGCTTTGAATGAAGATTATGCTGGATTCCCTCCTACGATCAGCTTTGTGGGAGGTTTAGAGCCTTTCCGAGATGAAAGCATTGCCTACATGGATGCCCTCAAGGCAGCCGGTGTGCCGACCATGTTCAAGATCTTTGAGAAGGCTTATCACGGCTTTGAAGTATTGGCCCCAAAAACCAAGTTGGGAAAAGAGGCAGATCAGTTTCAGCTCGATGGATTCACGGAGTACTATGATCGATACGTGAAGAAGTAAGGAGCAAGCATTGCCTACAGAGGGAATGGGGGAGAAGTCAGCAGGAAGTCGGCAATCGGGGTTCGGTGCGCTGTTTCAAATTGACCATTGCCATTTCAATAGCTCGCGCCCCCGTACCCCAAATTCTCCCGCCCACCCGCCTAAAACTGCTTCACCCAAGTAATCTTAGAAATCGCTTGCTGCTGCAATTCTGGTCGTGCAAAGTCGTCTGTACGGGTGTCGTTGAACACCAGATAAATGAAGGAAAGGGGCTGATATTCCCAACTGGCTCGTATGTTCCACCTGCCTTGTTGATCAAAGCTGTTGTACTGATAAAAAAGAGAAAGCTGCAGGCGTGGGTTTAGGGCAAAGCGTCCACCTATTGAGACGAGATGGGTTTCTAGGTCTTCTTCCGCCGCGCCTAAGCCTTGTAGGTCATTGTATTGGTAGTCTATGGCGAGTGATGCCTGCACCACGGGCGCGTATCGAATTCCTGCATTGAGCGTCCTGCGCTGGCCATTGTAAAAATCCCCCCAATTGATGCTGCCTGAAGCGGAAAGGCGGGCTGACTGATTGGTGTTGAACCTTACTTCCTGGCGGAGATAATAATATGAGCCTTCTGAGATCGAAATTCCCAGCGGCGAGAAAGCAAAGTTGATGTTTTGCCAAATGGGTTGGAGGTTGTACTCCAGAAAACTTCCGTTGGTAAAAATGATGTAAACGGGGAAAATGTAGAGGCTAGCTTGCTGGAAATTTCCCGGATTAGACATATCGTGAAAGTAGCGGGAGAAAACCCCTGGATCCCATCGCCTGATCCAGGGAATATTCTTGGGGCGCCAGATGTAATAGGCTCCTGGATTGTGGGAAATGACATTTTGCTGAAACACAAAACCCATGTCTGGGCGGTAGTCTTGAGAGACAAACTGGGTTCTCCATCCGGCATAAAGGTTATTGGATTGGTACCCAGCGAAGATCCTACCGGCTACACCTAAGGTATCATTGTTGCCATCGTGAGAACCCGAGAACATGTAGGAGATGGTCAATTCGCTGCGTGGTCGTACCAAGCCATCAATGGTGAGGGTGGTGTTGTTGCATTGCTCTCTGCCCAATTCTATCGAAGTCTCGTCTAGGCGGTGAGTCGCCATGATACCGAGGTTATTCTCCTTGCCGTAATTATGGATGTAGCGTCCTACCACAAAGTTAGCTGAAGCAGAAAGTTCGGTCTCTGCCTGGCGCATATACAAGCCAGCTATGGTACGCTTCTGGGTGCGTTGGGTGTAGCGTGCTCCGGCCACGATGGGGGCAGGGGTAGCGTTGAAGTCGCCTTGTAAGCCGATTCTTCGGCTAAAGAAGGGTACTATATTGCGGTTATTGGCCCCGGCCCAGATGCCAGAATTTTCCAGGAAAAACTGCCGCCTTTCTGGAAAAAAGATGTTGAACCGTTCGAGGTTGTTCACCGCTCGATCCAGGTCAGCCTGGGCAAAGTCGGTGTTGAAGGTAAGGTCAACCACGGATTGTGGATTGATGGCCCATTTTATGTCTCCCCCGATTTTGGGCTGTTGATTAAAGAGTTCTTCCCCGCCGTCAATGTTGCGGTCAAACTGGTACAAGGTGTAGGGCTCAATACGGATATTGGTACTGGGAGGAGGTAATTCTAAGCCCTTGAGTTGGGCCGCGTAAGTCATGCGATAAGGCGAAAAAGATTGAGGAATGGCTGGAAAGACCGTTTGTTCAAAATCTCTCCTTGCCAAACGGAAGAAAGTAATTCCCCAAACCGCCGAGTCCCCTTCGGGAGGCAATTGGTAGCGAATGGATTTGAAGGGAATGGCAAATTCTGCATAATAACCCGAGTCGGTTCGGGTGGTGCGTACTTGCCAAAGGGCATTCCAGTCTACATCCGTGTTGTTGTCATTGAAATTCTGTATGTCACGTTGACTTCCGTGAGGGGTGGTTTGGAAAGAAACACAATACTGCTTGAGTTGCTGGGGATCCAGTTGGATGCCAAATAGGTCGTTTTCTCGCTGGTCAAAGTCTCGGCGCAAATCCTGCATGCGGATGCCCGGCTTGCCCATGGAGTCTTTGGCGTATACGCCCACGTAGAGATTGGTGTCATCAAACAAGAGCCTGACTTCGCTAGGGTGCTGATAATCTCCTCCCTGGCGAGGCTCCATTCTGAAAAATTCCTTTATGATCGGGGCTTTTTGCCAAGCCTCCTCCACGAGCCTCCCATCCAAGTTGATCTTCTGTTGGGTTTGGACCGCTTGAATGATGAGAGGATGCTCGGGAGGTGGGAAATTTTGGTCATCTTGTCCTTTGAGGGCAATACCCAATAGCATAAGTGTCAAGGCCAGCACCCCTCGCCCTGGGATAAAGGACAATGCATTTGCAAAAGAAGGCATGTGCATGGGGTTGAGTTGGAGGGTGGACGGCTGGCTTGGTGGACTTGCTGCCGGTGCAATTGGGCAAAAGAAATCGGGGTGTGGAATAAAGAAATATGGCCATGCGAGTCAATAAGTTTCGCTCCATAACTCCTATTTCCCTACCCCGATAACGGCTTTGTGACTTGCCATCTGCTTACATAGGCTGTGCTCTCTGCACAGGCCAGTCATCCTTATAACCTTTCACCCATGCTCCGGTCGCCAACTCTTCATCTGTGGATAAGCAGGCTTCCAAGGCCTCGGTTATCTCTTTTTCATCCATGTCTTGGCCAATGAAAACAATCTCGTTTTTACGGTCTCCAAATCTCTTGCTCCAGCCCTCTTCGATCATGTTTTGGTTCTCTATAAAGGACATGTATTGAACCCGCTTGGTGTAGGGCATGCTGCTCCACCATACTCCCGCGCTATCCGCGCGGACGGAGCCTCCTGCTTGCCCCCAAATCAGGGCTTGTGAAGGGCGCGAGGCCAACCAAAATAGCCCCTTGCTCCGGATAATGGTGGTAGGGAACTCCCGTCGGATATAGGTCCAGAATCTATCTGGGTCAAAGGGCTTCTTGCTGCGAAAGACAAAAGAGCCGATGCCATATTCTTCGGTTTCGGGCGTGTGCTCCTCTTTGTTGAGTTCTTCGATCCAGCCAGCACTTTGCTCAGCTTCTTCAAAGTCAAACAAGCCGGTATTGAGTACCTGATGGGGATTGACCTTGCTAAAGGAAGACTCGATGATTTTAGCCGAAGGATTGAGCTTGTGAATAATAGACTTCAGGGTGCCCAAATGATCCTTCGAAACGAGGTCGGTTTTGTTGAGAATGATCACGTTGGCAAACTCAATCTGATCGGTGAGCAAGTTGACGATGGTGCGGTAGTCTCCTTCCATGTCGGTTAGCTCTCGGTCCATCAAGGTTTCTGGGCTGCCAAAATCCTTGAAAAAATTGAAGGCATCCACCACGGTGACCATGGTGTCGATGTAGCTAAAGCGGGACAGATCTATGCCGTTGGCTTCATCCTGAAAAGAGAAGGTCTGGGCCACGGGAATGGGCTCGCTGATACCAGTACTTTCGATCAGCAGGTAGTCAAAGCGATCTTCCTTGGCCAAGCGCTCGACTTCTATCATCAAGTCTTCCCGAAGCGTACAGCAAATACAGCCATTGCTCATTTCCACGAGCTTTTCCTCGGTCCGAGAAAGCGTATTCTCGCTTTTGACCAATTCTGCATCCACGTTTACTTCGCTCATGTCATTGACGATGACGGCGACTTTCATGCCTTCCTTGTTGTGTAAGACATGATTCAGTAGGGTGGTTTTCCCCGCTCCCAGAAAACCACTTAGGACCGTTACGGGTAGTTTTTTAGTTATGCTCATTGGAATCAGTATAGTAGGTCTAGAGATTCGTTGATGTCAATTCGGAGCAATAGCCTTTTGTCTCCATTTTCTTCAATGGTTGGACTGCGGTGTAAGATGGGGTTGGATTCGGGATAGAGGGCTCCTTTTAGGATGACCACATCTCCGGTACTAGCTTGTTGGGCTCTTGATAGGTCTACGGTGATTTCCCTACTTTTTCCACGAGCCAATGAGTCGACTGGCTCAACGGCTTCATCTGGAGCCCAGAGGGTGCCCGGACCGAGGTAGGTACACAGCATCCGCAGTTCATTCACATCAGTGTGAAACTTTCGGCACATGTTGGTACTAACCGTGGCCAAGAAAACTCGAAATGAGGAAGCTTGCGTCGTTTGCTGAAATAAACCCAGTAAATGAGTGACATCCTCGATCAAAGATGGAGAGGGAGGCAAATATTCCTGGGAATAATCTCTCAACTGTGACAGGATGTCGGCTACAGAGCCACTGGCTCGAAACTCAATTTTTTGCTCGGTCAATTGATGGAGTTCCCTACCGAGTTGATCGATATTGCGCTGGTATATCGCAATGTTTTTGGAGGGCTCAGAGATATCGGCGAGGATACTTTCATCCTCACTGATGGCTGCATTTGGGAAACTTGAGGTCGTTTGTATCACCTTGGTTTTGGGTTGAGTGTAGGGGGAGAATGTTATACAGGCTCCTGCTCTAAGGGAGTCGCACAAGCTTCATCCTCGCATTGACAGTACTTCCAGTTGTAGAAATGAAGGCCGACCAAGCTTACCGCTGGAACATAGATCCATGCTTCAGCTAGGTGAATCAGTTCAAGCTTTTCGTTGATTATAATGAAAGCCAATAAGGCCCAGGTCAAGCCCAGGGCCACTTTCATCCAGGCTTTGGAGCTGTTTTTAGCTGCCCAGTATACCGCCGCTAAGGATACGATAAGCAAAGCTACATCGATCAATCCCCACCAGAGAGGATGTTCGCCGTGCCCATGATGGCCTGCAATCTCTGCTTGAGCCACAAACAAAAAGGGGGTAGCCAAACAGTGGATTAAGCAAAGGGTACTGGCTGCGGCACCCCATAAGTCTGCGGAGCGGGTATTTTTAGTAAGTGGTGAACTAGACATATGTTCCTTAAATCAGTTATCGCATTGAAATGGATGGATTGCTTTGATTAAGGCAATCCTAAAAAGGGTTTCTGGCTTTCATGTGAGTCCTGAGTTGCTCGCAACTTTTCTAAGATTGAGTGGAGCTGTGTTTACTCAAGCATTTATTGAGCAGCCTTTCAATGCCTTTACGTTGGAGGTTTTTGCCAATAAAGACCATGACGCTTCGTTTTGCCTCTCCAACTGGCCAGGCATCTTTTTTTCCTATGTCCAATCTCTTCCCTACTGATTGAACCACATAGCAATCCTCAGAACCTTCTAACCAAACCAAGCCCTTCATTCGATAAAGGCCAGCCGATTGCAGCATCAGGTAGACGAATAATTGCTGGTTGAGCAGTTGATAATTAAAGGGCTGGTCAAAGCGAAAGGTATGGGAGATGATTTCTTCGGTATGGTGGTGATGATGGTGGTGATGGGGCTTTGAAATAGGAAATTGCTGTTCCTTTTCTCCATGATCATGGTGATGGGCATGCTTAAATAAGTCGTCCAAGGGGGACTGCTCTGGCTTCAAGTCAAGGTGGGGAAAGGCCTGCTTGTTACCGAAAACGATGCTAGCCAGGGGATTCTTTTTCCGAAGCTTTTGCGCTAGCTCTTCTATGTATTCAGGCTTAACCAAGTCGGTTTTGTTGATGAGAAGGATATCACTGTAAGCGACTTGATTTTTGGCTTCTTCGGTTTCCACCAACTGTGTTTCTATCTGTTCTGCATCCACCAAGCAGATGACGCCTTTGATGGGGAAATGCTGCTTGACCAGGGGATGAGCCACAAAAGGTTCGGCCAGTCCCGTAGGATCGGCTACTCCGGTTGCCTCAATGATGATTTCATCAAATTCATCTCGTCGTTCAAAGAGATCGTTGAGGATGTCGTATAGATTGTCATTGAGGGTGCAGCAGAGGCAGCCGTTGTTCATCTCCACGATGGTTTCCTCAGGGCGAATCACCAACTCGCTATCGATGCCTTGCTCCCCAAATTCATTTTCGATGATGGCGTAGCGAATTCCTTGATTCTGCTGCATCAGGTGGTTGAGAAAGGTGGTTTTTCCTGCGCCCAGGAAGCCAGTTAAGATGGTTACGGGTTTATTCAAGTTAGTTGATTGTTAAAGTTTTGTGATAGGCCTGATACGTTTGCTCATCTACTTCCTCTCCTTCCCAGGTATCGAGGACCATTAACTTGATCTGTTGGTCGACTAAAGCTTGGATTTCACTACGGAATTTTTCGTAATCGTCGTAATGAGTTTTAGAAATAGAATTTAAGCGATTTTGGAAAAACGTAACAGGGTTAAACCCATACGAGGCCTGAATCAATTGGTTTTTTAGTTGATTGTCATGCTCAACTGCGACGGTACTGCGCTTGTTTAACTCATTTATCAAAGCAAATATCGAGTTATCCAAAGCGGCTTTTCTTTTGCTGCTGTCTTGAGTGGCAGGACTATTCGAGATCTCCGGAAATAGCTCATTGAGTTGGTCTAGTTGGGTGGAGTCAGGGAGTTCAAATAAGGCATCTCTATCATCCCTAGTTGCATCGATGACGTCAGTCATAAGGTTAGCTGGTTTTAGCATGCTGACGGTTTGATGAACAGCTGCAGGGATCACGAAGGCCAGCAACAGCCATATTCCTGCCATTTGTAGGGCGTTTCCCATGATAGTCTTGCCACGACTTAAAATGACGAAATACAAGACAGACCAGAATAGGAGGTAAGCAGTGCTATACAAAAATACCTGCCCAAAAATGGTTCCAGCGCTACTGAATACTCCTGTTAGCATGGCCCCATAAACTAGTAGACCTAGGTTAAGTATCAAGACTAGAGTCAGGTAAAAAGCCATCCTGACCATCAGCCAAATTCGTCCAGAGCTTACCTGTACTTCAATTAGGGGCAATAAACCTTGCTCTACTTCAGAACTCTTAAGGTTATAAAGAAGAATCAACAGCAAAATGGGCTGTAGAAACAGCATGACAAAGGCGTAATCCAAGTTGTTGCTCTGTAAACGCTCTGGATTAGCAATCTCTTGGGCCATGTCAGCGTCATAAGGGGTAGACCTAGGCAGCACGCGCTTGTAGTACCCGTATTGCTCAGCTTGTCCGATGCTGTATACCATCGCAGGAGATGGCTCTTTGAAGTGATAAACATGGGTAGACCATATCGCCCAGAATGGCTCAGCAAGGTTTACCCAAGGGCGATCTTCGGGACCTTTTTTCCCTTGCTCGTAATACCCGATAATTGTTTGTCGCTCCTCTAGGGCTTTTTGTTGAATGGAAGCAATCTCTTCCATCTGGATATGGAAGAGATTTGCCCCATTGTGTAGGCCATAAACTGCCGCAGCGATAAATAGCAGCAGAGCGACCAACTTGAACGGGCTGTGCCATAGGTGTTTCCACTCGTATAGAAAAATATATTGCCCCCTCATGAGATGTGCATTTTTTTAGTTGCGAATCCGAGTAGGATCCCAGTAAGCATCGCCCAAACCAAGAGCATAGTTAGGTCTATTCCATAAGTTGGTAGAGCAGTGGTTAAGGCAGTCGCTTGATACTCAAAATCTGGAACAGAACGATAAAAGTCGTTGTCTGCTTGCCAGCCCCATTCGCCTGTGGTGGCACCCCCATAGGCTTGTTTGTCATTCAAGGTTTTGATAAAAACGCGCCGGTAGTTCTCTACTTGCAGCAGAAAATCATGGTGATGTAAGTTGTCACTACCTGCAAACCCTCGACTGGCATTCTGCAAAGAGATAAAAGGATTGAATAAGCCTGCTAGCTGATAGCTTCGCTTTTGTCTTTCCAGCACAGCCTGTAGGTTGCCAAAATGCTTGTCCCAGACTTGGTTTCCGTATTCCTCGTCGGCCTGCATCAAGAGCCCATTGTAATCGATGGGGAGCTGCGAGAGGCTGTCTACTCCATATTCTTGCAAGACTTTTTCTTCCAGGGCTTTGCTGCGCTCATCGCTGGGATTGTGGCCATCCAATCCTTGATCCCTATCGGTCTTCATCGCTGCCTGGAAGGCATTGCGACTAGGAAGCTCATGCCAGGTCTCTACTGCACTCATGAGGATGTTTGGCAAGAAGATGGTCCACAGGATCCATACTCCCAGCATAGTCGTCAAGGCCAGGGTAGCACGTTGCCAGAAAGCAGAAAGAAACACCGTCAATCCGCTGACGATGAAATAATAGACTGCATAGGCTAGGGAAAATAGCAAGGTGCGACCTAATATATCGGAGCTGAGTGTTCCAAAATGAAGCAAGATGTAGACTCCAACTGTCACCGACAGCAGAGCCAAGCCATAGAGCCACACAGTGAGAGCTTTGCCCCAAATGAGGGCACCTGGACTAGCCCCTTGTAGCACCAATAGTTTGAGCCGGCCACTTTTTTTCTCGCTACTGATGGAGTGAAAAGCCAAAAAGATCAAGAGTAGAGGCAGGATATACTGGAGGAGGAGAGACCCTTTGAGTTTGCCAAAGGCTGATGCAGTCTGCATTTGGGAAGCTTCGGAGTGCACGATTTCGTTTTGTACGTGTCCCTCTACCCTGAGCACATTCCCCGTTACCCCATTTACACCTTCATCCAAGCTAGATAGCAGGCTACTCGGTTTAAAAACGTAGGTTCCATAGTGGGCCGCTCCATGGGGATTCATGCCTTCAATGCTTTCCCACTGGGCACGGAGGTGGGCCTTTGCTTCTTGCTGCCTCTCTATCTGGGCCAGGGTTTGCTGTTGTCCGAGAAAAATGGAAAATATGAGCGTAGCTAAAAAACCTATACTCAGCCCTAAAAGGACACGGTTTCTTCGCAGATATTGCCATTCATTCTTGAGGATATGCCACATGGTATAGAGGCTTAGTTCTTCATATATTCTAGGTACAGGCTTTCTAGCTCATTGGCGCTTATGTTCTCTGTACTGAGCTCTTGAACCAAGCGTCCCTGTTTCAAAATCCCAATACGGTGACAAACCTCCCTTACCCTAAAGATGTCATGGGATGCCATGAGAATTGTCGCGCCTTCTGCTGCGAGTTTTTTGAGCAAGGCTGAAAGCTCGTTACTCGCCAAGGGGTCTAGGCCGCTAGCCGGTTCATCTAACAGGTACACTTTGGCCCTTTTTGCGTAGGCGATGGCAATGCCAACCTTTTGTCGCATGCCTTTGGAGTAGGTAGAAATCTTTTGCTGATGAGCCTCAGTTTGGAGGCCACAGGTATTCAGAAACTCTTGGAGCTCACCTTTGCTATAGTTCAGGCCCGCTATCTTGCAGAAGTAATCCAGGTTTTCTATTCCGGACAGATAAGGATACAGGCTGACATTTTCTGGAATATAACCGATCGTCTTACGGATCTCGGACAGGTTACCAGTAGACTCTAAATCGTTGATTGCAACCCTACCGGAGTCAGGAATAAGAAAACCCAGTAACAGATTGATGGTGGTAGACTTGCCTGCTCCATTTGCTCCTAACAATCCCAATATTTCCCCTTCTTCAGCTCTTAGGCTAAGATTTTGGATGGCCGGAACTTCTTTAAAGGATTTGTAAACTTGGTCTAGTTGTATCATGGGCCAGCTATGTTCTGCGACATTCATACGAAAATAGTGGCTTATTTTAGTTTTTGCAACATTGTTGCATTT
>CAZFPQ010000005.1:49590-59827 GCA_964521065.1 uncultured Bacteroidia bacterium | reverse complement strand
ACTTCAAACTCAAGTACGTCTGATTATGAGCAGGTTAGCTTGGGACAAGTCTAATGGTTAGGATAATTCTTTTTCTCATAAAAGAGTTTGTCTAAAGCCAAGGAAGTCCACAGTTGAGTAAATTGTTGGTATATGCGCAAAAGTAAGCTAAATCATGATTAAAAAATCACGGATCCCAACGAAGCACGAGGTTGGCCTTGCTTGGGGTTAGCAATATTTAACCATTAAGTCAGTACACGATGCACTAGGTACAAGTTCAGTTTTTTCTATGGGCTGTCTAGCCCAGAATGGATGGGATTTTGAGATTTAGACATGACTCCCATATACGCACTACCCCGACCGATTTCTACGATCAGTCGGGACAGATAGCTTACCAGGCAGAGCAATAGCTGGCACGGATTACAAATCCGCGCCAAAGTGGGTGAGTGCCACTAAGTCGGAGTACCCACTAGTCCCACGCTAAGCCAGGAGGTCCTGGCTTAGCGTGGGTTAGTTGCTAGAAGGCAACCCTTTATAGATGTTATCTGTATCGCCAAATATTCTCCTTATGATCGAAACCAGCTTTTCTCCTTTTTTATAGCTTTGCTTCCCAAGCACGACTTTTGAATCCTTAGTGCAAAGAAAAATAGCAGATTGGCCGTTAGTGTATTGAATTACTCCATAGATTCTTAGATTACTTAAGGTTTCAGGTATACGGTTCTCCGGTTTTGCAACTATTTCTATCTCGGATTTAATTTGATGAATCAATTGAGTGTCTTCAATAATTTTAGATGGGTAAAAGTCTTTCTCTATTAGCTCTTCCACACCATTGACCGGAACTCGATAGTGTCCATTGAAAGGGATAAGCCTTAGATCTATTCGAGCTATGCTGACAGACTTAACACAACTATTAAGGGCTGGTGTAAGTAGATATAATACTGTCCCCAGAATGAAGAGTACCTTACTCATTTTGTGGCTTTTAGTTTTTCTTCAATTTTTTGTATTCCTCTACCTTTGAACGGTTTCGCTCTGGGACCATATCTATTTTACTTTCGTCCAGTCTTATGGACCTAGGCCCATTTGTGGGAAATGCCACACCTTTGTGATTATTCCTAATTGTTTCTCCTAAAACCTCGGCTGCACTTTGTTCCTCTTGAATAACCCTTCTTTCTTCGGGATTAGACCATTGGTCCCTCATGGCTTCATTCTCATATGGCTCTTGTCTCGCTAAATGAGCATCATGATCTTTAAAGTCATCAGCAGCATGATTAATTTCATGCCAAAGACCTAGAGAAGGTGATTGTGCTCCCACGACATTTCCCTCATTATCCAGGACAATCATTCCATTATCTCCTCTCCAGTTTAGTACAGGATACCCTCCCACTGTACCATAGCCGAAATCACTAAGCCCTTCCCCCTCAATAAGCTGTAAAGCATATTCGCTTCCTTGAACAGCTTCAATTCCTTCACCTAGGCCATTCTCGTTCAAGTAGCTTATCGCATCAATAACATCTTTTGTGAACGGGGTTGTCTCACCTTCGAATAGATTCCCGTCTTGGTTGTAAAGATTTCCATCAGTTCGATATTCTAGATATGAACCATCATTAACAATCCATAAGGTTCTCCCATCAGGATCAATCGCAATTATCGGATTATTCGCCACGTAAGCAAACGGCGACCAAGCCGAGTAGTCCTCCGCCAACGCATCGACGCCATTCCACCTTCCCACGGTGGGCGAGTACATTCTCGCCCCATAGTCATACCAACCCAGCCCAAGCTCATCCTGTATCTCTTTTCCATTGTATAGGTGTACGGAAGGCTGGCTGGGTTGGATGCTCCCATCAGCCATCTTAAGGCCAAAAGGATAATAGTGATCTTCCTGAAGCACTTCAGCGGTGGTTTTATCTACGTCGCTATTGCCAAACATCACTCGAGTATTGCCCAAGTGATCCCTGAGGTAGTACTCAAAGTGCATGGTATCTGCTACGCGACGGACGCGGCCTTCCTCATGCATGGCGTAGGCCAGCTTCATGGTGTCATTATCTTGGGACGGCTACGATTGGTCTCCCAGTTTACGATGCTACTTGCAGTCACACCGATGATCTTAGCTACCTGCTTTTGCCATAGGTTTCTCTCTAACCGGTCTTCCCCATAGGCAAAGTTGAATTTGATAATTAAAAATCTAATTTTTTTACTCAAATGGACAATTGGTCATGTCAAAGCACCAATTTGGACTTGATTAGAAGCATTTTGAAGGCTGTTCGCCGCTCACAATAATAAAACTACGAAATAATGAATAAAGCTAAGGTTTGGGCTAGGTTTATAAGCTACTGATTGTGAATAAGTTGCATAATATCATTTTCAACACCCAGGGTGGGGAAGGTCGGCTCTAACCTCGCTGCACAGAGATGGTCACCAACGGTGAGTAGTTCTTTGGGATATGATACGTGAACGGGCTTTCTGGTCTTTATGGTGATGTTGCAAAAGGGTAACGCACCTGCCCCTGCGGCTACTTCAACCATCCCGACCGAGACTGCGTCTATGGACCCCAGCGCTACCTCAACAAGATCAGCGGTCCCCTCATGGACCCCATCGACCTCCACGTGGAAGTCACCCCGGTTCCTTTGGAAGAACTGGCCAGCCGGGAAGCGGGAGAGGGCAGTAGAGACATCCAACAGCGAGTAGAGGCCGCTCGGCAGCGGCAATTGGACCGCTTCCAAGACCATCCCGGCCTCTTCGCCAACGCCTTGATGACCAGTCACTTGGTTAGGAAGCTCTGCCCCGTTGACTAATTTGGCGAGAACCTCCTCAAAATTGCTATGAAGAAGCTAGACCTCAATACCCGCGCCTTTGACCGCATCCTCAAAGTGGCCGGCACCATCGCGGACCTAGCCGATAGCGATCAGATCCAGCCGGATCACATCGCCGAGGCGATTCAGTATCGGAGTTTGGACCGGGAGAGTTGGGGGGCGTGAGGGTTAGAGATTGTTCCTGTTAGCAACTTTACTCATGATTTAGTATCGAGTGGCAATGTCATTGAAAGTCGAATGGATGGGGTAGCTTTCATTCCTTTTCCCATTGTACAGGAAATCCTCCCCAATAATATTTACCTCCTAATACCTCAGAAGGGTCATAAGAATTGCGTATAGATTCTAATGACCGATTTCTATTCTTTTGCCACCAAAAGTCATATAAATGCCTGATTTCTAACATGTTTTCATATTCAAGAGCTTTATAAACAGGCCCTCCATCTTCTATAGGAAAAAGTATGGGATGATAAGTTATGATCTTTTCCACCTGGGAGGAATCTGACAAGATTAAATCTATTGCTGCTGCACATCTTATTCCAAGATAATTATACAATTCGTAATCATAGAGATTTGATTTTCGTAAATCAATAGGAAAAACCTTTCCTACTTCATCCACCGAAATTTGGCGAATCAAGCCATCAATAGATTGAATTCCGTCCCTATGAAGTTCCCATAAATAATTCTCGGAAATTAAACTGTCTAAGGGAATAGGAGAACAGGGATAGTCCATTTGGAACTTACATTCTTGTTTTGCGCTTAAATTCTTATTGACAAAACCCATTCCTTGTAGCCTGAGTAAGGCATTACATCCGACTAAAATTACACCAATGTAAATAAGAATAGATTTACTCATATCTGATTCAATTAAATTTGCAGAATATAAAAATGAAATACTCATACACATTCACCGTGGGGATACGTCAAATATCAGCAGAGCGAAAAAGTTCCTTTCCCTTAACAAGTTCAGGAGCCACTTTTGGGGGTGGCTGATTCTACCTGTTAAGGCCCCCTAAACAACCGGACAGGATTACAGCTTACAAAGTGTAATTGTCCTCATGCATGGCCTAGGCGATTCTAGGGACCGGAGTCGCCGAAGTTTAGTCCGAAAAACACCCTGCCTCACCTCCCCTCCAACCACTCGCGCGCATTCACAAAGGCCTGTACCCAAGGGCTGATCACATCTTCCCGCCCGGCGGGATAGGCTACCCCCATCAATCAGCCTGACTAATCGAGATAGCAACTGAGTGTTGCGATAGCGGTCAGAGGCCGGGAAGGAGAGAAACGAGACAGAGTCTCGCGCCAGCTTCGTTTTGGAGGGGGACAATACAGCGATAGCTAGGGGGAAGCAGTTTAAATTAGTGAATTCTCAAGACATCTGAACAAGAACAGATACATGAAAATTTTTCACAGTCCATGTTTCTCTTTCTCCACGAGTCATATAGACAACGTAGGCCTACTTCTTCAATAAAATGACTTCTTAAGAAGTTACGTCTGGGTATAGGTCTTCCAGCTCTATCAATAAATAGATAAGAATAATCATTGATCACAAATCCACTAATTCTTAAAATGTTCTTGGGATTTTGGCCAATAGCAATAATGTAATATTCACAGTTGCTAGGCAATGTAGGGGTAGAATCCATTTTTGCTCTGCCTATCATATAAGGAGATATAGCCAAGAAGGTTAAGTCTGAAAATCCATAAGAATTAAGGGTATCAAAAGAGATTCCCAACTTCAAAAAGCGTTGTAATGATGATTCGTAAGAATGGTCCCAATTATACAGAGTTTCGGGAAATAACAATAGTTTTATCGCCAGACTATCATCCTTAGAAGGGTTTTGTCCGCAAACTTTGGCTGAAATGAAAATAGCCATCAAAAAGAATCGACCAAAAGACCAAAGGGCTTGTTGAGCCACACCTTTATCTAGTTGCATAATCCTAAGGTAAGGGTTTCGAACTAATGGTTATTCTAACTTTCTCTCTTACTCCCGATCTTCCCCACCTTAGGTTGACTCCATCAATCAGCCTGACTAATCAGGATAGCAGCTTACCCGATCTCATGATCGGTCTAGATAGGGTCTTAGCTACTAATCCTCCTCTATGGGTCTTTGATTACCAAGGAAGGAGCAAGCTCTAGAAGCTCTAATTGACTTGGATCCAAATCATCCCTTCGATGAAAAACATCACTTAGGAAGGGAATAAACTGCAAATTTCCCTCCTCGGTGATCCGGTACTTGTATACTACAGTGGAAGACATTTTCCATTCTGGGGGAGAAGAATCATCTAGAAACAAATGAAATGGAGTGAGTTTACATATGACTCTCCTTCCCCGTAGCCTATACGTTCCTAGAAAAACACTGTAACCATCTCCTACGGACATGTAGGAAATCATTACTACACTATCAGCTTCAACCCGAAGGAGAGACTCCTTAAAGAATTCACGTCGGGAATAATCACCAACTACGAACTCTTTACTGGCACATCCGAAACAAAGTAAGCATAATATGATTGTTGCAAACCTAACAGAAGTCCACATTGAGCTTTTTGCCTGTATCCGTTCAACGAGTCCCAACTTTTCCTTTGTGTTGTTGGAGTCGCCTAAAGTAAAGAAGGCCCATAGTTGCCGACGAGTCATCTAGTTGGGATTGTTCAGCTAATTTTTCATCGACTCAAAACAGGTTCTTAGGAATATCAAAAAACAACATGTCGATTTTACGTAGGAATTTTGTCCCAGAGCAAGGAAGGAAAACCGACCTTAGCGGGTCCAAGATTCCGACCTGTCGCAGCTAAGGTGCAAAGCAGTGGGATGAAGGGGCCCACTGCTGAGTCAGTGACATGGAAATGGGACAAAAGGCCAAGTAAAAAGGCATAACTTATTTTTTGAGTGTTCTTTAATTGGGTTAACAGGCTTAGCCGTCTTTTCCATAAGAGCCTCTAACAGAATTATCCAAGACCAGTAAGCTGCAATCGATTACGAAACCGAAGTAGGTGAAGGATTTTCTGCCATGGTCCTCCGATATTCCTGCGGAGTCATCCCGTATTGGTTGCGGAACATCTTTCTAAAATGCTGCAAATCATTGAAACCGACCTTGTAGGTGATTTCCATGATGCGGAGCCGCTTGTTTTGGAGCAGTTGCGTAGCGCGTTGTAAACGAATCATTCTGATCAGCTCTAATGGAGAATGTCCAGTGAGGCTCTTTAGCTTCCGATAAAGCTGGCTTTTACTGGCTCCCAACTCACTACACAGGTGTTCCACCTTGAACTCAGGATTGGAAATATTGTCCTCAATGATTCCCATCATTTGTTTCAAAAACTCATCCTCGATAGGAGGTAAATCACTCGCTGATTTTGATAGAAAAGCTCCAGGTTGGTTCAGGACTTGTTCTCGGAACTGCTTTCGAGAGATGAGCAGATTCTGGATTTTTAGCTTGAGCAGGGAGGGGTTAAATGGCTTAGCCAAGTAATCATCCGCTCCTTGGGCATACCCATGAAGGCGATGAGATTCAGATGCTCGCACCGAGAGCATGATGATGAAGATGTGGCTGGTTAAGGGGTGAGTTTTGGTTTGGCGACAAAACTCATACCCATCCATATCGGGCATAGATACATCTGAGATGATGATATCTGGCAAATACGCTCGGGCTTTTTCTACCCCCTCTAGGCCATTAACTGCATGATAGACTTGGTACTCTGGAGTCAAGATGGACTCGAGAAAGACACGGATATCTTCGTGGTCTTCCACCAAAAGAATTCGCGCTTTTTCCCCATTTTTGCTTATCGCAGCTCCCACGGATGATTCATCTGCCAAGGATCCACTTTCTACCCAAGAAGGATCCATCGCGAGGGAACTCGGGGGTGGAATCAACCTGCTTTCGGAGTGAGAGGTAATCTCAGCAGGGTGGAGATGTTGACTTCCTTTGGGCAACCATATGGTAAATCGAGTTTCTGTACCTGGTGCACTGCACACTTCAATTCTTCCCTTGTGAAGGTCCACTAGCTGTTTGCTCAGTGATAGTCCGATTCCTGTTCCCTCGTGGCTACCCTCTGGGGAAGAGTGATAAAAACGATCGAAAATAAAAGGCTGATCGGTGGGATGTATGCCCTTCCCAGTATCTAGTACCTCGATGCCTATTTCTTGATCTTGGTTGATCAAAGAAAGTTGAACCAATCCAAATTCAGGTGTAAACTTAAATGCATTGGAGAGCAGATTGGTCACCACCTTTTCTAGCTTTTCCGCATCAAAGTAAATCCATATTTCCTCATGTGGTATCTCGACTTTGTAGCTCACCATGTGCTCGTCCGCATAAATCCGGAAGGAAAGACTCATACGCTTGAGGAAATCGACAATGTTTTGCTTCCTTGCCTGGAGTTGGGCTTGACCTGCTTCCGCTTGAGATAAGTCCAAAACTTGGTTAATCAGATTGGAGAGTCGTTCCGTATGTTTTTTCATCAAGGAAAAAAGAAGCTCGTCTCGATTCTTGGTCTTGGCAGCCAGTACCTGAAGCGTACTCATGATGAGGGTCAGAGGAGTCTTGAACTCGTGTGAAATGTTGGTAAAGAACTGGGTTTTCATGCTGTTCACCTCTTGCATTTTTGCCAGTTCCAACTGCTCTCCTTTCAACTTATTGCGCAGTCGTTCCTTGGAGATAATGCTATTCCTCGCCCACCATAGAGAGGCGACCAACAGGGCGATGTAAATCACTATGGCCAAATAGGTCGCGTACCAAGGTTTGTGGATATACACCGACAGCGTAGCTCCTTGTTCATTCCACTTTCCATCGTTGTTTGCGGCGCGAACTTGAAAGGTGTAGGAACCAGAGGGTATATTGATGTAGGAAGCCATTGGCTCGCCCCCCACCTCACGCCAGTCGTCGTCGTACCCTTCCAATTTGAACTGGTATTGGTTTTTTGCAGACTGAACATAGTTCAGGGCAATGAACTCAAAGTTGAGGTCATTTTGACGGTGGGTCAGCTCGATAGACTGGTCATTTAAGATCCAGGCTTCTCCCTTTTCCGACTTGATCATCTCTCCCCCTACCGATACTTGAGTGATAAAAATGGGAGGCACTTGTTCATTCTGACTTACTTCCTCTGCATAGAACTCATCAAAGCCATTGTTGCCACCAAAGTATATTTTCCCATCCTGCGCTTGAAAAGCAGAGGATTTACAATAGTCATCTGCCAAAAGTCCGTCTTCCTTAGTATAGCTTGTAAATTGACCCTTAGTCAGGTCAAAAGAAAAAAGCCCCATATTGGTGCTCCCCCAAAAGATTCCCCGCTCATCCTCTAACAAGGCATTGATCAAATTAGAGGGGAGGCCATTGGTTTTGCTGTAACGCGTAAAATTGCCAGTGGATTGATCTAAATGAAATAGGCCACTACCCGAGGAGCTGATCCAAAGCTTACCCTCTCGGTCAAAGAACAAGTGCTGGATGGTCATGGCGGCAAACTCATCCTCTTCGGTCTTGCAGTAAAAGCACTGGCGATCTACTACTTCCAGCTTTTCATTGAGGGTAATCCGCTCTAGTCCATCGCCCTGCGTACCAATCCAAATATTTCCTTCGGGGTCCTCAGCTAAGGTCCGAACTTTATTGCTAGAAATGATTCGATTTTCTGATTCGGTAGAAAAGTGAATAAACCGGTCCTGACTAGGTAGATAAACATCTAAACCTCGGTTAAAAGCCGCAATCCAGATGCGTCCCTTTCTATCTTGGATCATGTGCAGGATGTCATTGCCGCTCAGGGAGGCAGGATCCTGAGAATCATGCAGGAGATGGCGAAATCTATTATCTCCCTGCTTTAATAAGTTGATCCCTCCTCCCCAGGTTCCTACCCAAAGGTTATCCTCTTGATCGATCAAGGTGGTTACTACTGCATTGCTGCTGAGTGGTTGAAGGGGGTGGTCCTGATGAAAATGTTGGTACTTTCTGCCCTTCGCGTCATAATAAAACAGGCCATTGCCATCTGATCCAATCCATAGGTCCCCATTTTTCTCTTGGGCGAAAGAGCTGGTCAAGCCCAGGGATTCGTAGCTGCCATCTATGAGCACCTTCTGGGTAGAAGCAAACTTCTGCTTAAGGTGATTGATTTTGCTGACTCCTTTAAGGAAAGTCCCTATCCACAAATTCCCATTGGCATCGTTGAATAAGGACCAAATAGAGTTGCCAGAAATGCTGGTCCCATCAAGAGGGTCATGAGTATAAACCTCCATTTCTCCAGTGGCTAGGGTCATTCTGAACAAGCCGTTGTTTTCCGTACCTACCCATAAGTAATCGCCCTGCTCAACGATAGATAAAATCACAGATTCCCTCAACTTGGCTCCCAGAGAGCATCCTTCCTGAAAGGGAACGCGAAAGCTCGGTTCGGCTTGCCCATCGTAAACCATCTCCTCTAAGCCTCCGTTGGTTCCGATCCATAAACGCCCACTCCCCCCCAGATGCAAGGTTCGGATGGTATTGCTGGCCAGAGGCCTTGTGCCATCCCCTTTTTTACAGACCATGACATTGGCCGTTCCCTTTTCGATGCGTCTTAGCCCCTCGTTAAGGGTACCCAGCCACAAATGGCCTCGGCTGTCTTCGCTGATCGCTAGTACACTGGTAGAAGAAACATCTCCTGGATCATCTTGCTGATACAAGGTCCGATGATAGGACTGGGACTGAGGCTCATACACGAAGAGGCCACTGTTTTCTGTACCCACCCAGATCACGTCATTCTGATCTTGATAAAGGGTGGTGACGTAATCATCCTTGAGGCGAACCCGGGGATTATCTGAGGAAAGGCGGATGAAGCGGTCTTGCTTCATGTCATACATGTTTACCCCACCGCCAATGGTTCCAATCCACAAGCGCCCTTGCTTATCTACCAGCAAGCTCGTGATCATGTTGCTTCGCAGGGAGGTACTGTCGTGAAAGATGGATTCAAAGGTCTGAATCCGAGCCCCATCATAGCGGTTCAAGCCATAATTGGTCCCGATCCAAATAAAGCCGTACTGATCCTGGGCAAAGGCTGAAATGGACTTTTGAGGAAGCCCCTCACTCACGTGGTCAAAAACTACTGGATGACTTTGCCCATTGAGGGTCAACGCCCAGGCAATCAGTAGCGAGAATAAGGTGCTCCTTAGCAGTAGTTTGACCATGTTCGTAGGCCGTTAGTAGTAGTTTTGAGGATATCCTCTCACACAAATAATTTACTGATTTCAGTGAATATTCCCTATCGATTGTCCTTGCAGAGATATCCTTAGAATTCAGTTTTTCAGTCCCTTCCTCCAGCTTTATGCAAAATCATCATTCATGCGCCCGCTCACCTAAGACGATGGGACGATTGCTCAAAGGGTAAGCTCGAGGCTCCCCTTCCGTTAATCGATAGGCAGCGTCGAGATTGATCTGTGTAAAAAGCTGTTGATCAGAAAGCTTGTTGGGCCAATCTATCTTGACCCACAAGATACTCATTGC
>CAZFPQ010000005.1:0-49490 GCA_964521065.1 uncultured Bacteroidia bacterium | reverse complement strand
ACTTGATGATAAATGTCTTGATCCCCATCCTGATCTAGGTCACCAAAAGCTACCCCATGTCCCTTTTGGATCATGCCAAAGCCACCGGCAGAGGTCACATCCACAAAATGGCTAGCTCCCTGGTTCAGCATCATGAGATTGGGTATGGTTGCCCATAAATTGAACTCACCTGTACCAGCGTAAAAATCTGGATATCCATCGTTGTTTAGGTCACCAAAATTTCCTCCCATGGCATAAATCAACCGATCTAAGCCCAGCTCCTGCGTCACATCCGTAAAAGTTTCATCACGGTTGTTGCGATACAATCGTGGTGTCTCTCCCTCCACGGGCACTCCTAAATACTCCTTGGCAATCTCAGAGCTGATCAAATGAGGCTGCCGATTATCATAACCACACACAAACAAGTCCTGCCAGCCATCTTGGTCATAATCCCAAAACCAAGCGGTAAAGCTATACCCAGGCTCCTCCACTCCTGCTTGGACGGCAATTTCCTCAAAGGTTCCTTGCCGGTTGACATACAATTGATTGGGTTGCCCATAGTTGGAGACAAATAAGTCAGGCCACCCATCTTGGTTGATGTCTCCCCATACCGCTCCTTTTACGTAGCGATTAAGCGCTAAGCCCAAGCTCTGGGCTTGATTGATGAAGCTCCCATCCCCTTGGTTCATGAAAAGCTCACTGCGGTTGGGGTCTCGGGTACTTTCGTTGCCTACGAAGAGGTCTAAGTGGCCATCTAGGTTCACATCTGCTGCCGCAACAGCTCCCGTAGGTTTGAAACTCAGCAGGCCCGAGGCTTGGGTTTGATCTTCAAATCGGCCTTGCCCCTGATTGATCAGCAAGGAGTTGGGAATATGCCCCAAATCAGCCAACCAAGCCCCCCGCATGATGAAGATGTCGGTCCAACCATCATTGTTAAAATCTGCGTGCAGGTTATTCAGCCCCCCCGTAAGTCCCTCTATACCAGCTGCTCGGGTCGCATCTACAAAAGCCCCTTTCCCATCGGCCAGGTACAAGTGTACCGAGTCTCTCAGGCCATAGGAGGTAGTGAAAATGTCTAGGTATCCATCCCCGTTGAAATCCTCCAAGCTTACTCCACCTGCGTGGTTATTGGTGGCTACCCCACAAGCCATGGCTCGATTGGGAAAGACCGGAAACTCCCCCAACTCTTCGTCAGGCTCTAGAGAAATCCGCCATCTTGGGCTCACCGAATCAGGATAAGTTCCCAGGGCCATATGGGTGAGGTTGTAAAGCCAAATTGACTGGTAATCATCAGGATTAAACTCCAGCAACTGGTTAAGGTAGCCTAAAGATTGGCGAGCGGGTGCTTGCTCATGATGGACCCCATCCCCTCGCAAGGGAATCAGACAGGCCTGGCTGTGATGATGGGAAATACAGTTTTCTGCTTCGGCCATTCGCATATGGGCCAAAGCCAATACTCGGTAACAATCCCGATTCTCCTCAGTAACCCGATTAGGGGAACGCATTTGCCTCAAAAAGTCTTCTATTACCTTAACCGCTCCACGGTTATCCCCCTTGAGGATGAGGGCTAAGGCATAATCTAAGGTAGCGGAATAACGCATCCTCCGAGGGGCTCCTGCCCAGGTGGACTTGAGTCGGTAAACTAAGCGGTCCGTGAAATAGGGGTATTTTCCAGAAAGATGAGCGGTGTCGGCTTTACGGTGCAAGTAAGCAACCATCCACTGTGTGGAGGAGCTTGGGGCATGCTTGGGTCCACATCCCCCTAGAACCAGCCATAGCAGACCGATGAGCCAGCCGCTACTGAATCGGACCTTGTTCTTTCCAGATAAATACACTTGCAGGGGCTTGATTATTGGCGAATATCATGAGAGTTTGCTCTCCGACAGAAGCAGATTGAATATGTCGGGTTTCGTAAGGAATAAAAAGTCCGGTTTCGGAAAAAGAAGATTGGGTAAAACCTCCTTTGCCATCTCCAAGTAGCACCCAGCCAAAGCAGGCGTCATTGCGTGGGGTTTCTACTTCCGATTGGAAGTTGTTACCAGCTAGGGCCATGTCTAGATTTCCATCTCCGTTGACGTCCATCACTTTGATGGCGTTGATGGAAGATATCTGGGTAGAAAGAGGTAATGGTCGAGGGCGAAAATCTCCATCTCCCAGGTTCTCAAGATAAAGGTGGGCAAATTCATTGGCTTGGTAGTGAAGGCTGGCATCCAGGAAGGCTACTGAATAGATCTGCTGCAGCGAAGCCTTAGCAAAGGCATCATAGGACATATATCGCTCTCCGAGTTTGGGAATCTGCTGAGAGGAACACTGTTTCCCACGTACGGGAAACTGTACTCCATGCTCGTCGAAACCCAAGATGATATCAAGCTGGCCATTTTCATCCATGTCACCGGCATAAATATCAAAGGTGGCCTCCTCATTCGCTTGATATTTGTAGTTCAAGCCTAAGTTGCCTAGCACATAATCCTGGTCTCCGTCATGGTCAAAGTCGGCCTTCACAAGGGTATTCCACCATCCTACCAAAGGTTCAATCCAATCTGCGCGCTTTTTGAAATGCCCTTGGTGATTCTCGAACACCGTGGGTGTCATCCATTCTCCTACGATCACCAAATCCATATCGCCATCTTGATCATGGTCGTCCCACAATGCGTCCGTGACCATGCCTATTCCCAGTAGCTCCGGTGCATGAGATTGGGTAATGTCTCGAAATCGAATTTGACCTGCTTCTGAGATATTTTCCAACAAACGACTATCAACCGGTAAAGGATAAGCACCAGGGGATTGCCGTCCTCCGACAAACATGTCCAAATCTCCATCTTGGTCGATGTCTATTGATTTGACCCTACTCCCGCTGGTAAACAGTGGTGGCAAAGCCTTGGGATCCCATGAAAAGTTCCCACTTCCATCATTATGATAAATACGGTCTTGATAAGAGGCATGTCCTTCATCTTCTTCATTTCCTCCTGAGACGACATAGAGATCTAAAAATCCATCACCGTCCATGTCAAACAAAGCTGCGTCCACGTCCTCATGCTCAGCCCCCTCTAGCAAACTGACGCCCTGAATGTAGGGAGTATCAGCTTGGGTTAGGATCAGCCTTCCCGCAATTCCTTTGGCACCTCCCAAGAAGAAATCATCGTTCCCATCTTGGTTCACATCCCCTACCGCTAAGGCTGGCCCTAAACCCGACATCCGATGAGGCAAGAGTACTTCCCGTGCAAAGTCATCAAATGGATTTTCTTGGTGCAATAGAGCTGAGTCTTGGCTAAGTGAGTGAGGGGCAAAGAATGTAGGCGTTGAAGCCAAATGTGCGACAGGAGCTTGAGCTTTGGCATAGTTGATCATCAAGGTCTGGTCAGCATCTACATTTTGCAGTCGCTGTATCTTCCCATCTGGCCATTCTACCAGGAGTTCATCTAGCCGCGCATGACTCCCCAATCCTACATGAATGCTGGCTCCTACGGTAGATTGGTAGCCCCGAACGCGGGTATGATCCACGTATTGTTGATGTCCCTGGTAGCTGAAGGTGAGTTTAGTCCCCAAGCCTTCGATGTTCGCCTTAGGTCCTTTTAGCTGAACCTTTACATAATGCTGGTCCCGGGTTTCGGTCGTTAGGTTGCGAAAGATGCTGGCGGCGGAATCAATGTTGTTGACAATGAGCTCCAGGTCTCCGTCATTATCCAAGTCAGCATAAGCCGCGCCATTAGAAAATCCTTCAAATTTGAGGCCCCACTGGTCATTTATTCGTTGGAATCGCTGCCCTCGCTGGTTTTGGAAAATAGGGTTATCTACTCGCTTAAAAGGCATGCGATCGGTTAGGTCATGTACAGAAAGCTCCTTGAGTTTAATTTTCAAGCTGATGTCTACCCGCTCTAGCCAATTGAAATAATCCTTGTTGTTGATGTCTCTTCGAGTCCCGTTGGTAACGAACAAATCCTTGTATCCATCATGGTCGTAGTCCGCAAATAGGCAGGCCCAACTCCAATCTGTTTTGTCCAAACCTGAGAGTTTCGCCGTCTCGGCATAAAAGGGAGTCCCATCGGCTCTCACTCCTTGAGCGGTTTGAAGGGCATTGTACATGTACTGGTGATGAAAGCCATAGTCTACCATTTCCCAAAAACCATCTACATCCATGCTAGACATATTGGCTTTTTCTCGAAAATGATCAGCCGGGGTCATGTCTAACTGAAACAGGTCCAAGAGACCATCGTTGTTGTAATCTCCAGCATCTACCCCCATGCCATAAAAGGCAGTGTGCTGCATGCTTTTGAGGCTCACGTCTTGGAAACTGCCGTCTCCATTGTTGAGATAAAAGTAGTCAGGTGAATGGAAATCGTTGGAAACATACAGATCTGGATATCCATCTCGGTTAAAGTCTTGAGCCAATACGCCAATGGACAACCCAAAGCGCAACAGGCCTGCTTCTTCGGTGACGTCAGTAAAGGTTAAATCGCCGTTGTTGCGATATAGGTGGTCTGATTGTTCCCAGCTTACGTTGTCAATCAGTCGCTTGTAATCCGAGGGATCATAATAGAAAGGAGTAATCTCATAGTTGGCTACAAACACATCTAGGTCTCCATCTAGATCATAATCTAGAAAAGTTGCTTGAATCGAATTCCCTTCGTCGGCGAGTCCATAAGCTTCAGCTTGGTCTTCAAAAACGGGTATTCCCTGCTCATCTAGTCCCTGGTTGATATAAAGTATGTTCTTCTTACTGGTCCATTTTCCAGACACCGACACATACAGATCTTCCCAGCCATCGTTGTTGATATCCACAGTTGCACAGCCCGTGATCCATCGGTCATCTCCGGCCACGCCAGCTAAGGTGGCTACTTCTTTGAACTGGAGCTCCCCTTGATTGAGATACAAGGCATTGGGGACCATGTTCCCGGTAAAGTATATGTCCTCCAGCCCATTGTTGTCAAAATCTCCGATGGCTACCCCGCCTCCCATATAGAAGTATCCATACTGGAAGTAGTTCATTGAGTCATTGATTGCCAAGCGGTTATTGAAGTGAACCCCAGAATTCACTGGTTCCACTGTTTGAAACAGAGGCTGCTCCACGCCTTGATCTAGGATCGTCAAACAAGAGCCTCCCCAGGTGGCTAAGCCAACCAGGCCTAAACAAACCCACCACAGGCCTAGCTTCCTTTTTGATATCAATTGGATCATCATGCAAAAGTGAAGGGAGAAGAGGAGGAACCAATTTCCTACCTCTTTCCCAATGGATCTAACTACACTAACTACTGAGATTTAAGTAGATGTTGAGATATCGAGAGGCGAGATATCCATGTACAGCTCTTATATGCCTCAAGTCTAAACATCTGGTTTTCTTTTCGTCTTCTAACCCTGTAAAAACAAAGAAATAGAAGGGATGCTGAGAGTTTGCCACTCCACGTACACGCTCTCAGCATCTCATGTTCTAAGAGGCCAAGGAAAACTGGTAGGTGAGGTAAGGAGGTAGGAGAAAGTAGTGTAATACCAAGTTAATCCTATTCCCATAGCCCCTACCGCCTTACCTCGAATTCTTGCGTCAACTTGCTTAGTACCCAGGATTCTGGGTCATCTGGTCAGCGGTCAACAGATCTGTCTGCGGAATGGGCAGCAATTCGTGCTTACCAGTCTGAAAGCCATCGATCTCATCTGCGGCCAAGCCCCAGCGAATGAGGTCCAGGTAGCGATGGCCTTCAAAAGCCAGCTCTAGCTGACGCTCTGTCACGATGGCTTCAAACAAGTCGTTGCCAGACAGAGAAAGCTCTGGTAAGGCAGCGCGGGAACGCACCTCGTTCAAGGCATCAAGCGCAGCCCCCTCGTTGCCATTGCGGTAGTTTGCTTCGGCAGCCATCAGCAACACATCGGCATAGCGCATCAGGCGCCAGTTGGTTCCGTAATTCAAGGCACCCACTCCATCTGGATCTGACTCAGTCGCGAAAGAGCCATACTTACGCCTCACGAAGCCTTCATAATCAAAGGTACCTGGATCACTTACTTCTCCCCCAGCGGCCACATACTCTGCTTCAGACATCACCGTCTGGGTTCTTCTTACCGAATCTCCCGCCGCGATGTAGGCATCCCAAAGCTTTTGAGAAGGATAGTTAAAGCCCCAACCTACGTTCAAGGAATCAACTCCAGAGAAGGAACCTTCTCTAGCCCCCATCAGCTGAATGTGGATGTTTGACTCAGCAGCTGCTCCCCAAGGATAACCATTGGCTCCCCAATCGTAACCCGCGGTGGTCACGAATACAGCTTCCAGCACGGATTCTACTCCTAGCTCGCCGGCCTGAGAAAATACGGTAGCAAAATCAGCTTCTAACTCATACTCATTAGATGCAATCAAGTCTTGCAGCACGGAGGCTGCCGCTGCCCAATCTTCTTGGAACAAATGGGCCCGACCTAGAAAAGCTTGAGCGGCACCTTTGGAGAAACGAAACTTTTGTGAAGCTTCATACTGACTCTTTAGCGGCAAGCCTTGGATAGCCTCTGTGAGGTCCTGCTCGATCTGGGCATAAATTTGCTCCTTAGGCACTCGGGTCTGGTTGTACTCATCAGGAGCCAGTTCTTTGAGAATCAATGGCAAGTCACCGAATTGCGTAACCAATTCTAAATAGAAGTATGCCCTAAGCGCCTTGGCTTCTGCCAGGATGCGAGCCTTCATGTCCGTCGTGGCTTCTACATTGTTGACCACCAAATTGGCGCGATAAACTCCATAGAAGTTGGTTCCCCAAGCTGCTTCAATGGGACCATTGGTAGCGTCAAATGCCAGGCGATCCAAGGCAACATAGTTAGGCTGGTCACCTTCATTGGCTCCTCCAGCTTGGCCTTCATCAGAAGGCAAGGTCTTGACCATGTAGGGGCTGGACCAGCCAGATCCCCAGATATTTTGATGCCATTGCAGGATGTCATAAGCCGCTAAAACGGCCTGGTCTGCGTCCTCGTCTGTGGCATAAAATTCCTCCGTAGAAAGCTGGTTATTGACTTCCACGTCCAGGAATTGCTCACAAGCAAACAACAAGAAGGCGAGGGTGCTGAGCCCTATCACCTTGAAAAATATTCTATTCATCTTCTTAATCATGTAAGGTTGAAGTAGTCGTAGAATTAAAGATTGATGTCTAGCCCAAAGATGATCCGGCGAGGAACGGGGTATACTCCTCGGTCGATGCCCAAGCTATTGTCGTTGGAGCTACCAGCCTCTGGATCTAATCCTTGATAGTTGGTAAAGGTGAGGATGTCCTCTAGCGAAAGGTACACGGTACCGCCCTTCAGGAAGGAAGCCACCCGTGAGGGGATATCATAGCCTAGCTGAATTTGCTTGACCCGCATGTAGGAGCCATCTACCACCATGAAATCGCTGTTGTAGGCAAAGGCATTGGCCCCATTGGCTCGGAACCAGTCATTGGTCTGGTTCTCAGGTGTCCAGCGGTCATTGAAATAAAAATCGGGCTTATTGGCCGTGGCGCGGTCGGTGCGGTTATAGCCCATGAGGATCTCATTGCCCATCACCCCTTGGAGGAATACAGTCAGGAACAGTCCTTTGTAGTCGACAGCAAACCTAAAACCGTAGATCATATCTGGGTGGGGGCTACCGATGAAGGCTTGATCATCTGGGGTAATGGCGCCATCGCCATTCTCATCTACGATTCGGGGATCGCCAGGCTGGACGCTGCCCGCTTCAAGTCCAAATTCTTCCGCGTAGGCACTAGCTTCGCCTTCGGTTTGTAGGATTCCATTGGTTTGATAGCCACGGAAGTACCAAGCAGGCAGTCCTTCTTCAAAAGCGGTAGCGGTCCAGCCCACTCCGACTTGGGTACCTGGGGCAAAGTCTAAGTTGTCGTCTAGTTTGGTCACCTCATTGATCAGGCGAGTGACATTACCAGAAATCTCATATGACCAGGTATCGGTGAAGTTTTTGAAATTCACCTCCACTTCTAGTCCTCGGTTAGAAATATCTCCCAGATTTACAGTAGGGGCTGAGTTCCCTACAAAGTTGGGGATGATGCCCGGGTTGAGTAAGTCCTTGGTACGTTTGTCAAATAGGTCTGCGGTGATGTTGAGACGGTTGTTAAACAAGCCCAAATCAATCCCGATATCGATCTGCTCACTGGTTTCCCAAGTTAGATTGGGGTTAGAAAGCACAACGGGTAAGGCCGTGATATTCAAGTTCCCTTCGGCATCAGGGTAGGCTCCTGAGAAACCGATGGCAGATCGCCATGCCCCTGGAGTCAAATTGGAAAGGCTTCCGTTTTGTCCCCAGCTTGCCCGTAGTTTCAAGAAAGTGATTGGCCCTCCGTTGTCCATGAACGATTCACGAGACACTACCCAACCTGCAGAGACTGAAGGAAAAACGCCCCACTTTTGCCCATCTGCAAGCAAAGAAGATCCGTCTCGCCTGACAGTAGCATTGAAGAGATACTTCTTGTTATAGCTATAAGCTACCCGCCCAAAAAAGGAGGCGAGGTTGTTGCGGGTCAAGTCCCCATCCGCGGTGGTGAATTCTACTCCTGGCTGAACAGAACCCAGGTAAGAGAAGGTCTCTTGTTCCTTGATCAGCCCCGTTCCCGCACCTTGAACAAAACTTGAGTTCACGGTATAAGCCGAAGTTCCCAGGAGGAGATTTAAGTTATGTCCCCCAAAGCTCTGGTCATACTTCGCATAATTTTCCCACTGAAGGCGGGTATTGCGGAAGAAAGTCTGCTGGACCGTAGAATTGTTGCTTTGACGGGTTTGGGTAAAGTAGAAAGACGGCGACCAGCCATGAAAACTTCCAAAGTCCATATCTACCCCTAGTCTAGAAGTAAAGGTCAATCCATCCAGGATAGAGAATTCTGTATAAGCGGTACCAAAGATCAGGTCTCGGGTGGTACCATTGCCGCGGAAGCGAGCTATCTCTGCCAAGGGATTGGTAATTTCTCCGGCTACAAACTCAGATAGGCCATAGATCTCTCCATTGTCATTGCTCAGCAATGGCTGCCCAGCGTTGACCAAATCGGTCACAAAGCCAGGGAGAGCGCCGGTGTAGACTGTAGGGGTAGCAGGATCCATCAGAATTGCGTTGCCCAATATGCCACCGAATTCACTGTCCTCGGTGATGCCCTTCTGCTCTGAGTGGGTAATGTTCATCCGAGCTCCTACTTTTATGATGCGGTTGACCTGGGCATCGACATTGGCCTGTAGGCCATAGCGCTGGAAGCGATCGCGGTCTCCCGCGATGATGCCCGCCTGATCAAAATAAGAGCCTTGAACCATGTAGTTGAGTAGATTGGTTCCACCAGAGAAAGACAAGGTATGCTTCTGCATAGGAGCCGTCTCAAAAATCTCGTTCAGCCAGTTGGTGCTGCCATCTACATCCGCTGCCGTACGGCCAGCTATGCCCGCTTCCTCCATGTAGGTCGCGTGCTGCTCTGCCGTCATCAGGTTCAGGTTGCCATTGTAGGCCTGCTGCCCTACCTGGAAGTTGTAGGAAACCCCGGGTGCTTGGCTCAAACCATTTTTGGTCGTAACGATGACGACTCCATTGGCCCCTTCAGCTCCATAAATGGCCGCAGAAGCACCGTCTTTCAGTACCTCGATGGACTGGATCGCATTGGGATTGAGGAAAGAGATGTCACGTGTCCTCATCCCATCTACGATGTAGAGGGGGTCAGAATTTCCATTTGAACCCGTACCCCGGATCCGCACCTTGAATCCCGCTCCAGGCGAGCCAGAATTTGGCAAAATGGTTACCCCCGCTACACGTCCTTGGATAGAGGACTGTAGCTGACCAGCAGAGAAACCCACAATCTCGGTAGGCTTGACGCTGGAGATGGCGCCTGTCACGACGCTTTTTTCTTCTTGGGTGTAGCCGACCACGAGTACCTCTTCAATCAGGCTCAGGTCTTCTTTCATCACAATGTTGAACTCGGTCTTGCTTCCGATCGCTAACACCTGGCGCTCAAATCCGAAATAAGAGATGACCAGAGAATCGCTATTGGGGGGAAGCTCTAGAGAAAAAGCTCCCTGGGCATCCGTGTTGGCGCCAACGGTGGTTCCTTGAATCACCACGGTGGCCCCTGATAAAGTGTTGCCATCTTCGTCTGATACCACCCCACTAAGTCTATTTTGACCTACGGCGTGGAAAGAGACGAGGGCTAAAGCCATGACTAACAGACACGACCTTAAACGGTAGTATAGTAGTGTTCTTCGCATGTAAGATTACTGATTAGTTTGGTTACTGAAATCATAAAGAGCTGACATATCAGTAAAGCTACATGAGTGGGGTATATGCGAAGGATGGGGATCGATCCATTTACCCATGGGAATCGACCCAAACGGCCTATTTGATGCCTACTAAAGGCTAAAAGCAAGAAGTAAGAGATGACAACAGCAAGGCTTCTACAGCTCTTAATAGACTTCCAGCTTTTAATTGAAATGAGACTTTTCCAGACCCAAAACTTGGGACCAGCTATCCAACATTGGGGGACTTCTGCCCTCTTGGGGTTTGCCAAACGAGGCCACCACGATAGGGCTACCCTAGGGCAAAAGATCAACCCATTGGGAATATACCATGGAGTCACAGTGGGAAAGGTGGTTATAAGACACCCATATCAACTAGCTGCCCTCTCCAGAGAGATTTTCTCTAAGAGGCTGTTTGGAATTTGGTATTTGCTTGCCAAACGCAGGATTTTTGAGTTCTGGCAAAGAAGATTTCCGAGAAATAGCGAGCTATTTTGAGGAAAGATGATGTAGTCAGGTTTCAAAAAGACAAGTTTGGCGCGTAAAGGAAAATTTCCAAACAGCCTCTAATAAGCAGTCAACATAAACGGGGGGTTGGCAGAAGGAAAAAGGCAGGTTATCTCGTCGAGTAAAAACCAAGGGCAGGACATATTTCAGCATATTTTCCCCGCTTTACCCTAACCCTCTCATTACTAGGCTCCCCAAAATATTTGCCTAAAAAAGTTAGACACCTACACAATTTATCTTAGCAAATACTACTACCTTTGCCTCAGAAAGGGCAGAAAATTCCATCCTTTTTTTCCACATAACTATCCACGATGCCGCTTACTTTTCCACTTAGCTTGTGCATAAATAATTAGAATGAGGTTCAATCCCTTTTTTAGGGCCTTTGACCAAAGGTGTAACGGTGGATATTTTGGGGAAACTTCGTAATTGATTGAAAATCAGCCTTGAGTTATCCACACACAGGATTTTGTCTAATCGGAGGCTCTCTGTGTATATTTGATTCCTTTTGCTCCTAGTAATGCCACCCATAATCCCATGTTGATAAAAGCCATCACGCCTCGGTCCCATGTCTGAAAATACTTCACGAGATTCCAAGGGCTTCGCCCCAAACGAGCCTGAAGCCGCGAGAGTAAGAAAGTTCTCCCAGCCTAATGCATCTGACCTACAAGGAGCAAAACTTCCTCCACAAGCACTTGATATGGAAGAGGCTGTATTGGGTGCTTTGCTGCTTGAGAAGGATGCCTTACACCGCATCATGGACACCCTGAAGGCTCATATGTTCTACAAGGATGCTCACCGGTTTACCTTTGAAGCCATCCTTGAGTTATTTGGAAACTCGGAACCGGTCGACATCCTGACCGTAAAAAATGCGCTCAAACAGGCAGGTAATCTTGAAAAAGTGGGTGGTGCTTATTTCCTTACCCAGCTCACCTCCCGGGTAGCTTCGGCGGCCAATATCGAATACCATGCACGCATCATAGCTGAAAAGTTTATCCTTCGTCAATTGATTCAGTCTTCTGACGAGGTGATCAAACAAGCCTATGACGAAACAACTGACGTTTTTGAGCTGTTGGATAAAACAGAACAAAACTTATTTGAAATCTCAGAAACCAACCTTAGGCGGAACTACCACGGCATGGGAGAATTGGTGGTTCGTACCCTCGAACGGTTGGAGGAAATGCGCGGGCAAGATGGCTCAGTGGTTGGGATTCCCTCAGGAATCAGCGCCCTTGATAAAATGACCGCTGGGTGGCAAAAAACCGACATGGTGATCATCGCTGCCCGTCCAGCCATGGGAAAGACTGCGCTTACACTGACCCTCGCTCGCAATGCAGCCTTGAGATTCAATGAACCCGTGGCCTTCTTTTCTTTGGAAATGGCGGCTACCCAGCTTACCCAACGTCTCATCTGTGCCGAGGCGGAGCTAGATGCACAAAAAGTTCGTACTGGTACCCTAGAAGACTACGAATGGAAGCAACTCATCACTCGGATCGGCTCCCTCAGCAAGGCTCAGCTCTTCATCGACGATACCCCCGCCTTGTCTATTTGGGATTTGAGAGCCAAATGTCGCCGACTCAAGGCAGAGAAGGGCATTTCTATGGTGATCATCGATTACCTACAATTGATGCAGGGCAACGTAAGCAAGGGGGGCAACCGGGAACAAGAAATCGCGGGAATCTCTCGCTCGCTAAAAGAAATCGCCAAGGAGTTAGACGTGGTGATGATTGCTCTCTCTCAGCTGAGCCGTGCCGTGGAAAGTCGAGGTGGAGATAAGCGCCCCGTACTATCTGACCTTCGTGAATCTGGATCTATCGAGCAGGACGCGGACATGGTTATGTTCCTCTACCGGCCAGAATACTACGGATTTGAAACGGATGACGAGGGGAACACCACTCAGGGTATGGCCGAGCTGATCATAGCCAAGCAACGTAATGGTCCCACCGGTACTTGCAAAATGCAGTTCATTGGTAAGTACGGTAAGTTTACAGATTGGGACTATGGAGGCGGTGGCATAGACCTACCTGGCTTCGGCGGTTCAACAGACATGGGGGGGGGAGGAAATACCATTACCCTTCCTTCCAAAATGAATGGCGACAACAGCGGAGGAGAGCCCTCAGTGCCATTTTAGAAAAAAATGAGAAGCTGAGATTTTGAGGCAAAGCTTCTTTCTTGATAAAGTCAAAAACGGGGAGTGGCTACCATAATAGCCACCCCCCGTTTTTCTTTATTCCTGTTCCTAACAGTTTGATCTTTCGCCTAATGCCAATCTCCGCACATGCTCTCCATACCGATGGGAGATCCATCTGGCATTTTAGGGCTCTCAGGCAACTTGATTTCTTGTGGATTGGTAAAGTATTGCTCAATCAAATCTCGACAGTAAGTAAGGTGGGCACGCTTCTCGATTTCAGCTCCACCAGCTTGGGCTTGACGTTGAGGAATGACCACAGAGCTTAAACGCCGAAGGTTTTGACGAGTAATGGCCACCGTCTGAGGCTGAGCATCTTGGTGAAGCGCTAGGTAAATAAAGTGCTTGATCAACGCCTTTTCTACCACCTGACGCATGGCCTCAGTTTGAGGGGTATTCCGCCGATCATCCTCACCTAATCGCCGAACTAGAATGCGATCAACCAGCTGATTTTGAAGATCTATGAGGCCCATCGCTTCGCGGTCGTATGCTTTGAAAGCCACTAGGCGATTGGCTCGCTGAGGATGTAGAATCAGACCAAGAGTCATGTCCGCAGAGGTCTCTGCGATGCCTAAAGGATCTAAGGTAAACCCAGTTCGAATCTTGAAATGCTCTCTTCCCCTGGGGTAGCCCAAAGGACGTGGGGGAATCTGCTCTACCAATTCTATGGGCAGGCCAATGAAGTCTGGTTCCAGGGTTTCCATGAGCGCATCGAAAGCAGCTTGCTGCTCTTTCAAGGGAACCACCTCAGGACCAGGTTGCTTATCCCCTCGTACTTGGTAGCGATACCGACGCCCTCCGATCACTTTCGCCGCAGCCTCAGCCTGATATCGATGCATAAAATACACGGGCACCAGTACGTCCTCCATGGTTGCCATCGGAGCGCCTTCAGGAATATTTTTTGCCGAAAAGTCCTCGATGGCTTGCTGGCGTAGCTTGTTGAGGCGTGTGAGTTCCTCCGCTGCGCTGACCCCATTGTCCCACAAATGGACGTCTGGATGGCTAGAGCCTTGGGGGCGAGCCTCTGCATCAGAAAGGAAAACTTGGCCTTTCTTTTCATTTTCGGCTAAGATGTCATCCAACTCTTTGTCCACATCCTTTCCCTCCTCAAAGTCTTGGTAACCATATAAAATAGCCCGCTTGTCCCATTCTCCAATTCCTGTATCATAGGCTTCATCAAAATCGATCGCGCCTCCTTCTAGGCGAATCAAAGGATGGGGGTAATCCATCACAGAGGATCGATTCAACGTACTGGCGATGTAGTTGTGCGACAAGCCCAGGGTATGTCCTACTTCGTGAGCCGATAACTGGCGCAAGCGCGCCAAAGCCATTTCTTCTAGCTTCGGATCAGGGCTACGCCCTTCTTCGTAGGCCTCAATGAGTCCTTGGGCCAAAAGAAAATCCTGGCGAACACGAAGCGAACCTAGCGATACATGTCCCTTGATGATCTCCCCAGTTCTAGGGTCTGTGACGCTGCTGCCATAAGACCAGCCTCGGGTAGATCGGTGCACCCACTGAATGACATTGTAACGGACGTCTAGGGGATCAGCTCCTTCAGGAAGCAACTCGACCCGAAAGGCATTCTCATATCCCGCTTCCTCAAAGGCCTCATTCCACCAACTAGCCCCCTCGATCAAGGCAGTACGGATGGGCTCTGGGGCACCTGGATCAAGATAATAGATGATGGGCTCTACAGCCGGACTTTTGCGTGCTCCTGGATTTTCCTTCGCCAAGCGATGCCGCGTGATGAATCGCTGGGTGATGGGCTCAGAGATCGGCGTAGCATAGTCCTGGTAACTAAATGGATAATAGCCCGCTCGGGGATCGAAACGACGTGGAATGTAACCACTGTCTGGTAACTGAATGAAAGAATGATGCATGCGAACAGTCACGGCCTCAGGTGTAGGCGTGACAGAACGGATGTAAGCGCCTTGTGGCTCTCCAGTAAAGGTCAATAATGCCTCAAATTCACTGTTCTGAGGAAAGTTCTTAGTTCGGGGCAGGAAAACGGCGCTGCGATCTCTATCCATGCGGTAGCTTCCCTGGCCGGAGGATTTCAACCTACGACCGACTCCATGGGCATCGCTAAGCAGCATGGGAGTAAAATCAACCAGTACCCGGTTGTTGGTTTGAGCCTTGGCTTGGAATCCGGCTAACACTGACTGGGCAAAGGCTTCTTCTACTGCTTTTACTTCGTCCGCGTTTTCACTTAGGGCTCGATAATCGAGATTGGGTTGGATCAATAGTACTTTGGGTCCAGTCCGGTTGAAGTAAACTACTCTTTCCCCTCCTAACTGCCCCCGATCTAGGCCGATATCATTCGAACCTACGCCTGCGCTCAATGCATTGACATACAAAAATGTGCTATCCCAACGGTTGATCTCCAACCAGATTTTTCCTTCTGCCTCATCCCAATAAAAAGGAAAAAATCCTTCCTGGAGCTCCATTTCACGGGTAAACTCTTCTATGGTTGGCAAGTTGCTTGGGTGAGCCGCTAAAAAAAGGCCCCCGAGGGCCATCATCGAGCAGAGGATCAACGTACGCATATGGGAAAGATGGTTTTCTATTTCGTTCAAATTTCCGTCTGAAAAATTATCCGTTGAAAATACTACAAAATCGGCACAAGTAAAGCCCAGCAGAAAGAATCCCTATTCCAAACTTGCTTGAATAAGGTTAAAGTGATAAATAAATTCAGGTGGGAAAGGCCTCTGTCACAATCCAGCCTAGCTTGGGGTCATTTTCATAGGAGTTCTAGGCAAAAAAAGAATCAACCTATCCATGCAGAAGCTCAGCGAACAAGACCGCGAAAAGATTAAAAAGTATTTTGGCAAAGAACTCGGTGATATTACCGAAGCAGAATTCAAAGAACTCCATAAGGAGGCTCGCAAGAAGTTCCACCCAGATAACTTTGCTCACTTTGATGACGAAACGGTCCTGGAAATGGCCAAAGACCGTTTTCAAGAAATAGAAGCCCTGGGCAAGCAAGTGACTCGCTACCTAAGTGGTGACGTTTCTGCGTCAGCCCAAGTGGATAACAAAGAAGAGGAAGCCCAGCTTGTATACCGCTCCGAGGGCATGCGCATCGATATCATGACCCAGGACGCGGGGTTGAAATTCAAGCTGTTTCGCAGCCGCTTTATTGACCGAGGGGATGAAGTCAAAATCAAAGGGACCAAGGCCAAGTTAATTGCGCTGGAAGATTACTATCAGCGCTCGGCAGGCTTCAGAGAGACCATCAAGGTAACCCTAAGTTTTGGGGAAGAGCAAAACCTAATGCCAGTGGTAGAGTGGCTCTTCCGGCATATTTCTGGCGTTACTTCGTCTTTTGTGATCGAAGGGAAGGTTATACCTATTGATCCTTACGAAATCCTAAAAGCCATTCGGCAGGAGTCTATTAAAGAGCTCAAGTCCTAATGGAGCTCATTGAAGGCGAATGGCACATCGTCCTCCTTGACTGGGAAGAGAGACTTTGAGGCTAGCTCCAGCGGTACGGGCATTCGCGGCAGGGGCCAACCGGTAGTTTTTCCCACCCCCCAATTCTGAGGGGCTTTCAAACGGATCTTCTGCTTCTAGTCCCACACTTTCAAAGCGGGCTTCTTCTACTTCGAGAAATACGACTGGAGCAGAAATCTGAGCTAGCCTCAGGCTGGAAGTTGCGCCCTCTAGCTTGAGATACTGAAGCTCGGGTCCCAAGGTCTGAACCACCATGGGTGGCGCAAGTCTCCCAATCAGGTCCATGCTACTTCCTAGGCTATCAATTTTAACTTGAGCCGCCCCATATTGACCCTGTAAATGCCCCACATAGCCCAAGCGCAAATCTCCAAGGTCTGCCTCTAGAGTCAATGAATCTACCCGGTTAACTGCCACTACCGCTCCCAAGCTCCTTAGGTTAAGTGATCGGGCTTGCTGTATGTCGACTTGTCCCATTTTTACGTCTAGGTCCAAATTATCTATTTCACCAATGTGAACCGCGGAAAGACTAGCCCGGATTTGATGCCCCTGCCCTTTCAGCGCATCAATATTTAACTTTGATTCCCCCAACTTCAAATCTAGCTCCCCAACAAATTCTCCTTCAAAGTTGACCTCTCCCAAATGATGCTCTAACTCAAGAGGGTGCCCAGCTGGCAAGAACAATTCATATTCGATATCCAAGCCATTCAGAGGAGCCAAGGGAGCCAAGAGGTCGCCGTCGTAGGTCATCTTCACTTCCCAATCGTCTCCCTCCTGAGCAGCGGAAACCGACACCAAATTAACTTGCTCGGTATCTTTCCCTTTCACATCCACCACTAAATGTACCTGATCATCATTTGATTCTTTTACAGACAAGGTTCCAGACTGGGTCCGAAGGGAGAAGACACTACCGGGGCTTACCACATAATCATAGCTCAGTTGTCGGGAAACTGAGCCATCTTGCCCCCAACTCATGAAGGGGCAGATAAGTATCATCAAAGGGAAAAAAGCTATTCTTTTCAAAGCGTTAGATCGATTTATGAATGGCTGCTGCTTGGTAGCATTCCTGGTGTTAACCCAATATCTGGTTCTGTTTCTTCAGCGATACACCTGGTCAAGCACAAGCTCGGGTTTGGGTGAGCATTTGCCGAAGTTTCCTTTTAGCTCGACTGAATTGCGATTTGGAAGTAGCCTCACTGATATTCAGGATGTGGCCAATTTCTTTATGGTCATATCCTTCAAAGTGATACAGGTTAAAAACCTCCCGATATCCTTGGGGCAGGCCCTCAATCGCGGCATGTATTTCATCTAGGGACCAATCGGACACAAATTTCTCAGGCTTCTCCTCCGCGGGTACATCATAGGTCTCGCTATCTAGCGAAACCCAGTCACCTTTGCGCCGCTTAAGGTGATTGATGGCAGTGTTAATTACAATCCGTTTCAACCATGCGCCGAAAGTAGCTTCAGCCTTAAAGGTATGTAGGTTGCTAAACGCCCTTACGAATGCTTCCTGAATCACATCTTCGGCATCCATCCAGTCACCCGTAATTCGAAAAGCGATCCGTTGCATGGCTTTGGTGTAGTTCCGATAAAGCAATTGCTGGGCGCCAGGATCACCGATTTTACATCTTTCTATGAGTTGACGCTGGTGTTCAGTAGGGCGAAATAGGTTTGGGCTAGCGGACATTGTCATGGCGTATTCGTTTGGGTTATGACTCTAATTACGCCAATCAAATGCCCCTAGACGAGCCTAAAGGAATGAACCTGTCCAGATTGGGAGTGAACCGGAAATAGCCGGAATGAACCTGAAAGGGAGAAAAAAGGTGAAATGAGGAAGCTCTTTTCTGACATGGTGATCCTCAATGTCAACTGAAGCTTAAAAAAGACAGATAATCAGACAAGAGGTTGCCCAAGCCTTCGACTTCATGTCTAGTTAATGGAGCAACTTATGGCTATTTTAGGTTAATTGACAAAAAGGACCTACCATTGGTCTTGATTGATTTCCTCGTTTAACACTACTACTTCGACCTTTAAGATGACACATTCTACCCTTACTACGTTGAGCTACAGTGTGGCCTGTGTGATGCTCGCTCTCTTTTTTGCTTGTACCAACCCCAACCCAACTCAATCCAGCGCCATGGAAGTTTCTTCTCTGGATGGGGCAATCAAAGTCAAATTATACCTAAATGACCAGGGGCAGCCCACCTATCAAGTGAATCACCAAGGAGAGCCGGTTATTCTGCCCTCTACACTCGGCTTTGACTTGAAAGATGCCGCACCTATTCGCGAAGGCTTCAAGGTGATCAAAAGCGATACTCGAAAGGTGACCGATGATTGGGAAATGCCATGGGGAGAACAGCTTCAGGTTAAAAACCGCTATCAAGAGCTGAAGGCTGAGCTTCAAGAAAAAGGTGGAGATGAGAGGAGGATGAACCTGGTTTTCAGGGTTTACAATGACGGAATTGGATTTAGGTACGAATTTCCGGAGCAGCCCAATTTATCTGAGGTCGTAATCATGGATGAAGAAACTCAGTTCCAGTTGGCGGGGAACCACGAAACTTGGTGGATTCCCGGTGATTGGGACATTTATGAGCACCTGTATACACGCAGCAAGGTCAGTGATATAGATGCCATTGCCAAGCGTGATCATCCAAACTTGGCCGGCACTTATATCCCCTACAATGCCGTGAACACTCCCGTAACCATGCGAACCGAATCTGGCCTTCACTTAAGCTTTCACGAAGCGGCCTTATATGACTATTCAGGCATGACCCTGTTAGTAGATACCGCAACTTATTTGCTCAGCAGTGAGTTAGTTGGAGGACCTGAAGACATCAAGGTTACTCGGACCCTCCCTTTTGAGACCCCATGGCGCAGCATTCAGATCTCGGAGGATGCCACTGGACTGATCGAGTCAAACTTGATCGTAAACCTTAACGAGGCCAGTGTGCTAGACGATGTTTCCTGGTTCAAACCCATGAAGTACGCTGGTATTTGGTGGGAAATGCATCTAGACAAGTCCACCTGGCAAATGGAGGGAGGCCGCCATGGAGCTACCACCGAAAATGCCAAGCGCTACATCGATTTTTGCGCTGCCAATGGAATCGAAGGACTGTTGGTAGAGGGGTGGAATACAGGTTGGGAGCATTGGATCGGTTTTGAAGACCGCGAAGGTGTTTTTGACTTTGTCACTCCTTACCCTGATTATGACATCGAAGCGGTCGTGGCCTATGGCAAGGATAAAGGGGTACAGATCATCATGCACCATGAGACTTCTGCCGCCCCTCGTACCTATGACCAACAGATGGAAGCCGCCTATAAACTCTGTCAAGACTTGGGCATCCACTCAGTAAAAACCGGCTATGTAGGCAAGATCATCCCTAAAGGTTATTATCATCACGGTCAATGGATGGTAAACCATTACCAGCGGGCAGTTGAGGAAGCGGCCAAGCATCAGGTTGCGGTCAATGCCCACGAACCCATCAAGGCTACGGGAAAGCGCCGTACCTGGCCCAACATCATCTCAAGAGAGGGACTTCGCGGTCAAGAATTTAACGCTTGGTCAATAGAAAGAGGGAATCCCCCTTCCCACTTACCTACCGTAGCTTTTACCCGCATGTTGGCCGGTCCCATTGACTTTACTCCTGGCATCTTCAACATCAAGATGACCCCTTATCGTGACAGCAATCAAGTCAATACCACCCTCGCCCAGCAATTGGCTCTATACGTGGTGATCTACAGTCCCATCCAGATGGCTGCAGACCTACCTGAACACTACGAAGGAGAGCCTGCTTTCCAATTCATCCGAGATGTAGCAGTAGACTGGGAAGAAAGCAGGGTACTGAATGGGGAAGTTGGCGAATACGTGACCATTGCCCGCAAAGAACGCGGGGGAGATCGGTGGTTCTTGGGCGCCATCACCAACAAAGAAAGTAGAGAACTGAACCTAGAGCTTGATTTCTTAGAGGAAGGAGTCACCTATCGGGCAGACATCTATCGCGATGGAGCAGATGCACACTGGGACGACAATCCCACGTCGATCCTCATTGAGTCTAGAGAACTAAAACACGGAGAGAGCCTTGACATTGATTTAGCCAGCGGGGGTGGCTTGGCCATCTCCTTCGAACCCAAGTAGAGGGAGATAAGCTCGAAGGAAAAACCCCTACCCAACAGGCTCCTTCCCCATTTCCGAGGTCCTAAATCCCAACTAAGCCCAGTTTGGTTCTTTTCCAGACAGGGCTTAGTTATATTCAAGGCTTACAACCCCTTTTACTATGTCAGATTCGTCCGCCAGATCCATTGCCTTTACTTCAGATCTGCAAGAAGTCATCGCTCAGGAACAAGCTTACATCCAACAAAGACGGCAAACTCTTGGTCTTCCTGAAGATGGCCCTACTTGGGGGCTGGCCCTTTCTGGAGGAGGGATCAGATCCGCAAGTCTTAGTTTAGGCATGGTCCAAAAACTGATTGTGGAAGGCTATCTAGAAAAGTTTGATTACCTCAGCTCAGTTTCTGGTGGTGGCTACCTCGGCTCCTGCCTTAGCAGCTTGATGAATGAGGATCCTGAAGTCTTTGTACACCCCTCTTATCTTCCTAGCACCTCCTCTGTCCCAGGCCTAGATAGTGACACCTCCCCCTTGGCCATGCTGATGGATCGGGTAGAAGCTCCGACTTCCACAGAAAGTACCCGAGGGGCCTTTTTGCCTTCTGATCTCAATAGCCAAGTTGAACTTCCCCCTGACCTTGAAACAAAACCTGCTGAGAAAACTCGCCTAAATGCCAAAATTCAACTGGAGCATCTTCAGCGCCACAGCGAATACCTTTCCGTTGACTCTAGTTTTACCAGTCCTGATTTCTTAAGGCTGGTTGGCACCTTAATTAGCGGCAGTCTATACACCATCTTGATCTTCCTACTTGCCTTACTGGGAATAGTAGCTTTTTTTCAGTTCATCTTGGAACTGGCTTCTTCAGGTCAATTTTTTGATGGATTAAAAGGGGGACCCGCCGCTGACATGGGTGGCTTTGGACAAGCTTGGGGAGTTTTTTTCACCCATATTGGAGAGGCCATTGTCTTTCATCCTCCCAGCTCCCTCTTAGCCGTTCTTATTGGAATGGGAGTGAGTGCGAGTTTCTTGATAGGTGGAGTATTAACAATTCGCAAGGGAGGTAAGAGCCCTCTTTTGGCGGTATCCAGCGACCGAAATGCCGAGCAAACCTATCTCCAAAAGCGAGTTGATCGTTTTTTCCTAGTTAATCTTTTGGTTATACCAGTCATTTGGATTGGGTGGATCCTAGCAAAAAGCTTTGGTTGGGTCCCTGAAGCAGCATACTCCGTCATCTGGATTCTTCCTCTACTCTACTCTCTGGGAACCTTTGTTGCCTGCTTAATTCTGGTGCCTTTTATAGGTTGGAAGGAACGAAACACCCGAAGTCTTTCTCAAGCTCTTTTAGGCAGTACCGTATATCTTTTATTCACCAATCTATTGATTCCTCTCTTGTTAGGAGCAGCATTCTTGGTTGGTTACTATTTTGATGTGCTCCTTTCTACCGGATTGGCAGCCCTTTCTTCGGTAGGAGCCACTGCCTTGGGATACCTTGCTTCGAGTATGAGTGCCTCAGGTAAAGAGGAATCTAAGCAACCAACTTTCGTCGCTTCGTTGATGCCGGTACTCCTCAATCTTTTGGTCTTCATTGCCATATTCCTCGCTACGGTCATCATGGTGCGTCTGCTTGCGGCTTGGCCTGACCAGACTTGGATCGGGGCTTGGTTTGCATTAGGAGCTGGCCTCCTTCTCCTTGTACTGGGCTTCCTACTTAACGCAAATCGAATATCGCTTCATAACTTTTACCGCGACCGGTTGAGTGAAGCTTTTCTTCAGACTGATGCACCCGTCAAACCGGAAATCGAAGAAACGCCTGGCTTCCCTTTACAAACCCTCCGCGACCAAAGTCAAATCCAACTACAGGATTTAATTAAAAGCGGCAAAGCGCCATATCACCTCATTCAAGCCACTCTCAACCGGCCTGGATCCACTCAATACAACCGAAAAGATCTTTACTCTGAGCACTTCCTCCTCAGTCCTATGTTTATAGGAGCCCATAGTACTGGTTACGCAGCTACCAAGGCTTACCAAGAGGGCAAAACGACCCTTTCGCAAGCCATGGCTCTCTCTGCCGCCGCTGCAAATTCTGGCATGGGTTTCTACGGATCTCTTGGTCAAAGCTTCCTAATGACTTTGCTAAATCTCCGTATTGGACAATGGCTTCCCAACCCACGGATATATGCTCCAGGTAAAAAAGCCCTTAGTGGCACCAAGCGTCCTTTTTGGCCATGGTATTTGCTCCTAGAGATGTTTGGCTTAGCGGATGCCCAGTCCTCCATGATCAACTTATCTGATGGGGGGCATAATGGAGATAACCTGGGTTTGCTGCCACTCATACAACGACGCTGCAAGGTAATCGTCGTAGCAGATTTTGAAGAGGATGGAGAGTTCAAATTCGGTTCTCTGGCCCATGTAGTACGCATGGCAAGGCTAGAGGCTTACACCACGGTACAGATTGACCTAGAGCCCTTATTGCCTAAGACCAATGACCAAGGAAATCAAGAAGCTGGGCCACAGGGAGTAGTCATTGGCCATCTTGGCTATCCAGATGGAAGTCGAGGAACGCTGGTATATGTAAAATCTTCTCTAAGTGAGGCCAAAGCCCCTTTGCCTTTGAATACCAAGGTATACCAGTTGGCTCACCTAGATTTTCCCCATCAAAGTACAGGCGATCAATTCTTTGATGCCCCCCAATACGATGCCTATACTGCTCTAGGTTTTCACCTGGGTGGAGAACTAGTGGATGCCTTACGTCAAGTTTAAAGAGGCCATCAATAGGCTCCAACATATGTCGGCAACAAACACGTCGTCACCATTCTCGACATTTCCGTTCCCAAATCACATTTTTTCAGCCTACCTACTCAAGCAGATAGACGGGTATTGAGAAGTGAAGTTGGAACAAGAGGCTAAAGGTTCCTTTGTCTACATAATTCTATGGGCAGAGAGGGTGTGTGTAGAGGCTTAAGAATAGAAAAAATACCCATTGCATTTGGGACAATCTATTTTCGGGTACGTATCCAACCTAGGTTCTTTCATTTAGGCACCTGAATTCAAGATTCTACCAGTGGCAATTCAGGGCTCCGCTTCATCTGAGTAAGGCCCAATAAATTGAAGCAGCCCCTACTTGCGTAAGGGCTGCTTAGATATTTTCATCCGAACCTGAAAGGATGTCCTAATCAATAGCTCCAGAGGTGATGCTCAAACTCTACCAACTGCTGCCTACGGTACTCCGCTTCAGCTAATGATTGAATTCCCACACCGGAGATATCAATCACATAGGAGTGGAAGAGCCGCATTTCAAACACTTGGCGCATAGAGCGATACTGGGCATCATTAAAACGGTTTTTCCACTGGACTTGATCTAGAGTTTCTAGTATATCATCATACCTAAAAGTGGCAATACGACGCTCTGGAAGTCGTCCATATACATCCACCCAAATGATTTCGATATACTGTATGTCGTAAACCATATCGGATCGATTCTTATCAAAGATCCGATCTTCAACGAATTGCATCACCATCTCAAAAGGCTGCAAATCAGGTAGATCATTGCTGCCTTTAGCGATACCAGCTCCTCCAGCAGTGCTATCACTGCCAAGGTCATCCACGCCTTCATCTTCCTCAGGGTTAGCAAAAGGATCAAAGGGATCTCCCTCGTTACCTCCCCCGAAAGGATCAGCAAAAGGATCAGAGCTGTCAAAAGGAGCATCTGTGTTGCCAGGTTCTCCCTCAAAAGCATTGAAATCCCCGCCATCGCCTTCTAAACCTAAATCAAGTTCACCCTCTTCTTCGAGAGCTCCCTCCGCAGAAGCTTCTGCGTTGATCCGGTTAATCCGTTCAATGACATCTTGGTAGCTGAGTGGCTTACTCAAGGTATCAGGATCATAGGCCATGTACTTCGTTTCCTTCAGCCCAGAAAAGAGGGCCGATATGATTCCATCCTTTCCAGCATATTCGCTATCATCCTCAGAGCCGCGGTAATAGCCACTCTCTTGCTTGACCAAGGGCTTGTTCACCTTTTCCTCTAGATCAATGCGATTGACTACCTTGCGGCGCCAAAAATGATCTTCTAAGCGTGGGGGAAATTGGGCCCAAGCCTGTAGAGAAAAAGAAATAAATGCCAGGATGAAGCAAATACGTTTCATTCGAAACTTACTTTACGTTGAATTTGATGGTACGCTCCAATTCGCTAAACGGCTCCTTGACGCGCTTACCAGCAAAGTTGACTCGGTAAATGTCCTCTACGCGAACAAATACAGTGGTACCAGCACGAGCTTGGCCTACTTCACGTCCTAGGGGAACCGTAAATCCTTTTACGGCATTTCCTTGCGCTCCAACCCGGTTAACGGTCTTAGGAGGTCCGAGAGAAAGCTGAGCCAAAACAGTCGCACCAGAAACGGCATAACGAGCGTCTTGCGGCAAGGCAGAAGCAAAGTCAGCGTTAGGATTGATCTTTACGCCAATGGCTCCGCGCTTAGGTACAAAACCAGCTCCGTCGTAAGGGCGTCCACCTACGAAGATGTCGATGGTAGGCTTGGGAGGACGGATAACTTTATAAGCTACGTCGCCAATGTTTAGGTTTTGTCCATTGGTCAGGGTATTTACCTGGACCACGGCAGAACGACCAGTAGGAACAATTCGGAATACCTTCTTGTCCTTAGGGCTTTGGCGAACATCGCCACCGCCTTTCAATGCCACCTTAGGATTGTATTGGTCACCCAATGCAGGAACGTCGATTCTTACGTCGTTACCACAGTTTTGGTATAAAATCTGGATGGCCTCAGAAGTAACTACAATCTCAGGACGGCGAACGGTAAATGAACCTTCAACTTTGAGGGTCTCAAATCCACCCGTAGCCTTAGGCACCTGAATATCAGCCGAGTAAGATTGTGTTCCTTCGGCCTTATTCTTAGGAATTACCCGTCCACTAGCTGGTACCGTCATGGTAGCTACTGACCCTTCCTGCTCAATCCGCCCACTGCCACTAAAGCGAGGTTGGATTTGATCAGAGGACATGGCTACGAAAAGCTTGGTCTGAAATTGAAGACCCGCCGGTACGATGGTCGCGGTTGGAGCATTGATCGCAATAACCTTGTCCGCTTTAAAGGCCGCAACCCCTAAGCGCTGATTCAATAGGTCAAGCAATTCTTTCTCCTTTTCAAAAACATCCACTTTCAAGGCTTCTAGCATCGCCATATTGGCAATGACTGGCGCATCAAAGGTGTACTTTTCCCAGGACTTGACTTCGCCATCTACCCCTTCTTCATCCTCAAGCTTTTCTAGCTCGATTTGATTTTCGTCATTGGCATTACCGTTATAGATTTCGGTAACGAATTTTGCAAAATCATCAATTTGATTGCGCAGTTCGAATGCCTTACCATTGCCACGTCCATCGTTGGTGAGGTCATCGCTACCCATCCAATATTGGTAGTTTTTCTCTAGCTCATCTTTCTTGAGAAGCTCACCAGTTTCGGGATCCATGCCAGCAATGTTGGTCATGGAGTCAATGTGAGAATTGAGCAAAGAAACTAGCGCTAGGGAGCGAGACTTAATGTCATCTAGAGTATCAAGCAGACCTTCATTGTCACGCTTGCCCTGATTCTTTATCTCATCTGCAATCTCAGCCTTCATACTTTCCATGAAGTCTGAAGAGTTGGCCTGAGCAGCCGTTGCAGAGCTGTATAGCTTAGCTTTAAGGATCTCGAACGAGTCGAGGATTTCCTTACTTACGTTCATCGCCAAGAGAGCGAGCAACACGAGATACATCATGTTGATCATCTTTTGACGAGGTGATAATTTTCCACCTGCCATGGTTTTCCTTTTTTAGGTTTTGAGAGAACTTAAAAGAAATCGACCGAGCAACCCCACCAGGAAGTTGCTCATGTAAAGGGAATACCCTAGCGGGCGCCTCCAGCCATGGCAGAAAGCATGCTGCCGTACACACCATTCAGCTTTTGCAGGTTTTGGTTCAGCTGAGCCATGCCATCTTTGTACTGCTGCGCATCCTTGGTAGCTTCAGCCATGCTGTTCATGGCTTCGGTCATGGCACCGTAGAACTGGTTAAGAGACTTCAGGTGAGTCTTCGCGTCTTGCAACTCCAACTCGTAGATAGAATTCAAGGTGCTCAAGTTCTTGGTGATGGTTTGGACCTGCTCATGATAAGCCTGTGCATCGGTAGCAGCATTAGCAAAACCAGACATAGAATCAACTGCTACATTATAGCTTTGATTCAAGCTTTCGATCTTGCTTGAAGCATTGCGGATACGGTCAGCGTATTCGTTGGTAGCTCCAGCAGCATCGGCTACCGCACCTAGCTTACCTACTTCGTCGTTCAGACCAGTGAGGGTGCTCGATAGGTCAGAGAATAGGTTACTAGGAATCTCTGGCAATTCTGGCATAGAATAGCTACCACTGGTTTCCAAAGCAGGAATCTCAGGATCTTTTTCAGCCAAAATTGGATATACGCGCTCCCATTCGTACTCGTCAGATGGAGGATCAAATGCAGAAATCAAGAATACGGCTGCCTCGGTAAACATACCAATGATCAGCATTTCGTTTGCACCTTCCCAGTGAAGGATCTTGAAAAGGGCACCTACGATTACGACCGCAGCCGCAGCACCGTAGATGAAGTTCATGGTTACTTTGCCCGTACGGGTCTTCAGAAAACCTTTTTTCTTTGCCATTGTGAACTTTCCTTAAGTTAATGGTTCTTTTGCCTGATGAACAAAATTTAGTGAAGTGCGGAGTGTGTTAGGAAATAAGGGGGCTACCAAAAGGCAGCCACCCTATTATATTAATCTAATTAAGATTCAATTTAGTCGATAGTTGGCTAGCGCTGTTCATGTATGGGATTAAAATCCTCCTGCTGCTCCTGAGCGTCCGATCACGGTAACTACGGCACGGAAGCCGATGAAAGATTTAGCCGTGTCGGCGTATTCGTAAGAGCGGGTGCCACAAGAGAGGAAATAACCGATGTCTTTCCAAGATCCGCCACGAATTACCTTACGGATCTTCACGTCAGGGTTGTTAGGAAAGCGATCTTCTTCTTTGATCTTGGGATTTAAGTAACGAGGGTTCAAATCGTGGGCGTAGGAATAAGCAGCTTCTTCAAAGTCATCCTCGCACCATTCCGCCACGTTACCGGGCATGTTAAACAAGCCATAATCATTAGGGAAGTAGGCGTCTGATGGTGCGGTGTATTCGAACGCATCAGCGATGTAGTCACCACGGCCAGGTTTGAAGTTGGCCAAGAAGCACCCCTTTGAGTTGCGCAGGTAAGGTCCTTCCCAAGGATAAAGCTTGTGCTCCCATCCACCACGAGCCGCGTATTCCCACTCAGCTTCGGTTGGTAGTCGAAAACGAGGCATATCGGCCATGTCATTTTCCCCGCGATAGTCATTGAGGTGCTTGGTGCGCCACTTACAGAACTCCTGAGCAGCATACCAAGTAACTCCTACAACAGGATAGTTGTCAAAGGCCGGATGCCAGAAGTAGTTCTCCATCAAGGGCTCGTTGTAAGCGTAGGCGAAATCGCGAGACCAAACAGTGGTATCAGGCATCACAACCTCTTGAATGGGAATATCTAAGGTGTCGTAAGCTCCATTTTCCTGGATTCCTGTGCGTCCTTGCTCATTGGCAGAAGGTCCAAATAGGAATTGGCGATACTCGTTGTTGGTGATCTCCGTTTCGTCCATGAAGAACGCACTGATGGTGATCTGCCGAGTGTGGGCAATTTGAGAATAAGGAACATCCTGGTCATTTTGCCCCATGTGGAAGCTTCCAGGTGGGATGTAAACCATCCCTAGCGGCTGATACTGGTCCCACTGCGGGCGGTCTAAGACTCCAGTTAGTTCTCCGTGGTGACCTGTACCCCGTCCTCCAAAGAGACCACAGCCAGAGAGAAGTGTACCCAGTACGGCGATCAAAAGAAATACCTTTTTCATATCTGCGCTAGTTTCAAAATAGGGTTTTGCAGAGTTAAGATTGATTTTGCTTGATTTCAACCCATTGGTTTGGTTCAGCATACAAACCTTTCCAGCTTTTAATTATTACGCAATTTTAAACAGCTTAATTGGGATGGTCAAAAGCAAATGTTCACAATCTTTACACGCTTCCAGGCAAATACCCTACCAAACGAAGGCGAATTTTTATTCCTGAATTAAAAGTCATCACGCTTAAAGCCTTCATCAATGCTGCCATTCCTACTTCCTCCAAATAGGTCTCCAAACGTGTATGATAAGATAATCTCATGGGTGTTGATGTCTCCTCCAAAGTTTAAACCAGTGAGAGGATAGTCATAAGAGTAACCAATAAAAGTCCGGCTGTTCAGGGTGACTCCTAACATGGCGCCAATGGATTCTCCCCTAGCTTGATCTGAGATGAGTCGATAATTTAGCCCCACGACCAAAGGAGAATAGGTCCACATCAAGCTGGCATTGATTTGGGGAATGCCTCTTAGGTCACTCAGCAACATCACCGAAGGCTGTAAGCCCATGCGGGGGCTCAGGCTGAAATTATAGCCAGCGGCGAAGGTAAAGGTTCTAGGATCGGCCCCACGCTCATTGTTTAGGTCTACGCCCCCAGTTAATCCATCAATATCTGGTTCGAGCAGATTTTGCCCTGCCAAGCTGACGAAAAAATTAGAATCGGATAAGTGGATGCCCGAATTGAACATCGGAACTACTAGACTTTGACCCACAATGGGGATGACCACGTCTCCTTCGTCAGGGAATACCCACTGATCGGGATTCAAAGAAATCTGCTTGATTCCTCCAGATGCGCCAATCCTCAGGGTCATGCCACTGTTGCCTAATTCAATGCCATAGTTATAGGCTGCTTGAACATAGGTACTAGACCAAAACCCCAATCGATCTACCGCCACCATGAGGCCCGCTGCCCCGATATCTCCGGGGAGAGGTGAGTCAAAGGTGAGCACGGATGTTTCAGGAGCTCCCTCAAACCCTGCCCACTGCAGACGTCCGAGCAGAGTCACGTTTGCCCCATCCTGAAGGCCGAGGCGGGTAACACCAGCCGCAGCGGGATTGTAGGCAAATTGAGAGTACTGATACATCGTATTTTGGAAGATGGCTTGAGCATAGCCAGTGACGCTCACGATCAATCCCAAAAAGGTGGTAAGGAGCAGCTTTTGGTTCATATTAACTAGGTAGGTAAATATCCTGGTTTAAAGATCAAGATTTTACGCCAATTGTGCAAAACACCGACCCCAGGGACCTTGCTGTACCGTTTTGGGAACCAGTCGTTGAAACTGACTTACCATCCATAATGCAGCCTTGGCCTAAGGTTACAATCCAGGGGCCTTTTGACCTATACTTTTTATATAGGCTTCAATAGCCGCAGTCATCGAAGGAAGTTCTGGTTGAGGAGCCACTACATCCAGGCGCAGGTTTGCTTTTTCTGCCTCCTGCGCAGTTGATTTCCCAAAAACGGCGATCCGGGTATCGTTTTGCTTAAAATTGGGGAAGTTATTAAACAGAGAAGTAATACCTGAGGGGGAGAAGAAGCAGATCATGTCGTAAAAAATGTTCTCTAGATCTGACAGGTCTGCATCTACGGTCCGATAGAGGGGGCTTTCTTCAACGGAAATCTTTTTTTCACGCATCAATTCTGGCAACTGATGGCGATGTACCTCATTACAAGGGAAAAGATACTTTTCTTTCTTGTGCTTTTGAATGAATGGCAGCAAATCGCGGGTACGCTTTTCCCCTACAAATAGCTTTCGCTTGCGGATAACGATATACTTCTGCAGATACTTAGCCGTAGATTCACTGACACAAAAGTATTTGGTATCGGTGGGCATTTCTACACGCATCTCGTTGAGCAGGCCAAAGAAATGATCGACTGCTACCCGACTGGTAAATATGATCCCCGTAAAATCAAGGGGATTTAATCCTTGCTTGCGGAACTCATTCAACGAAACCCCTTCCACTTGAATGAACTTTCGAAAATCTATCGTGATCTCGTACTTGTCAGCTAGTCTATGATAAGGGGAATTTCCGTCCTGGGGTTCTGGTTGTGAAATGAGAATACTATTGACTGGTTTCGAATCGCTCATATACCTAAGCTTGTGCTAAAAATACCTCCAACAGGCACGGTGCGAACATCAATAAGTTGACAGCCAAAACAACCGGATTAAAGCCAAATCAGCACCGTGGCTATATTGAAGGTGCAAATATACAAAAATTTAGTGCCTGATGAAAAAGTCCCTTCCCGAGAAAGTCCTAAAAAGTTGACATACAACAGCCTTAACCAGTATAATAGCAGCAAAACCGCCAAAACTGACTCAACATATTTAGCGACTTCGCTATCCATGAACAAGGCAGCGATCAAAGCAGATGGGAGAAGCCATAGCAAAGGAAAATGAGCGACCACATCTATGATCATCAATTCCCGGTAGCTCCCTTTTAGCTGAAATAGAAGCTGAAAAACTTGAATAATTACGAATCGCAAAGCCTCTAAGCTCAGCAGAAACCCCATTACCATCAATAGAATCCAGCCGGGATGACTGACTGTGGCAAAGGTTTCGTAGAGCAAACTCCCTGGCCCAATGAACTCGTACCGAGCCCAAGCTTGGCTGACATGTAGATAATAAAGACCAAGAGTAAGAGCCGCAATCATGTTGCAGAGCCGAATGATGGACAACGTACTTTGACTTCCAGGACCGAGGTACACAGTATTCAGAGAATTGTCTAAGAATAGCTGTGGTGACAATAGCAGGTTTAACTGATTAGAAAAGAAACCAGGATTCAGTAGTTTGGTCAGCAAAAGGCCGAGCACCGGTATCATCAGCAGCAATACCATGAGCCATAGCTCCTCAGAGGGTGTCGGAGTGATGGGGCCCCGTCTAGGTTCATAAAATCCCCCGTAAAAGGGAGTGCGATTGCCTCGCTCATCCAGCCAAAAACATGGCTGATGCGGCAAACTCGCGGCTGCCAATGGATAGGCATTTACAGCTCCTAGAGCGGTGCCTTCTCCCCATTCATCGACCACCTCGAGCTTGAGGCTTCGGCAGAGCTCAAGCAGCTCTTGGCCAGGAAAAAACCAAAAGCCAACCTGTTTAATGTCTAAGTCTAAGACTGGAAGCAGGAAACGCAAAGCAGCTAGAGAGTCAAATCTATAGCCATGCTCCGGCCCATAGTAGGGAGCCAACATCGCTAGGCGGTCCGAGAATAGGGAGTCATAAGGATAATCAGAATAGGCCCAAGTTTGCTCTTGAACATGAATTGGGCGATGAATCCCCTGAAAAGGAAGTCCATGTCCTGCTAAGACTGACCCGCTACTTAAGTTCAGAATCAATGTATTTTTCCCTTTTCGAAACCACTCTTTGGCCAATGAAATGTCCCAGGGTCTAAAGGGATCCTCATGGGTCCCCATAAAGTATTGATTAAACTCCAAAGTAGCTTGCCAGGCCAGACCAGAAAAGATAAGATGTAGGGTGTCAGGCAAATCTTCGGGGTACTGAAAATCGAGACGCAACACCCATGGATCATCTTGTGCTTTCCGCGTAAAAGGCACCTGGAACCACTCTTTATTATCGACATCTTGCCAGCGTTCTTCGAGCACCCGCGGTTCAAACAATAGGGCAGTGCGAGTGGTATCAGCATCTTCCAAGTTTTGAGCTGCTATGTCCGTAGGAAACCCCGCTAGGATGCCCCAAATAAGATAGAAACCGATATGTAGCCGAGAAAGCAAACCTGATACCTGTAGTTTGGTGAGCAAAATTAGCAAATACCCTCCCACTCACAAGCCACGGAGAAACAAGTCCTCCTTACATTTTGCGATTTGCTTTATAAAAAAATAAACGGACTTTTGAAGAGGCATGAGCTATGTAGCCTCCCACCTATGCAGCTGGACATAAGAAAAACGGTAGTCGGGGTATGGGGTATGTCGTGGCATCCATTGACTGTTATAAGCGTAGCCCCCTAAGCCATACCCCCATGCTTCTATTCAAGTGCGTATATTCCGCCGTTCCTCTTGTTTTCCTTTGAACCCCTTACCTCATTTTTTGATTCTAAATCTACCCTATGCAGATATTTTGGGCAGAAAAGTCAAATGAAAATCAGGCATGGCTGGATGAAGCTGAAACCAAACACTGTGTCAAAGTTCTTCGACACAAGGTTGGCGACCACCTTCATTGCATCGATGGCAAAGGTTGGTACATGCAGGGGGAGATTTTGGGCTTCGAAGCGAGACGAACTCAGCTCCGAATCATTAAGCAGATAGAGAACTGGGGAGAGCATAAGTCGGAAATCACTTTAGCTGTTTCTCCCCTAAGACTCAGAGACCGGTTTGAGTGGTTGGTAGAAAAGTCTGTTGAACTAGGCGTAAACCAATTGGTCCCCCTTCGATGTACCCATACCGATCTATATCGTTCTAAATATAAAGAAGGACGCATTCTAGGAATCATGAAAGCTGCACTCAAGCAGTGTAAACGCTCACGCTTACCCGAGCTGCACCCTTTAGAAGATTTCAAAATTTGGGTACCCAAAATTCAGCCTGAGCTAGGCTTGATGGCTCACTGCGAGGCAGACCAAGCTTGGCAGACAGCTACAGCAGAGATTAAGAAGAAGAAACAGATCTGTCTTCTCATTGGCCCTGAAGGAGACTTTCATCCAGACGAGATTGCTTTAGCTGAAAAAAGTGGATTTGCCTCCATCCATTTGGGAGAAAATCGCCTCCGGAGTGAAACTGCCGCTTTTCATGTTCTGAGCTTATTGAAAGGGCAACTAGGATATTGATTGATGTAAGATCATAGAAAAGGACACATTTTTTTCCGGCGAAATAATTGAAACTTTTACCATATATCCCCTGACTAAACGCAGTAACGTAACTCGCCCTCTTGTCCGGTAAATTTGGCTGTATAATCAAGCTTATGAGGCAATCCAGCTAAATTTTCACTTTTTACCATCGCTTCATTTTCAATTTGCACTCAACATACCTTAGCACATGCACCTTTTACTAGTAGAAGATAATCCAGGCGATGTAAGATTAACGCAAGAAGCACTCAAGGAAGGGGATATGAACCATGAACTCACGGTGGTTTCTGATGGAGAAGAGGCTTTAAAATTTTTGAGAAAAGAAGCGCCCTATGAAAACAGGCCTCTTCCAGATCTCATCTTTCTAGATCTCAACCTTCCCAAGAAAACCGGTATTGAAGTTCTAAAAGACATCAAGGCGGAACCGGATATCCGAATGATTCCGGTATTGATCTTGACGACCTCGGAAGCGGATCAAGACATTCAAGCCGCTTATCAAAGCAAAGCCAATTGCTATATAACCAAACCCGTAGATATCAATCAATTTATAGAAGTTATCCAAAGGGTGGAGAACTTTTGGCTCAAAGTAGCCACCCTCCCAAGTCAGGGGTGACAGCCACCGTAAGAAGGTGATTGATCTCCTAGAGAAAGTACCTATTAGTAGTCTTCCTATGGGGAATCCTTTAAAAGCTACCTTGCATGTCCTAGTGATTGAAGACCGGCCTGATGATTTTTATTTTTTACAGAACCACTTAAAAAAATGCTACCAGACTGACTATAGGCTGTATCACAGCGGAACCCTACAAGAAGGGATTGATTTCCTAAAAGGAGGTGCAGCGACCATAAACGTGATCATCGCAGATTTAGAGCTGCCCGATAGCTATTGGGCAGATACGTTAAATAAGCTCCAGACCAACTTCCCTCAATATCCCATTGTCCTGCTAACGGGCCTAGACCAAGCTACTTTTGGCCAATTGGGGTTTGATACCGACTCTATCAAACACGGAGCGCAAGATTTTCTGGATAAAAACGAACTCAATCCCGCCCTTTTAGATAAGACCCTTCGCTATGCCATTGAGCGGAAAAGTATGATGAGCCGCTTGGAGCAAGCACAAACCTTGGCTGGATTTGGTAGTTGGGAGCTCCATCTCGAGGATCAATCAATGATATTTTCCCCTTCCCTTGCTCATGTGCTGGCTTCCTCTTCTCATCGCGAAATCGAGCACCTAGATCAATACCTCTCTTTGGTACATCCAGAGGATCAAAAAGACGTCCATAACTTCTTCCAGTTGTTTTTGTCTCGCACCCCTGTAGAAACCCTTGAAATGGAGCACAGGCTAATCTTGGCAGAAAACGATCTTCGATATATTCAGCTGAAAGGACAAGCGGGGATTCAACCAAGTCATCGCCCAAATCGGGTAGTTGGAACTGTAAGAGATTTAACCAAGGACAAGCAGATAGAAAGCCTACAACGTGAGAAGCAATTGGCCAATCAGTCCGCCAAGCTGAGACAAGAATTTTTAGCCAAGACCAGTCACGAAATCCGCACTCCCCTCAATCCCATTCTGCTCTTGACCGAAATGCTGCTCAAAACTCCCTTAGAATCTTCTCAAAGGGAATATATCCAGGTGATCAAAACCGCAGGAGAGACATTATTAGCCTTGGTAAATGACATCCTGGATTTATCGAAGATAGAAGCAGGCAAGATCAAATTTGCTAAAGAACCTTTCCAACTCACTCAGGTAATCAGCTCAATTGAAAACTTGTTGATCCCTGGAGCACATAAAAAGAACCTAGACCTGCGTTTTATACTCGATGCGGAGGTTCCTTCCTTTCTGATAGGAGACTCAGTAAGGTTAAGCCAGATTCTCCTAAACCTAATCAGCAATTCAATTAAATTCACCCAAGAAGGAAGCATTCAGACCCAGATAAAACTTTTAGAGAAGAATCAGAACCGACTCTGGCTGAGGTTTGAAGTGAAAGACTCTGGTATCGGCATTCCCGAAAATAAGTTGGAGGAGATTTTTGAAAGCTTTCAACAAATAGATAGCAACAGTGCGTCCGCACGAATCGGTACAGGCTTAGGGCTTTCCATTGTAAAACAGTTGGTCTCCCTTCAAAATGGGAACATCTTTGTAAAAAGTAGTCCAGGTGTAGGCTCAACCTTTACGTTTGAACTCCCATTTGAGGCAGGTGGCATAGAAGCACGCATCAGCAACTACCTAAGTCGACAATTAAATGACTCAGATCATCAGGTTCTCAGCAGCTTGCGGGTATTAATGGTAGAGGACAACCCACTTAACCAAATGGTCACCGAAAAGCTACTATCCAGTTGGGAAATGGATGTAGACATTGCCAATAACGGGCGAGAGGGGGTAGAAAAGTACCAATCGGGATTCTACGATCTCATCCTCATGGATGTGCAGATGCCAGAAATGGACGGCTACTTAGCCACCCAGAAAATCCGAGAGCTAGAAAAAGTCAACGGACACCACATACCCATCATTGCTCTAACTGCAAATGCAGTCATGGGCATCGATCAAAAATGCATTGCGGCAGGAATGGACGATTATCTCGCCAAACCTATTGATATTAAGCATCTCTTTGACAAAATTGTACGCTACGTCAAACCGGTAATCCCCGCTCAAGTTCCTCCAGTTGCTTATCAAGGCCATAGGCCATCTGAAAGCCCTATCAACCAGCGGAATAAGGATACCAGTTTAATTGTCCAAGAACCCTTAATCCAACCTCGATCCATGTCCTACCACTCTTATACTGACCTCAGTTATCTAAAGGAGCTCACCCAAGGGCAAAATGATACCCTCAGAGCCGCCATCGAAAAGTTCATCGATTCCACCCCTGAAATGCTCGAACAATTAGTCATACAGGTTAAGGGCGGGGAATATGAACGCCTCGCCAAAAGCGCTCATAAGTTAAAGAGCTCAGTCGCCATCATGGGAATGAATGAGACCAAAAACAACCTGGTTCAAATTGAATCTACGGTCAAAAACCATGGAGACACCTCACAGTTACCTGACTTAGTGGCGCAAGTCATCACCCAGTGTCAGGCTGGTATAGAAGAACTACAAGGAGCACTTCAGGATCTCTAGGGAATTTACTGGTCACCAGAAGGATAGACTGGTAAATTTGAACTTTTTAGGACATCCTCATAATTTTGAGACAGGCTTGGCTCTGGTGAGATTAGAGCTAACCGGCTAAATTTTCTTTGGCCTGGGGTCAAAATAACGTAGAACGAAGCGATCACCTTTCCACATGTCAATCCAAGATTTTGAATTTACCACCCAACAAGGGCATCGTTTATCTCTTTCCCTTTATGGCGGAGAAAACTTGAGTAAAGGGCCTCTTGTCATCTATGCCCACGGTTTTAAAGGATTCAAAGATTGGGGTTTTGTGCCTTATGCGGCCAACTACTTCGCCCAACAAGGATATGCCTTTCTGACTTTCAATTTTTCCCATAATGGAATCGGTGCTGATCCCCAAAACTTGACGGAGTTAGATCGTTTTTCACAAAACACCTTTTTATTAGAAGTTGGCGAATTAGAGGAGGTCATCAAGCAAGCGGCCCATACCAATTTCCTGGGAGCAGATCTGGGAGGTAGACTCGGCCTCATTGGCCATAGCAGAGGTGGAGGAGTCAGCATCATCGCTGGTAGGAACCGTCCAGAGGTACATGCCATAACGACCTGGGCTTCGGTGAGCAGCTTTGATCGATATGACAAGGCCACTAGGCAGGCCTGGCGTAAGCGTGGATATGAAGAAGTTGTTAATTCACGTACCGGGCAAGTCTACCAACTTGGTATGCCTATCTTGAACGAAATCGAAAAGTACGCCAAGACCAAACTTAATGTCCTCCAAGCTGCTAGAGAGTTTGAACGCCCTTTATTAATTGTGCATGGTCAAGCTGATGAAACCGTTCCCTACTTCGAAGCGGAGCAGCTGAACATCTATGCTTCGCCTGACCATACAGGACTCCGCTTAATACCCAAAGCAGGGCATACCTTTGGGGCAGCCCACCCTTTCTTGGGCAGTAATCCTGCATTGGATTTGGTATTAGAAAGCACCCTCGACTTTTTTAATCGCCACTTGATGACCTAGTCTTGTAACGTATTTGGCCATGAAGACCTACCCTCAACTCATCAAAGACCTCAAAGCAGGTACCTTTGCTCCTGTCTACTACCTACATGGAGAGGAAGAATTTCTTATTGACAAGGTATATACCCTTTTGGAAAAGGAGGGGATGGTCTTACAGCCAGGAGAAGAAGCCTTTAACCGAGAGTTGTTTTACGGCCCAGAAACCTCCGCTAGTCAGCTGCTCAATGCTTGTAGGAGTTTCCCGGTCATGGCGAATCGGCGACTGGTCATTCTTAAGGAGGCCCATCGGATGAACAACAAGGAACTGGAGAAGCTAAGTTCCTACTTTAAGCAACCTGTTCCTAGTACCGTCTTGGTCATGATATTTAAAGATCGCAAGGCTGGTCTCCCCAAATCAGCCGTAGCAGCCTTGAAACAGACCGGGATTAACTTCCATGCAAAAAAGTTGTATGACCGAGACGTTCAGCAATGGGTCGACATTTTGCTCCAAGAGCGAAAGTTGGACTACGATGCAGAAATTCCAGGTATCTTGGTGAGCAACTTGGGGTTGAACCTCAACCTTATTGAAAACGAGTTGGATAAGATCTTTATCTACCTACGTGCTACTGGACAGGGTAAATTGAGCAAGGAACTGGTATTCCAAATGATCAATGTTGACAAAGAGTTTAATTCTTTTGAATTGGTCAGTGCCCTTAGCCAACGACAAGCACAACGGAGCTACCTCATTGTTGATCGATTAAGCCAAAACACCAAGGTTAATCCTCCTATCTTAGTGGTAGGTGCCTTGTTCAGGTTCTTTCATCACTTAGCACTGGTACATCGGCATAAACTAAGAGATCCTAACTCTGTGAAGCATCAGTTAGGATTGAATTACTTTCAGGCCAGGGACTGTATTACGGCTACTAAACATTACTCTCCAGCCCTGGTGTACCGCAATCTCGGCTTTATAGAAGAAACAGACCAGCGTCTGAAGGGCATGATCCCCACTCAAATGGGAGAAGCTCACATCCTCAAAACGCTGGTCTGGCGACTTTTAAATTAGTCGTAATATCACCCCTCTGTCTCAGGCAAATCACCAAGCTGAGTGCTCAATGCTCCTTATTGGGTATAAACCCAAGCAGATCCTCCTCCTTTGTTGAACTTTGCTTTAAACTCGTCTACTCTTACCCTTTGGGTAGATTGGTATACAGAGACCCTAAATGTCTCACTAATTCCGGTTTCGGGAAAAATGATCAAAGGACTATACCCTTTGCTACGCAGGCCAGCGGAGAATTCACTTGCCTGGTCAAAGCGATTGAAAGACCCCGCGATTAAGTGAAAGGTTTTGCGACTCGTGTTAGAAGAAAGCCTAGCATTGTTGTCTCTGTTAAGACTAGCAGGAGCCAGGGAGGTAGAAGCAGACCCACTAGCCACGGAAGCGGCAGATTCTTCCAAGATCCATCCTTTGTCTTTGCCCCGCTTACTCAAGAGAGATTGGTATTCAGCTACCTCTGCCTTCTCCTGGCTTCTGAATACCGAGACACGATACCAGCCGCCACTATTTTGAGGGAAGACGATATAAGGTTCAAAACCTTTAGCTTTGTAAGCGTCAACTGCATCGTTGGCCGTGGTAAAGTCATCATAGCTCCCCATAATTACATGGTAGGTTGCCTCATCAGGATTTGATAACCCACCAGCGCTCATTCGTGCATGGGTGCGAGCTGCGGCCTGCTCATCTAGGGCCAAAATCCAATAGGATCTAGCGCCTTGCTGCTTTAAGCGCTGGGCAAACATGTCTATTTCCGCCCGGTTATCTGACTGGTAAATCGATACCCTGTAGTTGGCTCCAGCTTTGGCCGGAGCAAGTATTTGCGGTTGATAGTTTTTGGCGCGTAAAGCCGTAGCTAATTCATCGGCGGTGGCCTGATCGGCAAAGCTGCCAGCAATCAAATGAAACTGAGGCCCCTGGGCCCATAGGCTTCCAGTTATCGTTAAGCTAAGCAAGAAGATTAAAGAATAGCAAGAGGATAAAAAGGGCTTTTGAAACTTAAAATTCATGCCTGAGAGGTTATAAGTTGTGGAAGATTTCTTTACGCCTGTTAAGTAGCGCCAAATCTAAGATACGAAGCTTTTTGTTAAGCGTTATTTTTTTGATCAAATAATAGAATGGGTGAAATGATGTGAGCTGAGAGTTCTGAACACTCCTACTCTCACTTTTTAGCAAGACAACAAGGTCCAACCCCATCAACCTAAAAGCGGCAACTCTAGGATCTCATTTCTATTAGGTTTTAGATCTGCCTGCTCATAGATGGAAAGGTCAGACTGCCTTAAAAGACTATCTGACCTTCTTATTCTAAAATTATTTGACCACTCTGGAAAAATCGTCCTCAATGCTTATCTAATAAGACTGGAGGTAAACCAGTTTGGCCAAGGCTACTGGCCAAGGGAAAAAATCCAAGGGGCATTAAACCCGCGTCCCTTGATTTCCTTCACATAAGCTTCCACCTGTGCTCGGTTGTTGCTGCGGAATATGGCTACCCGATAGGTCACACTTTCCCCTTTGGGCGACACCAGAATGGCTGTATTGTATCCTTTCTCTCTCAGTTCTTCGGCACGTTGATTAGCCCCTTTTTCCTGGGAAAAACTTGCGACAATCAAATAATGTATCTCTGCTTCTTCCATCCCTCTACTGCGCTGTTCTGGGCTTGCTAATCTTGCTTGAGCTTTAAACGTCGAACTAAGCCCTTGATCACTTTGTAAATCGTTCAAGTGGGTAAGCTGCTCATCTTCTGCTTCTAGTTCCGCGTCCTCCTCAACTGCGCTATTTACATCGGTATTAGTGGCAGGCTCTGAGGTGGCTAAGGAAGAGGACTCCTCGGCAGCGGGGTTTTCTTCCACAATTTCAGCAGCATCTGAGGCTGCCGGTGTAGCTACCGAGTCTAGAGACCTAGTGGCACTTTCCTGTATATCCTCAGGCACCAAGATGGTAGATATTTCATCGGACAAGCCCGTATTTAGACTTGGGGCCTCTTCAGCAGGTGCAAAGGCAATTTTTGCCTTGGACCCAAGGCTAGAGCGCCTCATGACCAGCCAGTCACTGGCTAGCAAGGCACCCAAAGTTGGGAGCAACAGAATAAGCAGCGCTGTCTTCCAACCGATTCCTCGATTACGGCGGGTAGGCTGAGCTGAAAATTGCTTCATAGGTAATTGGTTTTCCGTGTGGGGCCTCTCAGAAGGCAAGGGAGAATCATGCGGCAGACCTACAGGAAGTAGTCCGAAAAAGTCTCCTGCCAAGTCATTCCAATGACTGGATTCTTGCAAAAATGTGATGGCCCCATCGTCATTTTGCCTTAAGGTACCGACTCCTTGTAATCGATAAGAACCTTCTTGGCGAAAGTGATTCTTTAAGCCTCGAACTATCTCAATCTCCACTGCTTGAGACTCTTCCCGGGGCATGTGGAGAAAGTCAACTAATTGGTCACTGATTAGAACCGTCTTATCCACTTTACTTTCAAAGCGCAGCTCTACCTGCGGAGGGTAAATCCTTCCACTGCCTTCATCGATTCTTGCTGGTGTAACCACTTTTCTTAGGGTACCAACACCCGGCAGGGCCAAAGAATCTACTTCTTGGAGCACGCTCTTTATGTATAAGTCTATGGTAGCTCTCATTGTTGGGGTAGAGTTCTTCTCCGCATAGCTTCTATAACGAAGAAACAAACAAAATCTGTTACGCCTGCATCAAATTCGAAGTATTTCTTTAAGCAAAAGTACCGAATTCTACGAATTAGATTCGAGATTTTGCGCCAATGGACAAGGATTTAACCTGGATGGTACTTTCTGCTACCGTCTCCTCCTATTTGGTCATGAACCTAAGTCAATCGGGAAAAGCTTCTCAATTCTGTCAAGCTATCAGGTTAATGACGATGATAAAAGTGGGGATTCCATGGATTCCGAGGGAACTATTTGAATGTTGAGTTTACGGTTTAAACTTGTCCTGCCAAAAGTACTTGGCATTAAGGACCCCAAGTAGGAGTCTGACTGCGCCGATTTTTCTTGAGATAGTCTACTATTCCTCAAAAAATCTGTTTGTCAGAACCCAAAAGTCCTGTGTTTGGGCTCGAAACGCCAAAACCCAAACGGCCTCTCAGACTAAGGCTTGGACCTATCCCAGGCCTTGCGTAGATTTTGCAACCATAACAGCAGGTTTTCTACCTACTCTTCTAAACAGAAGGCTCCCAAAAAGCTGGTAGGTGAGGTAAGGAGGTATGGGTAAGCAGTTTTGTTTTGCCTTAATTTCTACCCCTTAGCCTATCCACCGGTAAGCCGAATTCTTAGGTTCACCTGCTTAAATTTGAGGTATGAACTTCCTTTTAAAGCGAATATGGCGAGGTCTAGGCATTCTTTGGGGCATTGTAACCCTGCTATTTATTATATTTTATGCACTAGGAGATCCTACTGATTACTTAGTAGATGAGAAGGCAGATCTTGCTACTCGCCAGGCCATTGCTGCACAATATGGCTTAGACAAGCCCATCTATATCCAATATCTCCGGTATCTAAACAATTTGCTGCCTATTGGCTGGGCCAAAGAAGGAAGCCCTGATGCTCTACCTATAATTCCTATTGGATCAGGAAGTTTTGCGGTCAAGCTTCCAAACCTAGGGAGATCCTTTCAGAGTCAAGTTCCGGTATCAGATTTGTTATGGAGTAGACTTGGTGGAACCGGCATTTTAGCTGGTGCGGCAATCACATTTGCCGCCCTTTTAGGCATCACTTTAGGAATCATCAGTGCCCTCAACCAAGGAAACGCCACTGATCAAAGCATTCTCTCTGGCTCAGTTCTAGGAATTTCTGCTCCATCTTTTTTTGTGGGTGTACTGCTGGCCTATCTATTCGCGGTAAAATGGCAGGACTGGACCCACCTTTCCGTTAGTGGATATGTCTGGGAGGATGACATCTTCTCTAACAAACGTCAATGGAATGGGAAGAACCTAATTTTACCGGCACTTGCTCTGGGCATCAGGCCATTGGCTATTTTTATTCAGCTGACCAGAAGCAGCTTATTGGATGTACTAGGAATCGATTATGTCCGTACGGCTAAAGCAAAAGGCCTCCCCCCTTGGCGAGTGCTGCTAACCCATGCCCTTCAAAATGCCCTTAATCCTGTCCTTACCGCCATTACCGGCTGGCTAGCTTCTCTCCTAGCTGGCGCTTTCTTCATTGAATACATCTTTAACTGGCAAGGCCTTGGAAAGCTCATGATTGAAGCCTTGACTCAAAACGACATTCCAGTGATCCTGGGATGTGCCTTGGTTATTGGCATCATCTTCATTTTGGTCAGCATTTTGACGGATTGGATATATCGAAAACTCGATCCCCGAGTTCAGCTGGATTAAGTAAGTTCCTATTTATTCTAAGCCCATGCTAATAGCCTTTCTTTGTAATCCCAATTGGGTATAAGTCTGAAGCTTATCTGAAAGGTTCCGAACAATGGCATGATAGGTACTTTCCCTGATTGCCAATTGTTCTATGATTTTATACTCCTCCTTATGCTTAAGTTTTGCACGCCAGACCTCCAACTCAAGAGAAGTAAGTTCTGGATTTGTGTAGGTGGCATGTGGCAGATTTTGAGTGCTAGGTTCAGATATTTCAAGGATTTTATCCCTAATACGTTTGGCTGAAGCCTGTCTACTGAGCCACCATATATTACCTGATGGTAGGAGTCGGACTCGATCGTGCCTTCCTGGGGTCCCAAGAATCAGGAACTTTGTCCCAACCCAATACTGTCCAAGGTAATGGATCCAGTCTAGCAAATCGGGGCAGGATTGGGGGGGAATGTTTCCGAGCAGGATAAGGTCAACCGAGTGCATATACAGGTTTTGCGGCGACACAGCTAAAGGATCCTCTAAAGAGGCAACCAAGTTGGTGCTAGGCTCTTGCCTTACCAACAGTTCTAAAGCCCTTCGATGGTGCAAATGCCAATCGATTAACAGTATATTTTTGACAAATTTCAACTATCTTTTTTTTACGTCAACTAAGTTTCTGACAATAGCCTCCCTGACCAATCCAGCAGTATTGCGAACCCCTAGCTTGTGACGTAAATTTCTTCGATGGGTCTCGACTCCCGCGTCACCAATGTTTAGCAACTCTCCTATTTCTGAGGTACTGTATTCTTCCACCAGGAGTTGAAGGATCTCTTTTTCTCTACGGGTAAGGTTGATAGGACCTCCTCCCATATGTTGGCTTCGAATGTAGTCCATGTGGGCCTTCATGACATCGACGCTGTAGAAAGTATCTCCTCGATGAATTTGCCGTATCGCTTTCTTCAGATCAGCTCCCGCAGAATTTTTACCCATAAACCCAGCGACCTCTTGAGTCAAAGCACGGGCGATTTGCTTACCGTCATCACTCATGGTCAACAATAGAACGCGGGTCCTGGGATGGTCATCGTATAGCTTTTCTGCCAAGTCAAGGCCATCCATGTCTGGATCCTGCAGCCTTAGGTCTAAGACCGCCACATCTACTGTGTGCCTAGCCACCAGTTCCAAACCATCTTGAGGAGAATTAGCTGTACCGACCACCTCAATTTCCGGATCGTCATCTAGCATGACCCTTAAAGCTTCTACAAAGATTTGGTGGTCATCAACAATAATAATTTTGATCATACTGTCTGGTCAAGTTGGGAGTATCGCGTATGCGTATTGGGAAGGCAGATCTTAAGTTGAAAGGGGAACATTCAACACAACGGTAGTTCCTTTTCCTGGCGCGGAATCTATATCTAGGTCTCCACCGATTTTCTGTATGCGAGAATGGATATTTTTCATCCCCAGACCTTGTTTCTCTTTTAAATTGGGATCAAAGCCCCGTCCATTGTCTTCCATAATCAAGCTCAAACGATTTCGAATAAGGTTTACCTGAAGCTTGACTTCCGAGGCCCGCGCATGCTTTAGCACATTTTGAAATAGCTCCTGAACTACCCGGTATACATTTCTCTCGACCGCCAAGGGGAGTCGCCGATGGGTAAAGCCACTCATTTCGAGTGAAAGATCAAAGCGCCCTTGTTGCTCTAAGGTATCACAAAGATTTTGAATGGCTTCTTCCAGCCCCCCTCGGTCCAATACAATATCACCCAGGTTATGGGAGATCCTTCTAACATCTTTTACGGCTTGGTTGATTTGTTCTACGGCTTGGTGATACATTTTTCTCGCTATCTCCGTCCCCGAGGTCTGCACCGTTTCCTGAATCATAGAAAGTGAAACCTGTATTGCCGCCAAGGTACCTCCGAGGCTATCATGCAAATCCTCTGAAATGCGGGTACGCTCGCGATCCTGGGCTTCTAGGGATTTATCTAAAGACTCTACTTCCATTTTTTGGATCAAGGCGAGGGTGTCTCGACGATTTTGCTCTTTTTCAAACTCCAACTCAGTAGCCTGGGCTCGCTGCCTACGCCTCAAGTTAACTACCAGCAATACAGCCACAGCAAAGAGTAAGAGGGTGATTACCAGCCCAAAAACAAGTCTTTCATTGGCATTTTCGGCATCCTTTAACGCGCGCTGTTCAGCAGCTAGTTTCATTCGGTCAGCAGAAGCAGCAACTTCTACTTGGAGACTACGGCGAACCTCACTGATTTCATGCTCATGTACAGAATCAGCTTTTACTTTAGCCCTATACATCCATTGATAGGCCTCCTCAGAATTCCCCATGGTTTGTAAAATGTAGGCCTTCATGTGGTATCGATTTGCCAACTCAACCCCATGCTCTACGGTGTCAGCCAAGCATAGATCGACCCACAGATTAGCAGAATCAAGATCACCCAAATAGCAGCAGACCATCGCCAATGAGTACTCAGTCTCAACTTTGTGCACTATACCCAATGAATCTATATCTGCAATCACTTCTTCTAAGATTCTCCGGGCCCTATGATAATCGCCCATTCCCATGTAGACATACGCTAAATTATTTTTAATGCCAACGAGGTATTTATAATCCACCACATTTGAATTTTCGATAAAATCTGTAGCCGACATATACCATTCTTCAGCAGCTTCGAAATCCTTCATCAAATCAGTTACCCATCCTAGAGACAGGTACAGATAAGGAATGATCCGGTGCTTGGGGTCTAGTGAAAGAGCTTGGTCTAAAGCTGACAGAAAATTATCCTTGGCCTCATGTATGTCTCCCATTTCTTTCTGAACTGAAGCCAGGTCATAGGTAGCAATCATCAAAGCCTCTTCGTCAGCCCCTTCTTTCACATCTCGGAAATAAGCCTCAGCATAAATCAAAGCTGAGTCTAGCCGCAATAAATCTAGGTAAACCGAAATGAGTCTGTGCTTGGAATCCCACTTTTGAGAAGCTTTTCCACACTGCTCTGCTAGCTTTTCTCCTCTTTTGGCATAGAGTCGTACTTTCTCAAAATCTCTCAGATTTCGCCAATAATCCTGTAGTTCGCCATTTAATTCATAGACGCAACAGGTATTACCTTCAGCTCGAAACTGATCAATTAATGTTACCAGTTCAACTACGCTTTGTTTACCGAGTTGCACCTCATCGATCAAGCCTTGGTGCGCCAATACACAAGAATCCACTACCCTGGCTTGAATCGTAAACAATGGTAGTATGCAGGCGAGTAATCCAAGATGGTATTTCAACTTCATCCTCCAATTAAATAAATGTAGACAGGATCAAGAAAAGCGGTGATTAAACCGGCCACCTAAATTTGGGAATGGGTGTTCAAGGGAAGTGGTAGAGGCAGAACCTATTTTAAACTCAAACCTGATGGTGTCTCCAGTCTCAGCATTAACCGGGACGGTAAAAGTAGTACCTGTTTCCTCACCATTGCCCGAAACGCTTTCATAAAAACACTCCACCAGGATAGGATCATTAGAATTGGTGGGATGGGTTATTTGATGGGTCACAAACTTGACTGTTTCAGTAGCAACTAGCTCCACCAATACTTGGTTGTTGGTTCCTTCAGGGTAAGTTATATCAATAGAATGTGACATGTGTTGTTGAGCTTAGGGTTAGGCTAGAATTTAGCCAAATTTCTTATGACATAGACTATTGAAATGGGGATAAAAAATAGGGGAGCAGAGCTCCCCCGAGTTTTTCAATGACTTAAAAGAACGATTACCTTTTCTCTACTTATAAAAGTTCCCAGTTGCGACCAATTTGGCTTGATCTGAGAACCTGATGTTTGAATGGGCTGACCTCATGCAATCATGAGTGTGCTGTCTGATTACATACACAATTAGGCTCCATATTCTCACTTATGGTTTAATCAATTTCATGTTTATTTATACAGATAATTGGGGGGAGTTCTACCGGAAAACCCTTAGTTCCCCCATCCACCTAAAGGTATGTGGTGAGCAGAAAAAAGCTGGCAGACCACCTGCTAAGGTCTCCAGTAAGCGTTCACTCAAGACAGACTAAACCAAGGAGCTATGGATATACCTGGCAAGTTACCCCGGGTATCGTGGTTCTTACTCCTTCCCTCGATCTTGTTCCAGCCAACCGTATCTCAAGAGTTGGTTTTGTATTCAATTCTTTGCTCCCAGAGCTTGCTTTGTGGCAGACCGAGCCATTGTTTAAACCAGTCTTCAAAAAGTCTTCGATCGCGATATGCTCCAGGCTTGAGGGGCATTGCCCCAATCCCCACTTGGGTCAAACTTTTATACCAATACATTTCTCGTCCTAGTTCTTCGTCTACTTCACCTGGAAAAATCACCAGCCCCCCTTGGGCTTTGACCGCAGTTCGCATATTATTTTCCCATGAAAGATCTGAAACCGCAGCATCACGATAGCGATGTAACTGGGCAAACGCGCTTCTCGGAGGCCCTGGCAAACTGCCTTCCATTTGTACTTGGTATTTTACTTCTAGCAACCAGCGCAGCGGAACTTTCTGCCCTGGGCGCCAACGCTCTAGTACAATATCAGGTCTAGTCGAGGGAACTCCTGGCATACCCGCACCCAGTTTTCTATTGTACCAAATCCCCACCTTCTCCCCCTGTTCCGTAAGTTCACACTCTACGTAAGCTCCTCTACGAAACAAAAATCCGTCCTTATTGGCGGCTTCGGCTTGAATCAGGGTATGACTTAAAGGCAGGAGTTTAACTCCAGAGAGTTTCGACAAGAACTGGATTAGGTACCAAAATACCCACTGTTCATACAGCAGAGGAGTATCATGCCACCGATAGCGAGAGGTCTGAGCCTGAGCTAGAGTCAAATCATTGAATAGGGCCAAGGCTTGTCTCTCAAAGCGTTGATAGGTGGGTGGCAACTCATAATGAGGTCGAGTCGGGAGGCGAGAAACACTCCTCCATGGGTACCTCCCAGCACCAGCGGCTAAACGGCGACGCCATCGCTGGGCAGTTGAGACCCACTTTTGCTTGGCTTCAGCAGGCATAAGTGGATTGAGCCATTTATCAGGTTGACCTAGCTGAAACATGACTTTTCCCAAGGCATCCAGTGCCCGCTGATTGGCTAGCGTATTGGGGTGGAGAATCTTATTCATGGCCCGCAAAGAGTCTGGATTATTCAGATGGGGCGATTGTCTGATCAGAGGTCTTTTTGCTCTGCTTGTTTGTTCTACTCCTTTTTCACTTTGAATGCCTACCTCTAGGTGTTGTTCAACCAGGTACCAGGACTGAGCTAGCTTCTTCAGTCTCTCCTCCCAAGCATCCCAGCCTAAACTGTAAGCCGCTGGTTTCGCAAAGGAATCCAAGCCCATTTTATTCCCTTGAGTCCTGAGTCCTAAGCCCAACAGTACTCCTTGCAGGGATAAAACCATATCCTGAAAATCCTCCTTAAATGAGAGTATATTGGGGTATATCTCTCCCTCAAGTCTCCACACCATTGGGACATCCCCAACTGTTAGATTCCACTGAAAAGGGCCAATCATTCCAGCTAAGGGAAATTCAAACTGGTAAACGCCTTTACCCTCCTCCCAAGGAATGTATTCTCCCCTCAGGACCTTGTGGTCTACTTGTAAATGAGGCCAAGAGCTGATCTCGAGCAACCCAGGAGAAAAAAGTATTTGGATGGACTGCCATTCCAAAAAATAAGGAGGCAGTAATTCTGCCTCTTCCTGGTCCGGGTTTGCATGAAGTTGCATGCCCTCCCATTTAAGGGCTTGCCCCTGACTTAAACTTTCCCCTTCAGCTGTAGCTTGGGCCCCTTTAACCAATAGCCAAAGTATCGAGCCCTTACTCCCATCAAAGCGAAAGCCTTTCCTTGACATAAGCAGGGGCCTTTCTTTTTTAATTAGGGCTTTAGAGAGAGCACGTAGGCTGAAACAGCCGCCAGATCCGCATCACTGTAAAATGGGTAAGCCGGCATTTTTTTTCCTACCCCATTCTTGACCAATGCTTGGATGCCTGCAGCATTCAATTGCGTTTCTTTCAAATTAGCCGCACCGGCAAAGGCCAAATCACCTCCGGTGCCATGGCATGCCGCACAGTTCCGCGCATATAAAGCCTTGCCGTGAGCAGCCTGGTCATAATTAGACTGGCTGGCGTCGGTCACCACAGAAGCATCCAAGGGCTCCTGGCTTTCTCCCATTCTTCCGGCGTGGGCTTCGGCCATTCCATATGCGCCAAGAATGAGGAGTACTGACAAACTGGCCAACAGCTTATTGCTCTTGCGAAACCCAATCACTGCCAAAGGGATAGAAGCGAGCACCAGGACAATCTTGATGATAAGTAAAGGCTGCACCCGAATTGGCGCGATGGCGATCAGTCCGATCCCAGTAAGCAGGAAGAGCGTGCTTATCACCATCTCAGGGATGCGTGTAGCTTTGGTCACTCGTTCTAGGACATCTTTCTTATTGATCAATAAAAGGGTCAGCTTGACCAAATAAAGCAGTAGAAACAAGATGACTACCAAGGTATGGGTGTGCAAGAGACCTGTCGACATAAATATTAAGCTTGGGAAGGTGAGGTTTTAACTTGGTTGACTATTTTAACTTGATCGGGGGTCAAGTGTTCTTGGTTAATATCTAAAGTCCTGATAATTTCCATCAGGGTATTGATCTTTCCTTCTAAAGGATGAAACTTATTGATGATAATAAGCTTTTTGTCCATTACCATGCAATAGCCTCCAGCAAAATTCCCTTTTTCATAACGGATAACGTACTCTTGAGACTTCAGAATATCCTGAAGCTTTTGCTGGGTATGGCGGGTAAGTTTCATAAGT
>CAZFPQ010000004.1:49995-72690 GCA_964521065.1 uncultured Bacteroidia bacterium | reverse complement strand
ATTTTTACTAAAAATAAAATCAACTCAATCCCACCACATTATGACTCATTTAGAAAAAATCCAAGACATGTACCGCATGATCGGTGAAGGTAATACCATGGATGCTTTTGAGAAATATTACCATGACGATGTAGTCGTTATTGATGGCACCACAGCCCCTAGGAATGGCAAAGCGGAGCAGCGCAAAGCCATTCAGGAATGGTTTGGCATGGTCAAGGAGTTCCACGGCAGTGGCGTAGGTGCCATCACTGCAGACGAGGAAAATGGCACGACCTCCGTAGAGTCCTGGACCGAGATTACCTTTCAAGATGGGAGTCGGGTAAAAATGGAAGAGGTTGGGGTACAAAAGTGGTCCGGCGACCAGATTATCCACGAACGTTTTTATTACAGCATGCCCGACATGGGCGGTGAAGGCTGAGAGTTTGCGAAGTATGTAATTTTGCGTGAACAGGCCTGAGTCTTCAAGTCCGTTCACACAAGGAATAAGGTATGGGGGCGTATGAGCTATCCTATACCTTATTTTTCTATATGAGATCTGGAGTCCCTGACCGCAATCCCTATTGTTTCCATGAATTAGTTTCAAAGCAATTGGTTTGTGTTTCACACTTGGCTATTTTTCGCATATGCGAAAGATATTAGCCTTACTACTACTCATACTTTCCATGGCTGGCCAAGCCCAGGTAGACATGGATCGCTATGTCCCTGCTCATTACGATAAACAAGAAGTATATATTCCCATGCGGGACGGAACGCGCTTGTTTACCGCCATCTACACACCCAAGGATGCATCAGATGAGCAACGCTACCCCATCTTAATGAAGCGGACCTGCTACAGCGTTAAGCCCTATGGCGCGGATGAGTTCATGACTACTCGCTTGGGGCCCTCTCCTACCCTGATTCAAGATGGATACATATTTGTGCATCAAGATGTAAGGGGCCGCTGGATGAGTGAAGGCACCTGGACCAATATGACCCCTCACCAAAAAGATAAGTCGGCTGGCCAGACTGATGAAAGCAGCGACACTTATGACACCATTGAATGGTTGCTACAGGAACTCAAATTCCACAATGGCAGAGTCGGTCAATGGGGCATCAGTTATCCAGGTTTCTATGCCGCCGCTGCTTTGCCAGGTGCACATCCCGCGCTAAAGGCGGTATCTCCTCAAGCGCCCATCGCAGATTTTTATTTTGATGATTTCCACCACAATGGAGCTTATACCTTAGGCTACTTCAGGGCTACTCCCGTTTTTGGCATTCAGAAAACGCAGCCCGTCGATACGGCCTGGTATACTTTATTCGATAAGCCCACCGAAGATGGGTATCGATTTTTTCAAGAGATGGGGCCACTCAAAAATGGAGATCGCTACATGAGCGAAGACAACTTTTTTTGGCGGCAACTAAAAGAGCATCCCAATTATGATTTGTTTTGGCAAGAACGCAACCTCTTACCTCACTTGGAAGACATCCAGCCAGCGGTGATGGTTGTAGGAGGATGGTTCGATGCAGAAGATTTATATGGTCCTCTGAACATCTACCGGACCATTGAACAAAGCAGTGAAAACTACAATACCTTAGTAATGGGACCTTTTGGTCATGGAGGTTGGGCTCGTGAAAAAGGGCATCACCTTCATCATCAGATCTATTTTGGGGATAGCATTGCTACCTTTTACCAACGGAATATAGAGGCCCGCTTTTTTGACCATTTCCTCAAGGGCGCTGCTAATGGAGCTAGCGGACTGCCTGAGGCTTATGTGTACGATACGGGCCAGAAAACCTGGCGTGAATTTGATGCCTGGCCTCCAAGATCGGCGCGGGAGTCCAACTTTTTTCTGCATCCAAATGGAGAACTAAGTACTCAAATTCCAGGTCGGGAAAAAGCTTTTAGCAGCTACGTATCTGATCCTCATCATCCTGTGCCATACACCAGCGATATGCCAGGTAGTTTTGGTTTCACTCCTAGGAATTATATGAGCGAAGATCAGCGATTTGCGACTAGGAGACCTGATGTCTTATCATTTGAAACTCCTACGCTGGACAGTACCTTCACCATGATGGGAGATATCGAGGTAGAGCTTTGGGTAAGCAGTACAGGCGAAGATGCAGATTTTGTTGTCAAGCTGATAGATGTATATCCATCCGATGAACCCAATACTCCCTATACTCCGAAGCACGTACGTCTAGGGGGCTACGAACAAATGGTTCGATCAGAGATTATGCGCGCTCGATTTCGCGAGAGTTTCTCTTCGCCCAAGCCCTTGATACCAGGCGAAATCGTGCCCATACGCTTCAAGTTACAGGATGTATTGCATAGCTTCAAGCCAGGTCATCGCATGATGATACAAATTCAAAGTAGCTGGTTCCCCGCCTTTGACCTCAACCCTCAGACCTGGGTCGAAAATATCTTTGAAGCCAATGCCGAAGACTTTCATGCCCAAACTATGCGGATTTATCATCATCCCTCATTCCCCAGTAAGATTTTGATTAAGTCCGGGCTTTAGCTTTGATCAAACCACAAAATATCACCTTGAGAATATTCTCCATTTTGAAGATGACGGTTTTTGTCGTGTCAAATGCGATGTTTCAAAACCCACTTATAAATCGATACAATGTGGTGGTTTACAGGTAAGATATCCGAACGATCAAAGAAAAAAAGGAGCCTTTTTAGATATCTAATATTTGACCTATTATATCTATTAGGCCTCAAAAGCCTTTCACAACCACAAAAATACCGTTTAGGTAAGGTTCTTAACGCCTGGGGTTTTTTCTCCTCAATTTCGTTGTCAGGCTGTAAGATTTCGAGTATTTTTGATGCAAATAGTTCGAATTCGGAAATAGTCGTTTTACCAAACCATACGCTTAATTATTTCAAACCAAACCCTAACAGTGATCTGCTCCGTGACTTCGAACAGGTAAATAAAAACAAATTGGAAAGGACCATCGCCATGCTTAAAATTAGATTCTGGATTACCGCTTCCCTAGTTCTCTTCTTTTACTCTCTAAGCTTTTTAACTACTCCTTTATTTGCCCAATCCTGTTCTCTTAGTACCATTAGTACCCAAGCTGAAATAGACAACTTTGCTACCAACTTTCCTGGGTGTACCAGCATCAGTGGCGACCTCAATGTTGAAGGTTATGGAAGCTCTATAACAGATTTGAGTGGTTTGAGCCAGATTACTTCAGTGGGAGGAGACTTGTTGGTTCAAGGAACGGATGCATTGAGTTTAAGTGGTTTAGAAAACATAACTAGTGTTGGTGGAAACGTAGGAATCTACTTCAACAATGCCTTACCCTCTCTGGCAGGACTTACCCAACTCAGCAGCATCGGGGGCTATCTGGCGGTGGTTAACAATACTGATTTAACAGATCTTACCGGGCTTAACTCCCTTACCTCTACTTCTGAGATTTTCATCCAAGAAAATCCGGACCTGCTTAATCTTAATGGCCTTACTGGTATTTCTAGTTTGTCAGGCGGCCTTTTTATTAAGGAAAATCCTGTGCTAGCCAGTTTGTCGGGCCTCGACAACCTTGCCTCAGTAGGAACCTACCTTGGCTTAGACGGGAATGTCAAGCTGACCTCTATCGCTGCTTTGGGCAGTTTGACCAGCATCGGGACCGATCTTTTCATTGATTCTATGCTCGCGCTAAGCTCGCTTGCCCCTTTAAGTAGCCTCACCACCCTTGGTGGATCTATCTTTATAGAAAAAAATCCTTTACTTACTTCATTGTCGGGACTTAGTGGATTAATAGGCGTTTCAGGAGATCTATACATAGGTGAAAATGCAGGGCTTACTACCCTAAGTGGCCTAGATAATGTATTAGGGATTCTAGGGAACTTATACATAGATACGAACCCATTGCTTGCCAATCTAACGGGCCTCTCCGGTCTATTGGGCATCGATGGTGACCTCCAAATTATAGGTAACTCTTCACTTAGTAACCTTGCTGCATTGAGTTCATTGGTTTACTTGGGTAGCTCTGTATTCATTGATGGCAACCCTCTTTTAGGTAACCTAACAGGATTGGGGGGGGTCAGCAGTGTGCCTGGTGACTTCTTCCTCAATAACAACATTGGCCTCACTAATGTATCTGCACTTATTGGCCTTACCTCCATTGGAGGATACCTAAATGTCACTGCGCATCCTTTGTTGACTAGCTTAAGTGGATTGAACAACCTTGCCTCGGTTGGAACTGATCTTTATTTCCAAGACAATGATCTGGTCAGTGAGTTAGATGGATTGGCTAGTTTAGACTTTGACGCGCTGGATATCATTCTTATCCAGGATAATGCTTCCCTTACGGATTGCGCCATCCAGAATGTGTGTGACCATTTGGGAGGAGGCGCTACAAGCAATACCTTTATCCTAAATAATGCAGGTGGGTGTAACAGCATTGCAGAAATAGAAAACGATTGTCTCGCAAGTGGATTTCTGCCTGTTGAGTGGTTAGGCTTTGACGCTACTCCTACCGCTTCAGGAGTTCAATTAGAATGGGCCACTGCCATAGAGGTCAACAACCATGGATTCGAAGTAATGCGTAGCTCAGATGGGAATAGCTGGGAAACATTAGACTTCATCGAAGGTCAAGGGAATAGCCAAACTATCCACCGGTACCGGCACCTAGATTCAAGCCCACTGACTGGGCGGAGCTTGTATCGCCTCCGGCAAGTAGATTTAAATGGCGCTTACTCTTTCTCAAACGTCCTGACTGTAGACTTCACTTCAGCATCTGCGCCATTGGTTGAAGCATTTCCCAACCCTAGCCATGGACCAATTAGCCTCCGCACCCCAAGAGACGGGCAGGTATTCTTGACTATCACCGACATCACTGGTAGGACTGTGCTCACCGATAGCTTTGTTGGCCAGACCGAAGTGGATTTGTCTGACCAGCCTCTAGGCGTGTACTATCTTCAAGTGCAGATTGGACAAGAGTCCTCTTCTCAGCGCATCATCAAGCAGAGATAGAAGCGATTGGCTCGAAAATATATCGTCATTCCAATTTTACTGCCTCCTTCGGGAGGCAGTTTTTGTTGATATGTTACGATGACTTTAACTAAGAGGCTGTTTGGATTTTTCCTTTACGGCCAGAACTTGTCTTTTTTGAACCTGACCGCGCCAATTTTTTTCGAAATAGCTCGCTATTCCTCAAAAAATCTGCTTGTCAGAACCCAAAAATCCTGCGTTTGGCAAGCAAATACCAAATTCCAAACAGCCTCTAAGATAGGCTACTCTTTGTAGCTAAATAGGTACAACAGACAAGGTTAGATTTTTGCCTTAGCTGGCAGGGTAAATCAGGGCTAAATCCTCATATTTAAGCACTTGGACAGAAGAAATCGGGTTACAGAAAAGATATTAGTCTGAGGTAAGGCGACGTACCCCTACCTCCGTTTACCGATTTTCTTTTGGCTTCCTGCTTAAAGTTGGGAAGAGTAAAAAAATCCCATGATTCTTTTTCTCTCATTAAACTTTTTGAAGAGCTGTTCATCCAAAAAGTATCTCTGAATATCAAACTACTTCTGCGCTATGCTCAATCTTCGACTTTTACCCTTCTTAGCGCTCTTCATCTCTCTTTGCTATCCCACTCCTTTTTTAGCTCAGGCCTATAGCGACTATTTGGGTGCGGGTCATGCTCAAGGCATCACGGTAGAAACCAGTAGCCAGTCGGATACAGTTTCAGGCTCTGTCACCGTCGATGGGCGGGGGATTCGTCCTGATTATTATGCCGCCTCGCGTTTTCTGAGTCAAGCTAGTTTTGGGGCCAATTATGAAGAGTTGGAACAGGTCGCTAACCAAGGCTATGAAGCTTGGATCGATGACCAATTTGGCCGGCCTCTTGGGTCTTACCTTGATACAACCGTCATGATATGGGAGCATTTTAAGCAGGCCTACATCGCTCAGTTTGGTTTGGCCAATGTGCAAAATGTAGTTTTCCCTCTATTCGTGTATTGGCGCATGGCTTGGTGGCATCACACCATGCGAGGCCAGGATCCCCTGCGGCAGCGCATTGCCCTGGCTCTAAGTGAAATCATGGTGATTTCCGAAAAGTCTGAGTTAAGCAACTCGGCATTTGCCCTCGCTAGTTACTACGATGTCCTCTACCGCAACGCTTTTGGTAACTACCGAGACCTCCTCTACGAGGTGACTATGCATCCCGCCATGGGATTTTACTTGGATCACATCAACAACCCCAAGTCAAACCCGCAGCTCAACACCCGTCCGGATGAAAACTACGCCCGTGAAGTGATGCAGCTATTTAGCATTGGCCTATATGACCTCAATATGGACGGCAGTCGCAAGCAAGATGCTCAAGGGCGAGACATTCCGAGCTACGACAACGACGACATCAAGGAGTACGCCAAGATCTTTACGGGATTAGGTCCTGGTCAGTACTATTGGCCTTGGACCGACGTGAGTGCAGTCCCGGTGGTTTGGGGCAACAATTTTAACTACAATCCCAACACCATCAATTTTTCCCAGCCTATGCAGATGTTTGACCAATGGCATGAAGCAGGGCCCAAATATTTGCTTAACGGTCAAACTGTACCCGGAGGACAAAGCGGCATGCAAGACCTCAACGCAGCCGTCGATAACCTGTACAACCATCCGAATGTTGGCCCATTTCTAGGGCGCCTACTCATCCAACGATTGGTCAAGTCGAACCCAAGCCCAGCCTATATCAGTCGAGTTGCTGCGGTGTTTAATGACAATGGTCAAGGGGTTCGAGGAGACCTTAAGTCTGTGGTTAAAGCCATTTTGCTTGACCCTGAAGCCCGAGATTGCGTTTGGTTTGATGATCCCAGTAGCGGGAAGTTGCGTGAACCCTTAGTGAGAGCCATTCACCTATTCAAGGGGTTTGACCTCGCTAATGCTTCTGGACAATATTGGAACTTGGGTTTTGGCTTAGAAGAATACATTGAGCAGCACGTGCTGGCCTCTCCCAGCGTATTTAACTTTTACCTTCCAGACTTTCAGCCCAACGGGCCGATTGCCGACTCGAATATGGTCGCACCCGAGTTTCAAATTCATAACTCTCGTACAGGCGTAGACTACTTTAATTATATGTACTTTTCTCTGCTGGCGGATTATTACATGGATATTTCTACCCAAGCTAGCACTACCCAACCTGGACTGCCCGATTTTGACAATGTGTTACCCGCGGATCAGGTGGGATTGGATCTAAGTGATGAGATCGAAGCGGTGAATCTAGATGCGTTAGCCCTCATCGATCGGCTAGACATGATCATGGCTGGAGGTAGTCTTAGCGAAAGCAGTAAGCAGATTATGGCCAACACCTTGATGCCGTTTGTAAACGATCCACCTGTGGCCGTTAAGGTCGGCATATACCTCTTGGTACTTTCTCCCGATTACAACATTCAGAAGTAGTCTCCTCATCTTTTATCTGTAACTCCGATCCATCATGGACCAGAAAAAATATATGTCTCGCCGTCGCTTCATGGGTGTGGCCAGCTGTGCCGCCTTAGGAAGCACCACTATGCTCAACTCTTTATTCAACCTGAGCATGGCCAATAACTTAGCAGCACCTAGTCGCCTCAGTCCTCAAACCGGCGACTACAAGGCCCTAGTTTGTATCCTTTTGGCAGGAGGTAATGATAGCTATAATATGCTGGTGCCTCGTAGCAGTACCCCATATGCTGAATATGCAGCCAGTCGATCTAACTTAGCCTTAGCTCAAAACACCCTCCTTCCTCTCAATTTTACTGACAGCGGAGGTCGGCAATATGGGATACACCCTTCTATGCCCGAGGTACAAAACTTGTTCAATAGCAACAAGCTGGCCTTCCTTACTAATGTAGGCACCTTGGTTCAGCCCACTACTAAGCCTCAGGTAATCAATAAGACGGTTACCCTACCCAATGGCCTGCTTTCTCATGCTGATCAGATTCAGCAATGGCAAACCTCTATCCCTCAGACCCGGGATGCCCGAGGTTGGGGAGGCCGGATGGCTGATATTTTGAGCAGCAGCAATACTGGCTCTAATATTTCCATGAGCATTTCTTTAGGGGGGACCAATGTATTTCAAGCTGGTAAAAACACTACTGAGTTTGCCATTACCAATCAAGGTAACGGCAGTGTAGGTATCCATGTTTATGACAGTCCTGCTTGGTACGATCAGGTAATCAAGACCGGAGTCGATAGCCTCCTTAACCAGCAATATCACGACATATTTAAGCAGACCTACGCACAGAAAGTCCATGAAGGTCAAGGGCAGCATGAAGAATTCAGCACGGCTATAGCAGGGGTGACGCCTTTCGCAACCCAATTCTCAAACAACCCCTTGTCCCAAGATATGCACATGATCGCCAAAACCATTTCAGCACGAAATGTGCTAAACATGAAGCGACAAACCTTCTTCGTAATCTTCGGAGGATGGGACCATCATGACGAGGTTCTCAACAACCAAACAGCCATGCTCGCGGTAGTTAGCGCAGCCTTAGGAGAGTTTCAGGCTGCCATGGAAGAACTGGGTACAGACGATTGCGTCACGACTTTTACCATCTCCGATTTTGCTCGTACCCTTACCTCCAATGGCAATGGCTCTGACCATGCTTGGGGAGGCAACGTAATGGTAGTGGGTAGCGACGTCAAGGGCGGGACCATTTATGGGGATTACCCAACCTTAGCGTTGAACAGTACCCTCGATTTGGGTGATGGTGTCATCATACCTGGAATCTCCACTGATGAATATTTTGCAGAATTATCGGCATGGATGGGAGTGAGCAACGCGGATATTCCTTACCTCTTACCCAACATTGGTAACTTTTACACCCTTGGCTCCCCTACCCCACCGGTAGGTTTCATGAATATCTAGCCTGTGCTAGGTGTGCAAGTTCCATCTTTTTCAATCCCTCCTTCACGCTAGACATTGAATTCATGAAACATCTATATCTCTTTATGGTACTTGGCTTGGTATTTCAGGTGCCTTCTCTCCTAGCCCAATGCGGTGATACGACCCATACTTCGCTGGCCAGCGACACATGGGTTTCCTGTCAAGCGGCAACCAGCCCTAATTCCGCACGTGGCAGTGGGCACTGGATCAAGTATGACTTTGGGTTCATTTACACCTTGCAAGGTATGCACGTTTGGAACGCAAATGAGCTTGGCGAAACCGATCGGGGCTTTCGGGAAGTAATCATCGACTACTCCTTAGATGGACAAAGTTGGACTGAGTTGGGTAGCTACGAATGGTCGGAAGGAAGTGGCTACAACAGCTACGTGGGCGAAACTGGGCCAGATTTTGACCAGGTCCAGGCTCGCTACGTGCTGATTACCGCTCAAAGTAACTGGGGAGACCCCAGCTGTTATGGACTTTCAGAGGTGAAGTTTACGCTGGATCAGATAACCAACACCCAGTTGACTCAATCCCAACTGGGGCAACCTTTACAGGTTTTTCCCAATCCCGCGCAGGATCAGATAAACCTTGACCTGCAAGATTTACGTATCCAGCAGCTTCGCGTGGTAGACCTTCGAGGACGGGTAATGCAAGAATTCCTGGGGGACGTTCCCCTGCAGCTTGACCTCAGCGAACTGCCCCGGGGTATGTACTTTCTTTCGGCTCAGGATGAACAAGGGCAGTATCATAGCACTGGCTTCGTAAAAGAATGATATAAATATAAACTGTGCTTAGCTGGACTTTGGCCAAAATGCTGGTCATAACCCGTAGCGGTATCGCCTTTCCGATTCCCGGAATCTTCGATCCGCGGGGCCTACCTTTTTCAGAAAAAGGTAGGCCCAAAACTTCTGCATGTTAGGCCCGACCCCACCACAAGCTTGCTTCAGTCTGCCCAAAACCTAAAGCCCCGCTCAGAATTAATCTACATCAATTAAGAACCTCGAAGTTGATTAATTCGGCAGTGCTAACTGCAGGGCTCTCCGAGCAATTTTATGCCATTTACAAATGGCCAAAGTCTAGCTTAGACTCTAGTGATCAATCACAGTGCTCATCTAGAAACGGTAGCATTAGCTGGCTGACTTGCTCACCCATGAACAAAGCCATCATGTGAGAAGCCTCTGGCAATACCGTTGCCCCTTCAATGTGGCGAAGAGGCAAGGTACTGTCCTTGGGTCCATGGATATGCAACGTAGGAACTGTCTGGGGAGGGGTGTTTCGGGTCCAGTTGATGATCATGGCGATGCCGCGCTTAGTTAGTTTAGGTGGTTTATCCATGACCATGGCTCGGCACAGCTGTCTATAATCCCTTACTCCGGGTTCAAACCAGGGCTGTACCATGACGGTCATCCTCTTTAGCATCTGACCAGAAAATAGCTTGTACAGGGGTATTGAGCGTTGAAAACGATAGCGCTTAGGGAGATCCTGACGTCCTTTAGCACTAGCGATGAGTACCAAGGCTTTAGCTTGGGTCATCTCTGCAATTTCCGTAGCCACCATGCCTCCAATCGAAACGCCCACCAAAGCAAAAGGCTGGCTCGTATCGATCTTAGTCGCCATACGTGATGCATAGCTTGTCATGCTTTCACCTGAAGTTGGCACCAGAAAAGGGATCACCACAGTATCGTAATCGCCGAAATCCATGTTCTGAAACACTCGGTGATCCGAACCATGGCCCGCAAATAGGTATAAGGTAGTCTCTTTCTGGCCCAAGGTGATTAGGTAGCTGGTCATCAGAAAAAGTAGCCACGAGCTATTCTTCATGCCTATCATTTGTCGAGAGGTAAAATACATTCAGGGGCTGATAGGAGTACGTATGGGCCCCATTGATTTCCTCACTTAGGCCAACTAAGGAACACTCAAAAAATTAGTTATGCCTTTTTGCTTGGCCGTTTGCCCCATGCCTTCGTCACTGGTTCAGCAGTGGGCCCCTTCATCCCACTGCTTCGCACCTGAGCTCCGACAGGTTGGAATCTTCGACTCGCTAAGGTCGATTTTCCTTCCTTGATCTGGAACAAAATTCCTACGCAAAAGCGACATGTTATTTTTTTCGCATTCCCAATATTTTACGGCCAGTTAGACTTTTTCTTCTTGTTCTGAATTGATTTGCGGCTTCGCTTCCACTCTGCCTAGTCCAGCTTTTTCAGACAGGCTGGGTTCCCCCCAGTTAGGTTGATCTGGGCGCTGGATCTCTGAAAAGTTCAAGTCCTCATCTCCCTCCATAGGCTCAGCTAAGGTTTCGAAGCCTTCACGACGTGCCCGATCCCTAAGCTTCCATTCTTGGATTTGCACATGCTTCTTGACGACCTCTAGCGACTCTAGCACCATGCCTTGGATGATGCGATTGATGGCTTCGTTTTCTGGCTTTTGGTCCTCATGGAGGACCGTTTCCACCGTCATCAATGAAAGCTCGTCCAACAAGCTGTATTGGTCTTTGGTGGCCATGTCCTCAAACATGCCGTTGATCACCGAAAAGGTGATATCTTGGATCGCACTTTCCAGTAGATTGGCTACTTGAGGTCCTACTACCGGAATCAACTTAAGCTGATCAATTTCTGGATTCTGGGCGACGGCCGTTTTAACTTTCTCGTCAAGATATTTTTCTAAATCAATTTGATAGCGATCATGTCCGCGCTTGGCTACTTCCTTTAGCCGCTGGGCCAACCATGCCACCAAAGTCTCTCTATAGGGGTCTAACACTTCGCGGAAAACGCGATCAGTCACTGGAAGTCCTTCTCGAACTTCTTTTTGCAATCCGTTAATGACGTTAAGCACCACTCGATCCGAGACCTCTTCTACCAAGATGCTGCGGTATTTTTGGAATCGGGTGTAGAGGTATGTCTGCCTTAGGTCTAGGACCTCCATTTGCTGCAACCTTCTGAGCAGGGCAAAAACCCTTAGGATACGCAGGAAACGGAAAGAGCCGAAAGGAATGCTGCCCAATAAATCATACCAATAGATGAATGGAAAGAAGAACCAGCGGTGGTAAACCTTCCGATAAACGGCCCAACCCCACCTTAAAAGAAACTCCCCCAGGAAAATGCTGACGAAAATGAAGTCTATCAGAGGAAACTCCGTGTACAAAGGGTTCAGTATTCCTTTATGGATGGCGGGAAAATTGAGCTCAAAAAAGTGCTGAACCCGATAATATCCATAAAACCACCAGAAAATAAAGAGGGCGATGTTGACCGTTACCAAAAACAGCATCAACAAATCCAGCATTACCCACCCGGCATCTTTGTTCTTGAGCCTCCCTGGGTAAAAGCGAATGCCAAAAAGGCGAAGATATTTTCCAGAGCCTTTTGTTTCCATAACTCATGTTACGGAAGAGAAGTGATATAGGTCAGACAAGTTTTCTCAAAAGGGAACTGCTTATCTATTTGAGGGTAAATACCCGGCGGCCAATCAGCATGTCTTGCCCATTGTACAGACGGACTTCGTATTTCCCCGCAGGCCGTTTAAATAGGTTTTTGCTATCCCAGACCCGGTACCTATCTCCCCTAGAGACATTGATGATGTTAAAGGCCACTTCTTCGTGCTGGTCATTTAACCAAACAAAGCGAACAGCTTCTTTACTCTGGGGCGCATTTAGCATAGCCCAAGCACTTACTCCTCCCTTGGCTAAAGTGCTCGCTCCCTCTCTAGGAACCGGCATACGGTCATTTACTGATCGAGCCACCACAAATCGCTCTTTACTAGGGATAGAAGCATACTTATCCAGGGCTTCTTGATACACCTCAATCTGTGTCTTAAACTCTGCCTGGCGACTTTCTGGGAGCTTTTGGGTTCCCTTGGTAAGTAAGTTGATCTTTTGGACCAAGGTAAGGGTGTCGCTGCCCTGTATGAGGTAAAGTTCTTTGGCTAAATCATCACCTGCCATGAGGGCTTCCAACCTCTTTTCAGCCTCTTCTGCATATCGATGTAGCTTACTCTGGGCGAGATAGTCTCGATAAGCTTCTGGAGTATCTTCTTTACGGGCAGCTTTGATCAACTTCTCATCTTCATCAATCTCGATCTCAATGATGCGCTTTTGAGCTGCCTGAGCATATTCTCCCTTAGAATTATTGAGTAAGTACAATTCGTAGGCTGCCTTGGTGTCGGATCGCTGGGCAATCTCCCAGCTTTGCTTATCCTTTTCTGGGTCTACTTTGACCTCTGCTTGGCTTACTGCAGGAGTATTGTTGCCTTTGGGGTTGATTTTCTTGTCGCCCTGTCCAGAAAATTTCCAGATTCCTACACCTGCCACAGCGAGTCCTAACACCGTGAGCAAGACCCACAACATGGTATTATTAGAAGACGGCTTGGCTGCTGAAGCTTGCGCCGATGTGCTTGGCGCAGAGTGGAATGCCTGTGCAATAGAGGGGGGGGCGCTGGTTTCTTGGATCTCAATTTCCCTCAAATCCTGGTCTTTCAAAAAGCTTGCTAGTCCCTCATAGTCTCCCAATCCTGAGAGTACTCCGCGTAGGTTAGAGAACAATTGCGACCGCGCAATCTGGATCTCTTTGGCATCTAGCTGAGTAGCAAACTCCTTGGCTGTGAGTTCTTTATACCGGGCGGATAGCACAATCAACTGGGTCTCGAACTCTTCCACAGACTTGGCTTCCTCTGGATGGGTTTTTTTGTAATTGCGGATGTTTTCAAATAGTGTGTCAATTACAGGGCCCAGCTGGTTGTTGGCAAGTAGGCGATTGAGTTGGTCGATAAAAGAAGCAGGCATAACAGGGGAGATGATAAATGTTAGCTTATACTAATATTATTAAAAACTCTTTGGAGTGGCAACCTATTTTATTTAAGCCTAAGATATTCTGGGATTTATGACTCTTTTTCCGCCGTCTTTTCTGGCATTCTAGCTTTCTACTCATGAAACAACTCAAAGACTTACTTCTACTTGGGGACCCTCGTTTATATGAAGTCTGCCCCCCTATCACTCCGTCAGAACTTGATCAAGTTCATGGCTGGGTTGCCGATCTACATCAAGTCATGGAAGAAATCCGAGCTAAGTATCACTTTGGCCGCGCCATCGCTGCTCCTCAACTGGGCATCATGAAGCGATTGGTGTACATGAACATGGATGAGCCCGTGATTTTCATTAATCCAGAGATCCATGACCCAAGTGAGGAAACCTTCGAACTATGGGATGACTGCATGAGCTTTCCCCATTTGCTGGTCAGGGTGCGTCGACATCGCTCCTTGACCCTTCGCTATTTCGATATCAATTGGCAAAAACAAGAATGGCATATGGAGGATGATTTAGCCGAATTACTCCAACACGAGTGTGACCATCTTGATGGAGTACTTTGTACGATGCGAGCCGTGGACCACAAAAGCTTCCGTTGGCGCTAATGACTGTGATTGGAGCTTTTTCTCTTGGGGCGAAAAGCCTCCGGTCACTCATGCCAGGATACTAGGTATTGCTTGTTTCACGATCCTGCTCGTTCTCAAACGGCCAATAATAGCGATCTTATTTTGTCCCGCCTCTTCCCCCTCGCTTCCCACTTCTCAATCAGGTAGCCAGGGGATGGTGCCATACATTTTATTTTTTTCGGTATTCTTAATCAAATAGTTCAAGCGCTTCTGAGCCTCTTCTTGGCGACGTGGACCACATTCCATGATCCAGCCTACCTTTAGGCGTCGATATAGGTAAGGGAAATCCTGGAAATTCGCCCAAACTTGAGGAATGGCTTGCAACTGCTCTTCAATCCATTCGGGGATCTCCCAGGGATCATCGGGCGAACCAATTTGGTCTGCGATAGGAGCCTCTCCTGCTGGGGTCATCAAACCCAAACGTTGGAGCTTCCAAACGCGCTGTCGATTTAGCTCAGAGAGAAACGTCTTCTTACGGCGGGGGGTGATACGCTGCACGTTGCTGTCGGCATCATACTTTTTCACCACCCCATCGATCCACCCAAAGCAAAGGCACTCCTCTACTAAATCGTCATAGCTGATACAAGGAATACCTGTAGGTTTGCGAAACCGCCTCAGCCATATTTCCTCAGTCCTTTGCTGGTGTTGCTCCTGGAGCCATTCCCGCCATTCCGCGCGAACTTTAGGGTAGAATACTTCGGTAATTTCCATCTAAATGGGGCTTTTGAGACTGTACCTAGTAACAAGATAGGTCTTCTTTGTCTCAATGCCTTGTGAGAAGGGTTGTTTTTGCCATTTTTTTTAGTATAAATTTCAAATTTTAGCACTAAATACTATTTTGCTAAAAATTATAGCAGAATTGAATCCCTATATCCTCCATATCCATTTTCCAGACTTATTTGTACATATCGAATATCTACGGCGGCCCCAGCTTAAGGTCTATCCGTTGATCATTAGGGGAGGGGGGGCGCGCAGTGTGGCACTAGCCACGAACTCAGTAGCCCGAAATATGGGGCTAAGAGTCGGTATGCCTCTCCGGCGAGCCAAACAGCTTTGCCCTTCTGTGATCGCTTTGCCAGAAGAAGCTGAATTGTACCAGCGGGCAGGGCGACGCATGATTGAGCTCCTTTCATCTAGAGTCCCTTTATTTGAGGCAAGTTTACCCGATCGCTTTTGGGTAGACCTCACGGGGATGGATCGCTTCTATGGCACCCATTCCTATGCAAAATCACTTGGGCAGTATTTACAAAAACAGCTCAAGCTCCCCTTACGATTGGGACTTGGTCACAACAAACTCCTGGCCCAACTGGCAGCAGATCAATCACGGCTAGGCGAGCTAAATGATTGGACTAAAAGAGAGGCGCTGGCTAAGCTAGCCGTGCTACCGATTAGCGCCCTGCCTGGAGTAGGATCTGAACTCAGTGCTCAGCTTCAGCAAATGGGGGTGCGCGACGTGGGCACATTGGCTCGACTCCCCAGGCAAGCGTTGATTCAAGCCTTCGGAAAACTCGGGCAGCGACTCTTTGAAATGGCGCGTGGTGAAGACCTACGCCCTTTGAAGCCAATTCAGACGGAAGCACAGCTTCGAGCTAGGCAGCGTTTTGAAGCCGAAACCGATGAGCCCCAGGTTCTACGGCGCAGCCTTCATCAGCTGGTTGAACAGCTTAGCTTTCAGCTCCGTCAACGGGAGCTATGCACCACTCAATTGCAGCTGCGGCTGCGCTATAGCAACGGAGAGAGCGAACAGCGCCAATTGCAGATACCTTTCTGTAACGCCGATGAGCATTTGACTCCCTATGTTCAGCAATTGCTAGACAAGCTCTATCAACGACGCATGCGGGTGCGCAGCCTTGAACTGGCTTTAATGGGCTTGGTCAAAGGCCACCCTCAGCTCGGCTTGTTCCAGTCCCAGGCTCGGCAGGTAGACTTGTATCAGTCATTAGACCGGCTTCGACTTAAGTATGGCCCAGAGGCAGTAAAGCGGGCCAGTGGTTTGTGAAGAGCCCAAAAGAATAAATTAACCCATCGGGATCAAATCCTAGGCGCCTCCGTACATTCAGGGTATGGCTCATACCTACACAAAAACACCATGAACATACCTACCATCACCGGTATCATTGATCGGAGAATCCTCATCAACTTCCAGGTGGAAGCGGAAGTGCTCGACCGTTATCTCCCTGCTCCATTTAGACCTAAATTGGTCCATGGAAAAGGCATCGCAGGGATTTGTCTCATCCGCCTAAAACAGGTTCGCCCCATTTGGCTTCCCTTGAAGTGGGGGTTAGCTTCAGAAAATGGTGCTCATAGAATAGCGGTAGAGTGGACAGAAAAAGGCCAGTTCAAAGAAGGAGTGTATATCCCGAGAAGGGATACCTCTTCTCGGCTAAGTGTGTGGGCAGGAGGAAGAATTTTTCCTGGAGTTCATCATCACGCCCATTTTTCGGTGGATGAACATGACCAGACCTACCACGTAGCTTTTCAGAGCCAAGATCAGGCATCTCTCATGATCAGAGCTCACGAAACAGAGCAATGGAATGAACAGAGCGTTTTCGACACGGTGGCCTGCGCATCTGATTTTCTAGCAAAAGGCTCCATTGGCTACTCTCCCGATCACTCAGCTCAGGCCTTTGAAGGTTTGAAACTCCGGACCTACACCTGGAAGGTGCAAACTCTGGCCGTGACGGAATTGAGATCTAGCTTTTTTGAGAACAAGGCGATCTTTCCAGAGGGCAGCATTCAGTTTGACAATGCCCTCTTGATGAAAAATATTGAGCATGAATGGAGGTCGCTAGAGGGACTGAGGGTTTCTGAGGAAGCCTTAGGGGCTTGAATCAGGCATTCCGATGTGGCCTCGAAGTCCCTCAAATCGTTCTGTTTTTGCGAGAAGAACTGCCATTAGTAAGCAAAGTTCACGTTACGTATCCCATAATCCCCCTTATGTCCAGTCTTACTGAAATCCAGTTTTTCCTTGAAGAACAAATAGGTGTCTACCCCTCAAATCCCACGGCTGACATATTTCTTGACCTAGGAGTAGTAGGTGACGACTTCAGCGAAATGATGTTGGCCTACGCTGAAAAATACCAAGTCAACATGGAAAACTATCTGTGGTATTTTCACCATGATGAAGAAGGGCAGAATTTGGGCGGCTTATTTTTCAAACCACCCCATCAAAGGGTAGAACGAATTCCCATCACGCCCGAATTACTGGCGCGCTGTACGCAGACTAAAAAGTGGGAGATGGATTACCCCGAACACGACATCCCTGGGCAGAGGCTGGATCTACGAATTAACCAAGTAATCTTTTTCGGAACCGTAGCTGGCATCATCACATGGCTAATCCTCAAACTTACCTGATAAGCACTCTTCCTCCCCATCACTCATCCTTCAAACAGCGGGCGGGATTCACCCTAGAAACCTGATAGGTTTTGATCCCCACAGTTAGCCAGGCAATCAGCAAGGCCATGACCCCAGCGAGGGCAAACCAGGCCCAAGGCAGATCGGTCCGGTAGGCAAAAGTCTCTAGCCAGTTAGAGGTAATGAGGTAAGCTACCGGCAAAGCCAAACCGATAGCCAGCAGGACGATCCAAGTAAACTCCTGGGTCAGCATGCGCACCAAACTCCACTGGCTGGCGCCTAATACCTTGCGGACCCCAATTTCTTTGATCCGCCGCTCAGCAGTAAAGGTGGCCAAGCCAAATAGTCCCAGGCAGGAAATCAATATCGCCAAGATGGCAAAAGCCCGTGAAAGGGACGAAATACGCTGCTCAGCCACGTACATAGCCTGGTACTCTTGCTCCAAAAAGCGATAGTCAAAGGGAAAACCAGGGTTAAATTCCGCGTAATAGCCCTCCAATCTCTTGAGGATTTCGCTGGTAGGGCCGGCTTCTAGCTTTACCAAGATATAGGGTAAAAAGCGATCGCCGATTTGGAAGAATAAGGGAAAAATGGCTTCGTGGAGTGAGGTCATGTGAAAATCCTTAGCTACCCCAACTATTTCGCGATCCTCGCCCCAGAGATTGATCATGCTGCCCACCGGGTTTTCCAGGCCCATCACTTCGATGGCCGTTTCATTGAGAATCAGTTTTTTCTCTTCATTCTGAAAGTCTTTTGAAAAGCTACGTCCCGCAACCAATTCAATTCCCATGGTTTCAATCAAATCGTAGTATACCGTCGCGTTTTCAAAACGAACCTCTACCTCAGGGGTTTTCCCTGGCCAAGAGACCCCAGTGGTGTAACCACCCCCTCCATTTTCTACCATGGTGTGGGCGGTCGCCGTAGCAGATTGTACCCCAGTAAGTTGCTCCATCCCTTCTAGAAAGGAATCCAGCTCCGTCATCGCTTTGCCTTCCCGAGGAAACACCACGATGTGTTCTCGGTCATAACCTAAGTTTTTGGTCTGAGTGTAGCGGATCTGTTGATAGACCACCCCCACGGATACAATAAGAATGACGGATAAGGAAAACTGAAACAGCACCAATCCTCGACGAATCCAGGTTTCACCCCAACTGCTACTCAGCTTCCCCTTGAGTACCTGCACCGGACTAAAACGTGACAAATACAAAGCGGGATAACTACCGGCCAGCAAACCTGTGATCAGTACAATGGCTAAGGCTCCCAAAATTTGAAGTCCGCTGAATGAAAGGCTTAGACTTTTACCCGTGACATCATTGAACAAGGGCAAAGCGAGCGTGATCCATAATCCGGCCACCAATAAAGAAAAAAAGCTAAGTAAAGTGGACTCCATCAGGTATTGGAATACCAAACTACTTCGCTTAGCCCCCATGGCCTTTTTTACTCCAACCTCTTTAAAACGACGACTAGCTTGGGCCGTAGCAAGATTGGTAAAGTTGATACAAGCAATCAGCAGGATGAAAAAGGCGATCAGAATGAACATACGCACATAGTCGATGCGTCCTCCGGCTTGCTGGCCATTCTCATACTTACCATAGAGGTATTGCGAGTCGTATTTGCGGAGAAATAAATTGACGTTGGAGTTTTCGCGCTTGCGTTTGATGAAATCTGACTGCTCTCGGTTGAAACGAGCGACGTCGGTACCAGGAGCCAATTGAACATAGGTGTAGGCGTTGTAATTACCCCAATGAATATTGTCCTGCCCAATGATGTTCTTAAAGATTTCAATGGGCAGGGCAAAGTCAAACTGCTCCGTGGAGTTTTCGGGAATGTCTTCAAATACTCCACTGACCAAGGCCTGTTGAATAAATCCCAAGATGTGCCATTCCATTTCCTTCCCCATAGCTGCGGTGGCACTACCAAATAGCTCAACCGCCAAGCGCTTGGAAATGACAATTTGACCTGGTTTGGTCAAAACCTCATCTGCCTTACCGTAGATCAAGTCGAAGGAAAACATCTCGAAATAGGCGGGTCCTGTAAACTTCCCATGGCGTTTCAAGAATAGCTCCCCGTTGCTTACCGTGAAATTGTCACCAAATAAAACAGCGTCAGTGTCTGTGACGGCCTTTACCACCTCAGGTCGCTCCTCTAACAGTGCATCCGCCAATAACATCGGGACGTCCTCCGTAGTGCGAAGAGTACCAGATTCTTCATGATTGAGCATGGTCTGATACAAGAGATCTCCATGTTGATGGAAGTCGTCAAAGCCTGTCTCATCATTTACCCATAAAAAAATCAGGAAAGCACAGGCTAGGCCTGTAGAGAGCCCAAGCAGGTTGATCAAAAAGGTACTGCGATACCGATTGAAGGTACGCAGAGCGATGGTGAGGGTGTGACGGAATAGCATGAGGCTGGGTAGATTAAGTTGTATGGGAGCTTTAAGGGCAAAAGGACGGAGGTAATGGAGGGTTTGGTACCAGTATTCTCGTCGGGCAGCTTTCGACCCTCTTTCTTGCTGGATGGAATCAAATTTCTCTTCAAGATCGCCCAGCACCTCTTCAGCAAGTTCTTCTTTGAGAACCCGCGCCAGCAGTCTTTGGGCTAACTGAGGAGGATGAGAAGGAGTAGTTGACATGGGAATCAATCAAATGAAGGATACCTGGCCCAGAGATTTTGTTTGAGAGAGCGCGAAGCGCTTAGAGCAGCTTCGCCACTGCCCGAAACCTCGTAAAGGCGCTTGCGCCGGCCACCTCGAGTAGCACTGGCCTCCCCTACCCTCGAACTCAGAAATCCTTTGTCTTCTAAACGCTTGAGGGTAGAATGAACCGCCCCGATGGAGACCTTTCGGCCGGTTTCTTCCGCAAAGCTTTCTGCGATTCGCAACGCATAAGCTTGCTCTCTGAGGATGCCTACTAGTAGCAAGAGCACTTCTTCAAATTCGCCGAGTCGGGTTTCTTTCATTTCAAATACTAGATTGTAGAACAAATATAATCAGCCTCTCATGATTTGTTCTACAATTTAGTAAATGGAGCAATATTGACCCAAAAAAGTTCCTCATCAAAAGAATTAAACCTATTGGGGGGCTTTAGCCGTTATCCACTAAACCACTAGGAACAATGATGAATCAGCGAAACTGGCTGCGAATTGGCAACCTCATCTTCTTGGTAGCCACCATCGCCTTAAACGGGCTCTCCAACGGGGTTTTGAGGCCCGGTTATAACATTGGGAGTCTCTCCGACAGGTATTTTACCTTATTTGCCCCTGCCGGACTCACCTTTAGCATTTGGGGACTTATCTACTTAAGCTTAATTGGTTTTTCTATTTTTCAGCTGCGGGGATTGTTTCGCAAGGGCGTACCGCAGCCAGCCTACCTTGACCAGATTGGACCTTGGTTTATGCTGTCTTGCGTATTTAACATGACCTGGTTGATGGCTTGGCTTTACGAGTACATAGGATTGGCCCTATTGCTCATGCTTGGCTTATTAGGAAGTCTACTCATGACCTACCTCCGTTTGGGCATTGGGCAAGCCAAAGCCACCAATACCGTTCGATTCGCCGTCCACCTTCCTTTCAGTATTTACCTGGGTTGGATCTCCGTAGCCACCATTGCTAACGTTTCCGCCTGGTTGGTCTCCATGGACCTAAACTTAGGAATCTTATCTCCTGAGTATTGGACCGTAACCATGGTGGGAATAGCTGGGGTATTGGGGGCCTTCGTGGCCCATCAGCGCAGAGATTGGGCTTACGCAGGGGTCTTACTCTGGGCTTTGCTGGGCATCATCCTCAAACACCAAGGCTTAGGAGAGATGGGGTTTGAGTCCATTCAGGTGGCAGCAGGAATAAGTATGGCGTTGGTGTTGTTGGGGAGGGTCGGGGCTTACTGGTCTAAATGAAAAACATCGGCCACTCGCTTATAAAAGTGATTGTTGGGCCCTTAATTCAAGGTGAAAATTTGACGCATAACGACAGACCATTGGCCCTTCCAGCACCAAGCGGATCAAATGGAAATCTTTCATATTGATTGATCAAGCCTTAGTGGGTACAGCGGCAATACCTGCGCATTCCAACAATCACTTCCGCCTCTTAATAGTCATTTCAGAAAAAATCCCCTTGCCCATTTCTCTTGGAGCGCTGAGAATCGTAAAAATGGATTAAGTAGGAGGCGAGAAGTTAGAAGCGAGACGGCTTGATACTGATGATCAATAATTTAAGCCAATCACATTACTTGGTTTCTTTGCGCTCCCTATTTAGTTGTTTATCGTCAAACTTTTTCCCCTTTTCCCAAAGGCTTTGCCCTACCCCCCAAAAAACGCCAGGGCCACCTGACGTGGGCCCTGGCTATGAAAAGAACTCCCGTTGAAATACGTTGAATATGGAGGGAACAGCCTTGACTGCTCCCTCTAACCATCACCTATTCTTTAATTAGTCGGGTCCAAGCCTGCTGCTGCCCGGTCTGTACTTGGATCAGGTAGATGCCGCTGGGTAAGCCTTGGAGATCAAGCCTAAACTCTTGAACACCTACGACAGACGAAGTCTCTTGGCTCAAAACCTGTTGGCCTTGGGTAGTCACTAGCTTAATGCGAGTTAGCCCAGCTTGCTTGGTGGTATAGCGGATCATCGCCTCATTACGGGCGGGTACTGGAGCCACCGAAAGTCCCAAGCTCAACGCCTCCTCTGATACATTGGTGGTACAAAAGCTTTCGTCTCTATCAACTGTGATGAAGTTTTCACTGAGATCATAACAGCCACTAGCTGTAACACTGCTGAGGTTCATTCCTGCACTAGCGATCAAGTCACCTGTGTAGGCAAAACCGTAAACTCGGCATACCCCTGCTCCAGCATCATCAAAGTCTACTGAATTTCCTGGAGGTAGGCCCAAGATCATTCCCATGTCATCGGTCACGATGTACTGGTAGTTTTCACGGGAGAAGCCATCGGCTTCAAAGCTCACCACATCGGCTTCGCCATCACCGGGACAAGTGGTAATCTCAGTAGCAGTGGTGTCCAGGATGCTGACACTTCCTCCGTTGACGGAGTCGCGGAAGATGACCACGAAGTTGTCGGAAAGGTCATAGC
>CAZFPQ010000004.1:25582-49895 GCA_964521065.1 uncultured Bacteroidia bacterium | reverse complement strand
GACAGTAGTAAACGGTGTCTTCACCGGCTTCAGTCTGTACCATGCCTCCGTTGACGGAGTCGCGGAAGATGACCACGAAGTTGTCGGAAAGGTCATAGCAGCCATCGCTCAAGGCAACCTGCGCGGCGTTATCACCTGCTTGGGCAGTCAGGGTTCCGGTGTAGCTAAGACCCCAGACCAGGCAGGTGCCCAAGCCAGCAGGACCTACGTCTACCATGTCCGCGGGAGGAAGACCCAAGATGATGCCTTGATCGTCGGTAACGACGTATTGGAAGTTGGGACCTGCGGTCATCATCGAGTCGAACTTGAAGACCGAACTCGGGCCTCCTGCACTCGCGGGACAGTAGTAAACGGTGTCTTCACCGGCTTCAGTCTGTACCATGCCTCCGTTGACATTATCTCGGAAAATCACTACGAATTCATTTGACAAATCAAAAGATCCTGAAGCAAGCATGGTCGTAGCAGCATTGTCCCCCATCTGGGCTAGTAAGTTGCCCTCATAGCTAAGGCCCCATACCCAGCATTCGCCTGCTCCAGCCGGAGCAAAATCTACCATGTCCGCAGGAGGTAGGCCTAAAATGATTCCTTGATTGTCGGTAACAACGTACTGAAAGTTGGTACCCATGGTCATACTTGAATCAAATTCAATGACCGCACCTACTCCACCCATACCCGTGATACAGTAATAGGCTGTGTCTTCTCCCGCTGCAGTAGTAACTACCCCACCGTTAGTTTGGGCCTGTATCCCAGCGGGAATCAAACAGGCCAGTGTTAATAGAAAGTTGAGAATTTGTCGCTTCATGAGCTTATTTGGTTAGGATTAAAATGAATCTGGCGACAAGGAGCTCAACGCACTTCACAGAGAGATATCAATTTTGTCACGATTGTATCACAGTACAGTTTTGTCAGCGCTGTGATAGTTCTGTGACAGATAGACAAGAATTTTGTACGAAGACTTCTTTAATTTCAATGTCTGGGGGTGACAGGAATCATTCCCTTTCTTTCTATTTATTACCCGTTGTTAAACTCTTTATAATCTCCTCTACCCCATGGCCCATCGTGTGCTCATTATTGAGGATGATCCAGATATCATCGACCTGCTCAGTATTCATCTAAGAGACCTTAATTGTGACGTGGAAAGTTCTCAGTCAGGAGACCAAGGCTACCGAAAGGCCCTAGGAGGACACTTTGACCTGATTATTTTAGATCTGATGCTTCCAAGACTAAATGGGCAAGAGGTGTGCAGGATGCTCCGGGGGGATGGCGTGACTACACCCATTCTGATGTTGACAGCAAAGGCGGAAGAGGTAGATAAGATTCTGGGTCTAGAAATTGGAGCAGATGACTATCTGACCAAACCTTTTAGCATAAGGGAATTGATCGCCAGGGTAAAAGCCATTTTGCGAAGAAATCAGTACCAGGCATCTGCAGCACGTCCACAAGCATTGATCGTAAGAGGGCCTTTGGAAATAGACCGTGAAAAAAGGAAAGTGACACTGGAGGGCAATAGATTGGAACTTACCCCCAAGGAGCAAGAACTGTTGGAGTTGCTGGCCTCCTACCCTGGCTCAAGCTTTTCTCGTGAAGAGCTTCTCAATAAAATATGGGGATTTGAATTCGCTGGGGATAGCCATACCGTCAATTCACACATCAATCGGTTAAGGAGAAAGATAGAGCCCGACCCTGATCAACCCACCTTTATTTTAACCACCTGGGGAGTAGGATACCGGTTTACAGAAGACTGGTAGTTCCATTCATCAAAAAGATTATCATGCAGACCTCTCGTAGGATCTATAAAAGCTTGTTTTGGCGCATGGCCGCAGCGTTTTTGCTGCTGGTGTTACTAATTGGCGCCACCTACATTACCCTGACTGTGTTCTTTTCTCGGCAGTATTTTTCTGAAGCCCAGCAGCAACTCCACGCAGATCTGGCTCAGCAGCTAATTGATGAAAAGTTTCAAAGCAGCAATCCCTTTTTGCCTGATGGAACGGTGAACAAAGCCTTGTTTGGAGACCTAATGCACGACATGATGGCGGTCAACCGCAGCATTGAAGTGTATTTATTGGCTCCCGATGGGCAAGTTTTGTACAGTGTGGTTTTGGACGAACAGCGCATGGCCGAAGGCGAATTTTATGTAGGCCTCAAGCCCATTCGTCAATTTATCGCCAAAGAAAGTAAAGAGTTCATTTTGGGAGATGATCCTTTGGTTCCGGGCGAGCAGCGAATTTTTTCGGTGGCTCCTTTTGAGGTTGAGGGACGAGCGGGTTATATCTATATCATTTTAGCGGGGCAAGAATGGCAAACCCTAGCAGAGGGATTACTGGGCAGCTATACCTTGCGGGTGGGAGCCATTGCACTGGGTTTAGCAATGCTTTTTGCCCTCATCGTCGGCATGCTACTTTTGGCCTACTTGACTCGCCGCTTGCAAAAACTTATTGCCGTGATGCGTCGCTTTGAGGATGGAGACATGAAAGCCCGGGTCGAACTAAAAGGCGAAGGTGAAATTGCCCAGCTTGGGCGGCAGTTCAACCTAATGGCTGAGGCTATCTGGGGGAATTTTGAAGCCATCAAGTCCACAGAAAAGCTACGCCAAGATCTGATTGCCAACGTCTCTCATGATCTTCGGACTCCCCTTGCCGTCATCCATGGATATGCCGAGACCCTACAACTCAAAGGAGACCAATTGCCTCCAGAAGAAAGTAACCGCTACATCAAAGTCATTCTCAGGAATGCCACCAAACTCAAAAAGTTAGTAGCGGAACTCTTTGAACTATCCAAGCTAGAGGCCAAGCAGGTAAAAGCGAAACCGGAAGCCATTGCCATCGAACAGCTGTTAGCAGATATGCAGGAGCAATACCGGATGATGGCCAAAGAAAAAGGGATAGAGTTAGCTCTGGCTACAGATGTATTCCCTTCCCAAAAAGTATGGGCTGATTTGGCCTTGATAGAGCGAGTTTGTCAAAACCTCCTTGACAACGCCATCAAGTTTACACCTGCGGGGGGGCTAATCAAGCTAAGCATCAAAGAAGCCGAGCAAGAAGGCTGGGTAGCCGTAGAAGTCGCGGATACAGGAACCGGAATTCCTCCAGAGGAGTTGCCCTATATCTTTGACCGCTACGCGACCAAAAGTCGCACCAAATCTAGCCAGAGTGGTACTGGGCTAGGGCTAGCCATTGCGAAAAAAATCATCGACCTTCATCAGTCGAGCCTTGAGGTACGAAGTAAGCTCAAACAGGGAACCAGCTTTACCTTCCAATTAAAAACTGTGTAAGGGAGGATCAACTCCTCCCTTACTATGTCGTCAATCCTCGTCACGGACGTAACAGACCTCCGAGCCGCTGGCCACCAGCTCTATGGCATCTCCAGTAAAAAAGCTAACCTCATACACCGCTAGGTCTCCATAGGCCCATACTAGCCCCGCGCCTTCAATGAGGAACGTAGGAAAACCTACTTCTAATCCATCGGTAATACTCTCAATTAATTCATCCTGGCTAATCAAGCTGCTGTCACTAGAGGGAAGCAAATCCCCTTGAATATCGAAAAGCAGGAAGTCCCCGCGGCTAAGGCCTACTTCGTAGAGGCTAGCTTGGTCACTTTGATATAGCACTACAGAACTTACCGAATCATCGGAGTAGTTGCTATCTAGATAGCGTTGCGCATCTGTTGGAAGGTCTGATACGGTTAAGCTCTCGGAATTCACACAGGCATCCACGCCTAATGAATCGGTCAAAAATTCGGTCAACTCATCAAATTCGACCAAAGGGTCTAGAGAAATTTGGTCACAAGACCAGAATATTCCAGTCATGGTCAGCAACCAGGTAAAAAGCAAGATGGGATTTTTCATCAGATGTTTATGGGTTGGTTAGAAATCAAAGTAGCCTGGGTAGGAGGGTGGACATCGCATAAATGAGTCAACTGAATAGATTCTGCTCATTTTCTGCTTCACCGATAAAGGAACTCTAACCGCATTTGCCTTCAAGCCATAAATATGGGAGGGGCTTGATGGGAAAAAGATAAGAGGGGTTCGAAAAAGTTGCATCCCTTGCGTAAGAGACCTAGATCGTCGGCAACCTGACAGAACAACACCGCCTGTAAATGCCATTTTGCTTCCTTAAACGAAGGAGTATGATTTATCCATTCAGAGATCCTTCCTTGGGGGCTTTTTTCGGACTCAGCTTTGACTACGCCAAAGACCGAGAGCAACTCTATGAGTACCCCAACCTGATCACTGTATTGTGGAATCGGGGAGCAGACAGCGCCCCATTGGAAATTGACGGAATCTCCTACGAGCTGAAGTCGCAGCAAATGCTCACCCTGACTTATTTACATCAGGTGAGTTTTCCTAGAAATGCTCTTCCGCTGACGGCCTTCACTTTCAACCGAGAGTTCTATTGTATTGTAGACCATGATCAAGAAGTGTCTTGTAACGGCATCATCTTCTTTGGTAGCTCTGATGTACCCATCATTTCACTACCTGAAAGAGAGCAAGGGAAATTTGAGCTGCTGCTAGAGGTCTTCTTGGATGAGTTTCTAGAAAAGGACCGGGTACAGGGGGAAATGATGCGCCTTTTACTTAAGCGCCTGATTATCAAAACTACCCGTTTAGCTAAAACACAACAAGGCTATCATCAATTGAATGATCAACAGACGGACATGGTTCGAAAATTCAAGGTCCTCGTAGATATGCATTTTAGGAAAAAAAAGCAGGTGAGCGAGTATGCCGACTTATTGTTCAAGTCTCCCAAAACTTTGGCCAACGCATTCGCCCAACTAGGACATCCGAGCCCTTCTCAGCTTATTCACAATCGAGTGATTCTAGAAGCCAAACGATTGCTGCGTTTCAGTGAGCTTAGTGCAAAAGAAATCGCCTTCGAGCTGGGCTATGCCCAGGCGACCAGCTTCAATAAGCTCTTTAAACGGGAAACGGGTGATACGCCCATTCAGTTCCGCGATCGAATCAAGGGGAAGAATGGACAATCCGTCGGGAAATCCGACTCATGACCTAGGCCAGTCAAGCCCGTTTTTGAATATGTAGCCAATCGAAACATGAATCAGGATTGGCTTTTATCAAAAACATTCAAACAACATTGATATGGCAACTATTTCCGTTCCCACCCGCAGCGAAGTATCAGAGAACAACCAACAAATCTTTGACAACCTTCAAAAAAACCTAGGTTTCGTACCCAATTTGTATGCGACCTTTGCTTACAGTGATACGGCCCTAGCTGATTACCTACAGCTACAAAACCGCAAAAGCAGCTTGAAGGGCAAAGAGAGAGAAATCATTAACCTTGTAGTAAGTCAAGTAAACGAATGTGCTTATTGCTTGGCGGCCCATACTCAACTTGGAAAAATGAATGGGTTTTCAGACGAGCAGATTCTAGAGCTCCGTACCGGACAAGCTTCATTCAATCCTAAATTCGATGCCTTAGCTCGCTTTGTGCGTGACATCACCCTCAATCGCAGCAAGCCTAGTAGCGAAGCCTTAGATGCCTTCTTTGAGGCGGGCTATACCCAAGAGAATTTGGTGGATACCCTGATGGTCATCGGCGACAAAATCATCAGCAATTTTATCCACGGTAGTACTCAGATTCCCGTTGATTTTCCCGCCGCACCTGCACTTACTACCGTGAATGTGTAATGAGACGGGGAGCTGAGATTATGTACATCACAAATAGGCTCACATCTCGCACTTTCAGTGCACCTGCCCAATAAAACGTATGATGCCATGGGTATGACTTTTTGGCTATCAATAATTTAGCCTCATGGTCTCACCCCTCATCATCCCGAGGTCTACTTTGGTTTGGGTTAATCTTCATGATGGCACCGCCCTTAGGCTGAGGGCGGTGCTTTTTTTATGGTCGTAGAATTTTGAAAGTCTGGCGTCCAATTTTAGCTAGGTAAAGTCCCGCAGGATATGGGTGAAGGTCAAAAGAGATGCTTCCTTCTTGCGTAAATCCCTGCTGCAATACCTGCCCTTGCATCGTCGTAAGCTGCCAACTCAGGGACATTCCTACTTCCTCTCTAACCCATTGATATCGCTCTCCAGTTTGTACTGTTTGCCACTTCCCAAGCCCTTGAGACGTCATTTCTACCTCAACCAGGGAAGAAAAACTAAAGCTTCCATCAAGGTCCGTTTGTCGAATGCGATAATAATGACGGCCTGGGCCTGGACTTTGATGACGATATTGGTAATGGGTTTCTTGATGTTCACTCCCTGCTCCTGCCACTTTACCTAAAGGCATAAAGTCTTTGGCATTGTCACTGTACTCTACGGTGAAAAAATCATGGTTGATCTCCGATAGCGTTGTCCATGAAAGCTGCACATCTCCTCGAACTGGCCTAGCTTCCACATCAGTAAACTCAACTGGCAATGCCGCGATAAGGTCAATTTTGAGGTCTTCGTCGTCTATGCACCCAGCAAAAGGATTGTTATCCCCCTCTATCCCAAATACCTTGATGCTATCTAAGAATACATCCGAGGAAAGGTCAATGCTGAAACAATCAGCCAGAGGGGTGCCACATAGGGCTGTACTGGATACACAGGTAAATGGATCGCCACCTAGGTGAATGTATGCTAACCCAGAGGTAGTGCCATAGGTGGAAGAATTGAGCGTCCCATTAATGATGTTTCCGTTCATGCTAACCCCAGTTTCTGTACTGGTTAGCGTTGGGGTCGCCCCTGAAAGGGTAATGCTGCTTCCATTTTTATAGGTAGCAATCATGAATGATCTTGTATCGGCTGCAGCCCCACGATCTATTCCCAACACTCCACCGCCTATACACAATTGAAACTCATAGTTGTGTGTCCCCCCTCCAAAAGAATAGTTGGCTAAGCTCACAGCAGAATTGTCTCCGCAGCTTTGCCCAGCGACCTGGCTGAGAAAAAGAAAGGTTAGCAGGGAAAAGATCAGAAGTCCTAATAAGGTTGACCTATTGGAACAAAAGACTATTGTAGAACTAAGCATACCAAGATTGATTTTGTCACTTGGTAGCTTTCTAGGAGCGATAGGTAACCTCAAATGGACAAAAAATCTTCACCTTTCTCCCCTAAAAGAAGCATAATTTAAAAATATCTAAGAGAAGCTCAGCAGACCTTGCAATCGATTGCATCTTGTTTTGACCGTTCCGATATGTCAACTATCACTCATCTGTCTATTTGTATCTCATTTGATTGTTTCTCTGGCCATTTTTCCTTAAAAATCAACCTGGTTTTACATTGGGAGTGATAGGCTTTCTAAGCCATTTGTTCTACTTGCCCCATTACTCCATTCCCATCTCTCCTTCTAATAATCTACTATGAGCACTCGACGCCAATTTATCAAAACGGCTGCCGCTGGTACTGCAGCTTCTCTTCTCACAAGTCTTCCTGCCTTGAGTTATGGACGGATCCTCGGTGCCAACGAGCGCTTACGCTTTGCCGTGGCCGGAGTCAACGGACGGGGAAGGTCACTCATTGGCGCCATCCAGGCGGTTCCCAATGCGGAGGTCGCTTATATCTGCGATGTGGATAGTCGAGCCATGGCCAGAGCTCAGAAGATGGTAGAAGATGAAACCGGTCAGCGGCCTAAAGGCATCAAGGACTACCGAGAGTTGATGGAAAAGAAGGATTTTGACGTAGTAGCCATTGCTACTCCTGAACACTGGCATGCTCCTATGGCCTTGATGGGAATGCAGGCGGGAAAGCATGTATACGTCGAAAAACCTTGTGCCCATAATCCCGCAGAGGCAGAAATGCTGGTGACTTCCCAAGCCAAACATGGCTTGTTGATGCAAATGGGTAACCAGCAACGATCGGGGGCAGTGTCCATTCAGGCCATGCAGGACATACAAGAGGGAATCATCGGTGAAGTATTCTTTGGCAAAGCTTGGTACAGTAACCGCCGTAAAAGCATTGGAAACGGCACCACGGCGGAGGTTCCAGATTGGTTAGATTGGGAACTCTGGCAAGGCCCAGCTCCGCGTAAGGCCTATCTAGACAATTTGGTGCATTACAATTGGCACTGGTTCCGGCACTGGGGTACGGGAGAAATTCATAACAATGGGACCCACGAAATCGATATCTGCCGCTGGGCCCTCGGGGTAAAATTTCCCACCCAAGTAATCGCTACTGGGCAGCGCTTGTTTTTTGATGATGACTGGCAGTTTGCAGACACCCAATTTATCACCTATCAATATCCCAATGGAAAAATGATCACTTGGGAAGGCAAGAGCTGCTCTCCACAAAGCTACCACCAGCGTGGCCGGGGGGCGACCATCCACGGGGAAAAGGGCTGGATTCTACTCGACCGCAATATTTATCGGGTGTATGACAATGATAATAAGCTGCTCAAGGAACTCAAGGAGGCCCAGCAATCAGCGACCACCGATACTTTAGGCCGGGGCTCACTTGATGATCGCCACATGAACAACCTGGCCAAAGGAATCCGTGAAGGAGAGACCTTGAGAGCGCCTATTCACGATGCATATGTGAGTACCATGCTTTGCCACCTTGGACAAATCGCCATGGATCATGGAGGTAGTCTGCTAATCGACCAGCAAAATGGTCATATCTTGGGTAATGCCCAGGCCCAGATGGCTTGGGGACGCCAATATGAACCCGGCTGGGAGCCAAGCGTTTAATACCTACTCCCAACTCCTTTAGTGGAGCTTAGCCTGAAGCATCAAGAGTCCTGTTTCACACCCTTTGCCGTCATCGGAAAAGCTTGGCTCATCACCTACTTGTCCGAGGCAAGCTTCCCATTGTCCTACTTCTAGAAGGAGCAAGAAATCGTCTTTGGTGACAAGAGTTTGCCGCAAAACTAGCTGCTGAGTACCCATCTGCCAGCGGCTATCCCATGCCCATCCACCTTGAGGCAGTTCTTTGATCGAATGGCTTTGCAAGCTAGGTTCTTGACCTGGTCGAGGTTTCAACAACGCTTCTACCCTCTCCGAAGACCAAGCTATCAATTCCTCTGAAGGATCGCTTAATTTCCAGCTCCCACTTTCTAATTGTGCCACCGAAATAGATTCCACAGCCAAACCAAGTTCCTGAGCGAAGGCATGAAAGCCACAAGTCAGCATGATTAGTAAAACACTTATCTTTCGCATATCGTCGAGGTAGAACTAAATTAACGGTTGAATGTGGTGGTAAACTGTAGACTAGGTCCTTTGATTAGTAGCGTATAGACGCCTGGAGTAAGTCGAAGTAATTCCCGGCCAATGCTCAATTTGCTTTGCCCGGCTGGCAAGGCATAAGGAAGTCGGACGACCTCTCGACCCTGCATATCTCTTACTTGGACTTCGATCACTTGGGGAGTCAATACATAAATATCTGCATAGCTATCCGCTTCAACGGGAACGGGACCGAAGGATGTGACCTGAGAACGATCTTGAACGAAAGCCACCTCTTTCACTTCTGAAAAAGAATATTGCCCGTCAAGGTCCACCTGCTTCAATCTGTAATTTAATTTGTTTGCCATCTCTCCGATGCCTCGATCTCGGTACTGATAGTTTTGCACCTGATCCCCCCCTGCGCCTAAAACACTCCTAATGGGTGTCCACTCCATTCCGTCAATACTACGCTGAACTTCAAAATAGTGATGGTTTACTTCTCGGGAAGTAGCCCAATGAAGCACCACATCATTTCCTTCCGGAAAGGCAGAAAAATTCAGCCACTCTACTGGCAAAACATTGGGATTGAAAAACCAAGTAAGGCCGTTATCACTGAAAAAAATATTAGCTGAAGTAACGACTAAATGGTTACTAAAAGGAGCTATAAAGCCCGCTCCTCCCGTTTGGGCAACTGCAAAGCCCGTCGCAGAATTATCAAAATCCACCACAATGTCTGCACTCGCCGTCAATCCCGCATAGACCAAGTTGAAGGTATAATCGTCTGCGGTACCCTCCGTCTCGTCGAGGCCAGCCATGGCAAATCGTAGGCCTGCTACGTCATCATGGCCTAAGCTTCGCTGAGCTTCTCCGGAAAATGTACCCTGTTGCATAACGGCTTCCGTATTAGCGTACCCGAGGGCTGCCCCAACTGAAAAGTCTGGATTGGCAGGGAACAAGTCTGCACCAGGTAGGTCTGACAGAAGGTTTGAATACGTACTTGCGTCAACCGTTCCAGCAATGGTGAATGGATCGTTGTCTGACATTTTGAAGAAATTCAAAGGAATATCATCGCCTCTTGCATCATCAGCAGACCCAATAATCCCATCCGTCCCAGTAGCAATATTAAAAACTGCATTGGTTCCTTCGACGGCTTTGGTATAGTTACGATCATTTCCCGTAAGGCCAGATTCAGTGGCCGCATTTACGTGGGCAAGTCCCATGGTATGACCCAACTCATGTAAAAAGACGGACTCGAAATCGTACTGCCCGGCTGGAACATTACCTGCCTGAATGTTGCCAGTCGTCGAAGTCAAGGTATTCATGACTAAGATGGCATTCTGTACGGGAGTCTCCATCAAAGCAGCATAGCTACTAGTCGGGTCGATGCCTACGGTTATGGTCAAGTTTCCTCCTACACCAGCGTATCCAAACACATGAGTAATCCGGTCCGTATTTCCAGATCCTGCAAAAATAAACGCAAACCCATGTGACGAATTGATGGGAGTCAAAGCCAATAGGCCTAGTGTGATGGCGGTAATCCATGAAAAATATAAAGCTCGTCTCATATATCCATTTTTGAAGCGAAGGTGAGGCTCTCTAAAAATTTAAGGTGTGTCGCACAGAGGTTCTATCCTATAAGCAAGGGTCGGGCCAGACTGTGTAATTCGATTCAGATAATGGAAAATCCCCTACTTGAATCAGTAGGGGATTCGGGTATTCTAATATTTGGAAAAGAAATAGGGAAAGCGCTAGGCAACCTTTACCACGAAATCTCCGTGGATCTCGTACCCTAATTCTTGGGCGTATTCTTCCTCACTGAGCTGGCTTCCGTGTACTTCTCTATGTAGGTCGTACATTTCCTTGAAGGACTCATAGGATGTCTTATAAGGCTCCTTAGGCTTCTTTACTGGCGAATACTGAGAGTTTTCGTATTGCCGGAAAACATCTAGCTGAGCCGTGATGGGTTCTGCGCCTTGTTTCCGCATTTCTTCCACTGACTCAATTAGCCAACCTTCGGTTAACATTTTGTACAGATAAGCGGGTAGATTGCGGACTTTGTTGGCATGCTTATTCTTGGCCTTTCGGCTCAGGTTTTGGCGTACCAGCTTGATCACCGCTTGCACATAATAGTTGTTCCAACGGTATCCGTCTTTCAGTTCAGCTCCTTCGATCACCCATTGGCGAATCTTCAACACCTCACGACTAGCCACCCCCAGATGCAGCAACGTTTCTTCCCATTCGTAAGCAGCGCCTAGCTTCAATTCTTTGGTTTGCTCAAAGTCATTGTTGAAGTGGAAGACAATTTCCCTGACGGCTCCTCCCCTACCCCCCCGGATGGTTTCATAAGAAAATTCCACCCAAGTGCCTTCAAACTCTTCTTTGATGGGTTCGAGCACACGGGTTTTGAAATTTTGGAAACGGTCGTAGCGCCCTTCGCAGCCCAGGGAAGCTTTGAGTTCATCTAAGCCAATTCGCATAGAACTGGTATTAGGGCGCCACTGATAATGGCGGATCAGCCAGTAAAGACGATGTGAGTAGGTATGGACAAAAGTTCGCAGCAACTCTATGTCTCCCTTGGTAAACCCCAGCTCCAAGCGAACCAAAATGGCCTTAAAGTAGCGGTTCACCTCAATCACGAAGCAGGTATCTTGGTAGCGAATTACCGGAAAAGCCACGATAGAAGCTGGGTAGTTTTCGCCAAAATGCGTTTTCATAAAATCCTCATCCAAGTCAAAAACCCGCTTTTGAAAACGCTTGGTGAGCTTCATGAACTCTCGCTTGGCGTTGCGGGAAATGGCATCTTTGTCGATGCGATGGGTAATCGCCTCGTATGGAATTTTATACACCAGCTGATCAGGATTGTCCTTGTGGTTATGGTTCAGCAATTCCGTGTAGAGCCTGGTTTCTACCAACTTCATATCGGTGTTGGCATTGATCAGGATATTAGGCTGAAAGACGGTGTAATGGACTGGATGCCGCTTCCTGCGATTGCTGATGGGCTTGGTGGCGGTAGAACTCATGATTGGACAAAGTCAATTTCTCAAATCCAACCGTATTTGCTGGATCCGAATAGAGAAGGACAAAATAGATGTAACTGGTATGGGCCCTGAACGTCGACCTTAAGAGCAATTTCCCTCCTTTTTTTTACAATACAAAGTCATGCAAGAGTAGCCAACTTCAGTCTGTGCATCTTTTTGTAGCTTAATTTTGCGCTTATCTTCGAACCTAGCTCAGGATTTCAAAGGACTTGACCCAAAAGCCATGGCTACCCTACTAAACCTGCTGAATCAAGAAGAGGGCATCTTTTTGTAGCCAACAACCCTCTTAAACACTGACTCCCAAGCTTTTGGTTACGCATTTTTTTGTAGCTAAATAAGCGTATGACACTGATAAACAGCCACTTAGCCACAACTCTCCTTTGGGAGCTGGGAATAAGCTATTTGGCATTTTTTTGTAGCAGTCTTCTGTTCACATTTTTTTGTAGTTTTTTTCTTCCTGAGGATGCATTCAACCGTAGCTAGCTGGTGCCATCTTGCATGCAGATGTAGCTGTTAAGCGGCCTAGGATGCATTTTCTTGTAGGCAGCTATACCATGAGATGCATTATTTAGTAGCCTAGTTCTCTTGTAAAATGCTCCCTATCAATTACTTACAAGCGCCTAAGTATGTACTAATAGTATTGTATTATTAAAAGAAAGCAGTACCAAAGGGAAAAAATCCTTTTCGCAAGAGGTTAATTTGAGCCTAGTAACTTTGGGCTTGATTAGAGATCAATCCTGGGCGGCGCATTTTTTTGTAGTAAAGTAATAGTGAAGGGATAAGTTGACTACAAATTTCTTCTTTTCACTTGGTGAACAAAATAAATGGAAGACCCAACAAAAATCCACTGATTATCAGCAGCTTGCAAGCCAACTCATGAGGCTATAAAAATTATAGATACTGACTCCCACGCCTAACTTCGATACATTTTCATGCAACAGGATTTCATCCTTCTACCAAGCCAGTAGACGCTCCAAACTGCCCCATCATGAACTGGGAATGGCATTTTGAAGCAAAACTTCAATACATTTTCATGCATTAAGCAGAACTGAAGCCTACATGAAAACATACGTTATATGCGAACTAAGCTACTTTTAAATGCATCCTATCAATTTTTGCGAACCTTCATGACCTCATAATAGCCACCCATATTCACCTTTACCGCATACCAACCTGGACTTAGCACAGAGGTGTCTATATTGAGCTTGGTCACACCTATGTTTTGAATAGGATATTGCCCCTGAAACACGGTTTGTCCTAGCTTATTTATGAGGCTTACCCCAACTACTGCTGAAGTACTTGCATTTATTTGTAGACTAAATTGGGTTGAAAAGGGATTGGGACCACCCAGCACTTGTTGAGAGGTAACACTTTGCAAAGACGTGCTCCTATTCGTAGCGAACTTCTTCTCATCTCCAGTGGGCAAAATTAGAGATACGTTGTTTACCCCTGCCTTTCGCTTTGCTTCGTATGCACCTGGTCTACCATTTTCCAAAGAAAGCCTAAAGGTATCTTGAGAGGTACCACGGTTCACAATTTCGGCCATAAAAAGTGAAGTCCCATCTCCAAGACTAGTTGGGTTACCTGACCAATTAAAGATGATGCTGTCACCATACACAGCAAAAGAAAAGCCTGACCATAAGCTGGGGTCTAGTTCCACCAATCCAATTAACTCTGCCTGTCCCCCTTCGATTTGGAGCTTACCTTCTAGTTCAAGTAAGTCCTCGAAATCGGACACATTTACTGGAACCAATAAGGTATCCCCTTCTATGCTTTCAACTTCACCGAACTCGTAACTTAGAACCCTATCCCAGTTTTCTGCTTCATATTGAAGCTGCCAACCATCTTGCTCACCTAAGTCATCAGATGTAAAATGTAGATAAAGACTTCCGCCATCAATGAACTGGCTATCTGCACCAAATCCAGAGAGTTCTTTTAGCAAAGGAAAGTAAAGGTTCTCTCCATCGTACAATTTAAGGTAATCCTGGTCCTGGATGGTTTGAAACCGATCAAACCCAACCTTGATGCGTCGAGCATTGTAGGGCTGAATCAGCCAAGTACAGTCAGCATTCCTCATATGGCTACGGACCCTGCCACTTCCATCTTCTACTTGGTCTGCTTGGTTTCTATTAATTACTTCTCCTTCACAACTAATGGCATCCCCAATATTTACAAAACCCAAGGCTACGTCTCCCAATTCACCTTGTCCACTGCGGGATACAAATCTTAGCCTCGCGATATTTCCTCCAAAGCCCGCCAAGTCTACTTCAGCTTCTCGCCATAAGTTTTGACGATTTCCAGTGTTTGTCCACAAGGTCTCCCATTGACCATCTACTTTCCCTTCTAAGTTTAAGCTCCCCATGTCTTGGCCAAACATGTGGTAAGAAAAAGTAATGGTAGGAAAGACTAAAGATGAAAGATCAAGGCAAGGCAGATCTAAACGGGCGATAAGTCCCGAAATACTATCGGGTGTCTCTACATACAGATATTTTCCAATTAGATCCGCTGGGTAAATATCCTGATCTGGCCCTGTGCCAAAAGTTGGGGTACTTCCTTGATGAACGAGCCATTCTAAATCGTCTGAAGATGCGTTAGACCATCCTTCAGGCAAGGGGCAAGTCTGAAGAAAAGTAGTATCACATAAGGTCCAATCTTCAAAATCGACTACATATGGAAATTCAGACACAAGCACTGACCCAGTCTCACATATAGGTGGAATGAGGTTATAAAGAGCATCAACCACTTCCCCATTCTCAAAGTTCTGGCAAGGATCAGAGCTGCCATTTGCCTCCCATACGATCACACGAATCCTACTTTCTAATTCTCTAACTGCTGAGCTAGGAATGGAGATACTCAACTCAAAAGTAGTATCATTGGCAAAAAGAGCTGAGTTCCAAACGGCTTCGTTCTGATCTTGGAAGTCTCCATCCACATTCCAATCTACATAGACGGCTGCTTGCTGAGAACTTCCTAATGGAACTAAAGCATCAAATTGGACTTCAATTGGGAGGCTATCGCCTAAAATTGCTACCTGTTGCCGATTAAATCCAATCGCCTGATCAGGGCCGGCTAATCCCATCAGTTCAGTACTAATTCTAAGCGAATCAATAAAGCCTTTTCCTATGCTATCTGCGTTGGGGTAGCAGAAATTACTGAGGACTTCCATCGCCCGACGGGCATTGATCCGCCCACTGCCCAATTTACCATTGAAGCCAGGATTAAGCCAATCAATGTAGTCTGCAGTTTTCAATAAGAAGTACTCATAATAAGACTTAGGTAATCCCGGCCTGTAAGACTTCATCAACCCCAAGAGTCCTGCAACCATGGGCGTGGACATAGACGTACCCGTTTTGTTTTCATATCCATTGTAAGCTACTGTGCTGTAAATGGCTGTACCCGGAGCAGAGATAGCTACCCAATCTCCAAAAGAAGAGCTAGAAGATTTCTTGTCTTGAACAGTCGTATTTGCCACGGCCAATACTTCCTCATAGGCAGCAGGATAGCGGACACGGTCATTTCCATAGTTGCCTGCTGCAGCTACCAACATAATTCCCCGATCGTGCGCTTCTCTGATGATGGCATAGCCCGTTTGAGAAGATTCATTGCCGCTCCAAGACATGCTGATCACGTCTGCTCCAGCTACCGTTGCATAAACCACTCCCGCATAGGCATTGCTGATAAATTGGGGATTATCCGTATCACCGGTACCTTTCACGCCAATAAGCTGGGTCTGATATCCTACTGAAGCGATTCCAAGCCCATTGTCTGTCCTAGCCGCGGCGATTCCTGCGCAGTGGGTTCCATGAGAAAAAAAACTTCCATTGGCATTGGACGGTGGCTGAATATCCCCATCGCCATCCGCTACATCGAAGCCGTGTACGTCATCAATGTAGCCATTGCCATCATCATCTAGTCCATTGCCCGCGATCTCCAAAGGATTGGTCCAAAGGTTAGGAGCTAGGTCGGGATGAGTAGCTTGGACCGCGTCGTCCACGATCGCTACCTTGGCTCCCCCTCCGACATGGAAGTCCCAGGCTAGATCGGCCTCAATTAGCTTGAGGTGATTGGCTACAGAAGACCAGTTAGGATCATTAGGCTGTAACTCAAAGCGATGCAAAGGAACCTTCTCTGCATATTCTATCCATGTGATTTCTTCTAAGGCACTAATAAAACCTTGGCTCTCCCCTACCCTACTAAATTCCAATTCATAAACTCGATCAAAAATAGCTGTGTGTAAACCCAAAAATGGACGCTTGACCGAGCTCACTCCGTAGTCTTGAAACGGTTGAATTAATTCAGCTAATCTTGGATCTTTTGTGACTGCGTTTACACTTGCAATCACAATAGGTGATTCGGCCTGTAGTTTCAAATAGAGCTTTCCAGATTGAAAGGAAGTAGACTCTCCTTGTGCAAATACAGAAAAGGAGATAAACACTAGGCCCAAGCATAGCCTAGTAGTAAGCTTGAAGTAAGGTAGCATAAGTTCGACCAGGATATTAAAGCTCCGAAGATACGAATAAAAAAACAGGCTCACTGGGGGTATGGGTTTTTACCCTGTCGCTGAACTTACATCCCTGCCGCTGAGGAAGTTTTTAGTCATATACCTGTTAAGGCGATGACAATGGGGAGGCAAAACTAAGGCCATATTGAGGTCAAAAAGTTGAATATGCGCAGCTTCATCTTTACGATGCTACTGGCTTGGTGTGGGAATATAGCTTGGGGACAGTGCTGCTCAGGTGGAGTTCCCATCGCTGGAAATTTGAGCTTACCAGCAGGTGGGAATAAGGTTTTACAATTGCAGCTGACCTATGATTATAACCGATTGAGAGATCTATTCAACGAAAATCAAAACCTACAAGATCAAACAAGACAGCGTAGTACCCACTCATCCTTATTGGAAATAAGCTATGGCCTAGACAGCAATTGGTCCATCGCAGGGCTATTTGCTCATGTAGCTCAAGAAAGAATCATAGAAACCATTCCTGGGCGGCGTGACTATACGCTTACCCAAGGATTAGGGGATTTTGTTCTTCTTATTCGCCGAACCATTATAGACCGTCAAGATTATGGATGGAGTATCGGTATTGGGCCCAAGATTCCGACAGGAAGCAATGAGCGACGTGAAGAAGACGGGTCCTGGGTAAGTGCAGACCTTCAGCCAGGTAGTGGAGCTTGGGATCTCATGTTTTGGTCATCTTTCTCAGCTTATCATCTGCTAAAAGAAAACCTAAGCTTTAACCTCATGCTTACAGGCCGCATGACTTCCTCAGCCGATCGACTTGACGGACTACAGCAGTATGAGTTTGGCAATGAGTGGCAGGTATTCGCCGGCCTGAGTGATCGCTATGTATCGGGACGCTGGATCATTGACCCTTTACTGATGTTTCGTTACCGAGTGGTCTCCCCCGATTTGGTGAATGATTTTCCCCTGAGCAACACAGGGGGGCAGTTCATTCACTTTGTGCCTGGAATGGTACTGAGCCCACATCCCAAGATCTCTTTCCGGATTTCCAGTGAACTGCCCATTTTCCGCTATGTTGATGGGACCCAGTTAGCCACCAGTCAAAAGCTAACTGTAGGGCTCTTTTTTCGATTGGCACCCCAATCCTCCATTGGTTTTTCAAATTGATCCAACTTCATGAACACTTCTCGCTTCTTATTCCTCTTTCCCATCTGGTTATGCTTAGCCATCGGTGGTTGCAGAAACCAAGACACTCCCCTACCCCCTCCGCCCGCTGGGCCTTTTGTTCCTGCTACGGGAGAACTAACGTTAATAGAAGATGAATTTGAGGGCCAAGCTCTGGTAGTTGTAGGCTCTAAAGCTCTCAATTTCGTGGTCTCATTTTTTAATCCCAATGACTTAGAATTTGTTGCAGTAAATAATCGCCTGCCGGTCATCATGCAAAGTGCCGATGGCACGGAGTGGAATGTCTTTGGTGAGGCGATCAGCGGGCCTCTGGCTGGGAATCGAATGATCATTACCCACTCCTTAATGGGATTTTGGCTTTCTTTTGGGGCGTTTTATCCTGGTACGGAGATTTACAATGGTCCCGAGGCTGATCCCAGTGCAGCCATTGCTCAATCGAGTGATCCCGATTGGGCCATTCCCAGTAACCGTGTGCTGGATGGCGGACCGGGGAAGGATGGGATTCCCTCTCTAGAAAACCTGAATTTTATCACCCCAAATGAAGTCGGATACCTCCAAGACGATGACTTAGTGGTCGGCTTCAAGGTGGGCGAGGACGTCAGAGCTTATCCTCACCGGATTTTGGATTGGCATGAAATCGTCAATGACCTGCTGGGTGATGATGTCTACGTATCGATTAACTATTGTCCCTTGACAGGAACGGCGTCTGCATGGAACCGAGTCATCAACAATGAAATAAGCACCTTTGGGGTTTCCGGTAAGTTATACAGCACCAATTTGATGCCTTATGACCGTGCGACCGATAGCTACTGGTCACAAATGCGTTTTGATTGTGTCAATGGAAGCCGAATTGGGGAAAAGGCCAAGACTTTCATGGTGGTGGAAACTACCTGGACGACCTGGCGAACCATGTTCCCTCAAAGCCAAGTGTTAACCCCGCAAACGGGCTTTAACCGCGATTATACCCGCTACCCCTATGGAGACTATATGACCAATGATGACTTTCTGATCTTTCCATTGGAATATGACGATACCCGACTTGGTCGCAAAGAGCGGGTCCATGGCGTCATCATTAATGGCCAAGCTAAGGTTTATCCACTTGATTTATTCTAATGAATAGACAGCATAAGTCGGATCACAGAAGGCGTATGGACTAGGACTGGCATAAGAGGCGGTTCTCTAATCACCTCTTCTATCTCTAAAGCGCATCTATTCTTGCTTTTTCTCAAAGACTAAACCGAGCATTAATAAGCGGTTGTCAAATACGTTTCTCCGTGGGATCGGAGATCCAAAAAAGGTCTGAAAACTCAGGTCAACGCCTAGGTTGGGGATGATCATCCAGGTCAGACCTGTAGCAAAGGCTGAGAAAGATGTTCCTTCTCCCCGGACAAAATCGGTGCTCTGAGGAACACTACCTAAAGATTGAAGAAGGTTAATGTTCACTCTTGCCCATATTCCTTTGGCCAATTCTGCGCCAAGCTCTCCTCCCCCACTCAGTTGGTCTTGAAAAGAAAGCCCTTGATACTGGGTTCGAAGGTTATAGCCTAAGAACAGATTCAGGTAGGCCGGAATGGGATAGAAGGAATGGGAAAGAGACAGAAAGCTATTGAGGTTGAACTCTCCATCTCCCGTTGGGAGGTTAAACGGCATTCCATTCGAGCTGAGGTTTTCAGCGACCAATTCAGCAGGTCCAATAGGAAACTCAGGCATTATAGTCAGAGACAAGGGGAACTTTCCCCCAAGGATGCCCCATTTTAATCCTACCCGTAGGTCCCCAATGCCCTGAACTTGTTTGCTGCTGCTATACCCTTGCCAGCGATAAGCTGGCCAGTCTAAGATGAGGGTAAACCGAGGGATTACTCCATACTCCAAGTAGATGCTGGTAAATCGCTGGCTAAAGGTATCAGTTTGGATACGTGCTCCATTGAGGTCGTAATAATCTGCCGAGCTAAATCCTCCATAGTCTGCTTTGGCGTAAATATCCCCTTGTTCTTTGGTAAATCCACTTTGTGCACATAATGGAACAGCTAGAAAGGATGAGAGGCAGATCAACAAGGTTAATCCTGGCTTGAAGTACAGATTCATGTAGGGCAGATACATAAAAGATGGATTTGTCGTGAAACTAAGAGATCTCGTGACAATATGGTAGGCAGAAGAATACACATAATGATGTTTGAACATTAAAACCTGGCTTCCGTTTGACTAATCAGCACATTTATTTACTGCAAACTAGAAAGGTATGACAAGCAAAACCTTATTAAGCATACATCCTACCAAGCGAGCCCAGGTAGGAGATGGATTTCCTATTCGCCGTGCCTTTCCAGGGCATGGTGTGCCTAGTTTTGATCCATATTTGGTATTAGATCATGCGGGCCCAGTTCAAATTCGCCCCAGTGAGGTGCCTAAAGGAGTGGATGAGCATCCTCACCGTGGGTTTGAAACGGTGAGTTTGGTCTATCAAGGAGCTCTAGAGCATCGAGATTCTGCTGGCAACAACGGGAAGCTATTTGAAGGAGACGTCCAATGGATGACCGCTGCTTCTGGTTTAGTCCATGAAGAGAAGCACGAGCGTGAATTCAGCAGAAACGGAGGTACCTTAGAAATGATCCAGCTTTGGGTAAATCTCCCTGCTAAGTACAAGATGGAGCCGCCCAAGTATCAAGACATCTCCTCAAAGGATATTCCCCACTATAAGTTGTCGGAGCATGCTTACCTAAGGGTAATAGCAGGCGAATATGCTGGAATACAAGGGGCCGCAGAGACCCATACTCCCCTGTTATTAGGGGATGTGCGATTTGAAAAAGCGGGAGAGGTCGAGCTGAACTTCCAGCCTGGCTGGTCCCTAGCGGTTTACCTGTTGTCCGGCGAGCTTACGCTCAATGAAAATGCCAGCATGACGGAGGGGCATTTAGCGGCATTTGGGCAAGAGGATTCCCGGTTATTGTTGGAGTCTCACGGCCCTGCTACGGTGTTGATCCTGTCTGGCGAACCCATTGGAGAGCCAGTGGCCTCTTATGGACCTTTTGTGATGAATACCCGTGAAGAACTCCAGCAGGCCTTCCAAGATTACCAAGCTGGGAAAATGGGGCGGTTGAGTTAAGCCAGTGGGCATGAGGGATTCCAGGTAAAGGTACAGGTTCTGGGACAAAGTCTAACTTGGGTAAAAGCTACTTACTCCGGTTCATCAATGGCCTTTTTGCCTTCTAGCAAAGATAGTTTTGTGTATGTAGGATCAAGTGTACTCACTGTGTACAATTGGTCCTGCTTTTTTTGACTTAGCAAGTCCTCTCTCAATCTCCTAATCATCTCCTTCAATTGGGGATTGCTTCGACAATTTTTTCAGAAAAGGTTACATTTAGCCCTGCCATAGATACCAAGGTATGGGAAAACGGAAATTATTCAGTGATGCCGAATTAATCGAGGCCATCAAGCAAGGGGGGAGTGTTCGAGAGCAAGCCATGAGGCAACTCTATCTTTCTGAGCGTGATACGGCTTTAGGGTATTTGGCAAAACTGGGTGCAGAAGAAGAAAAAGCCAGAGATTTGTTTCAGGATGCGGTAGTCAGCGTGATGATTGCAGTAGAAGAGGAAAAATTTCAGGGGCAGAGTTCCTTACGCACCTATCTTTTTGCGGTGTGCAAGAATCAATGGTTTGCTCACTTAAGGCGTAGAAACGTGGAGCAGCGGTATCGGGACGGACTGAGCCCGGCCGAGGAACGAATTGTAGCAGAAACGCCGGAAGTGAGGACAATTGAGCATCACCAACAAGCCATGATCAGTCATCTTCTAGAAGGAGTAGGTAAGGCTTGTAAACAGGTACTTAGCCTCTGGAGTTTAAAATACTCCATGGAAGAAATTGCGGAACGCATGGGGTATGCGAATGAACAGATTGCCAGGAACAAGAAAAGTAAGTGCTTGAGAAAACTGAAAGAACTGGTCAAAGAGCACCCTGCCATTCGATCTTTGGTGCAAGAAATGATTGAGTCTTGAATTCAGCAGACAATGGAAATGGAAGAACAAATCGAAGCATATCTAGATAATCGGCTTTCGCCGGTCGCTAGATCGAGGTTTGAGGCCCAATTAGCCCAAAACCCGGATATGCAGGCCGAATTAAAGCTTTACCAAGATACCTATGAGGTATTGCGACTGAATCGGGCTGCCACTTACAAAGCGGAGCTCCAAAACCTAGAAGCAGAACGTAAATCCAAGGTAGTCGCTTTTCCTTGGACGAGATGGGCATCACTGGCTGCGATAGTTGTGGTGCTGCTTGGGCTTGGCTATTTCTTAAGCAGAGGAATCAATAAGGATCCTTATCAAGCCGCATTTGCTCCCTATCCTGATCGAATATCCATGAGAGGCGGTGAAGACGATAGCTTGTTACAGGTCAGTATGCAGCATTATGCTACGGGGGACTTCGAGGAAGCGTTAACCGGCCTTGAGCTCTTAGCTCAATCTAGGCCAGAGGAAGCTGTCCTTCAGTTTTACCTCGGCTCAGCATACTTGGGAGTAGGTAATCCGTCAGCTGCAATAGCTCCCTTGAGGCAGGTTCCAATTGGGAGCTTATACCACAGTCAAGCTCAATGGTATCTCGTCTTGGCCTTTGGGCAAAGCCAAAAAGTTGAGGAATCGAACAAAATCTTACGTGGGATTCTCGATAATCCTTCCCATCCTTATCACTCGGATGCCTTGAACTTACGTGAACAAATAGATCAATAAAGCCATTCCCTTGTCATCATCAATTGTTTTGGCCCAGGTTTTGATATAAAAGCTCAGATAATCTTGCAAGCCATTGAGATTTTCGATGACTTGGACTAAATTTGAAATGAAGCTTTGAACTTCCTGATCTTTTGATAGATCATAAAGATATCTTGTAGTAGTTTGGTTCATAACGCAGGACGCCCTACACGGGCGTCCTTTTGTATTTGGGGACTTTGGATTTGCCTGTACAGGGTCCTCCGGAGCATAGATAAAACTGGATAGGTATGGTTAAGATCACCAAAAGTGGGACATATATGTTCTTAGAAACTACTCCTTCAACCTATACAGCCTTTTACTGCTGTTCGCTATTGAATTCTGGACGATGAGGAAGAATGACCTTAGCCAACCCTATTTTACCATTGTTCCCGACGGGCATCATGCAAAGTGGGTGGGCCACACTTCCGAAGGCTTACAGGTCTTTGCGACCACTCCGGGAGTGCCGAAGCTGGAGGGTCATTGTTCATCGCCGTTTTTCTATGGGATTCAGACGGCATCTTCATAGAAGCTCACATTGACCAACTAGGGCCACCCGATCAAATGGATTTTGAGAAGGTTGAGCAGCGCTTTTCAAAGCGGATCCAAGAACTAGGGGAAATTTGCTTAACTCCTATTCAGGTTACTCCTTTTCGAGTGGAACGGTTTGGCGTTCAGTTTGACTTCATCTATTCTCGAGATCAAGAAGAAGATGAGATATCGGAATGGATTGAACTTCATCCCGGCAACTACATGGCTTTTTCTCCTCCTTGGGATGGCAGGTATGATACCGGAGTCAGGCCCCCATCAGGAATATGTTGAATGTATAAGTTAGGTCAAAATATAAATTGTGTACAGTGTGCACAAAACACATTGTGTTTTTATGGTTTTAATTGTAAACATTAAACTTTGTGGTTACATTTGGTACAAACAACCCAACGTAAGCATTTATGCACGCTATCACGATCAGCATTGCTCAACTCAAAGGAGGCGAAGGAAAAACAACGACGACCGGAGCCTTGGGTGCGGCCTTAGCTAAAGGCGGATTTCGGGTACTCATGATTGACGCCGATCCCCAAACCAACCTGACCCACGGCCTAGGTTTTGTGGACCCTCCAGGCGCGACTTTGTATGAGGCCATGCATGGGCAAGTTGGCCTGAACGAAATCCTACAAAGCTCAAATGGCTATGAGCTCGTTCCGGCCTCTCTAAGCCTTTCGGGTGCTGAAGTGGAGTTGAGTACTAGGATGGGGAGAGAACGTCTTTTAGACGGCCTTCTAAAGCCTATAAAGGGGGAGTATGATTTTATTTTGATTGATTGCCCTCCTAGTATAGGGTTGATGACCGTCAATGCCCTTGCTACGAGCGATTACGTGTTGGTGCCTATGCAAACGGAACGACACTCGCTGAAAGGTTTGCAGGAGATCAACAAAGTGATTGGGCTGGTTCAGGAAAATGAAATCAATCAGGGTCTTTCCTTACTGGGAATCCTTTTGAATAAATACGACAAAAGAAAAATTTTACACCGCAATATTTACGACACTATCCAGGCAGAAAATCCTGAAAAGATGTTCGAGGTAACGGTGCGGACCAACATCGCCTTGGCCGAAGCTCAAATCATGGGGCAAGATATTTATGCCTATGACTCGGAGTCTAATGGCGCGCGTGATTATGAACGCTTGACGTTCGAGGTACTCCAAAGATTGGGCATCGAACAAAAACATAGCGTCCACTAAATACAAATGATATCATGGGTCTGATGGGTCTGATGGGTCTGATGGGTCTGATGGGTCTGATGGGTCTGA